>JAOABU010000067.1 GCA_026418195.1 Spirochaetota bacterium | reverse complement strand
TAAGCCAACGTGCGTTACTCCAATTGATACATGAAAAGGAACTTCGGGAAGCAAGAGATCAGAATCCTCTTACTAAGATGAAAGGGAACTTGCAGGTGAATGAGTATCTTCAAGAGACCCTCTCGGATCCGCTTCACGAAGGACTATACGTATATTTCGATTTTGACTACTTTAAACCTTACAACGATACGTACGGGTTTCGACAGGGTGACCGAGTAATCCTTCTATTCGCCGATCTTTTGCGTGAGTATGAGCGGCTGGAAGGCTGGTTCGTAGGCCACATTGGAGGAGATGATTTTTTTGCGGGTATTCCCCTGACAGAATCCTTGGAGGAATCCCTAAAAAAAATAAGAAATCTTCGTGTTAAGTTCTCTCAGGACGCATCCGCTTTTTATGCTCCTGAAGACAGAGCTCGTGGATACCTTCGGGCTAAAGATCGCAACGGTAAGTTCCGTAAGTTCCCTTTACTGGGAGTGAGTGCCGCAATAATTGGAGTTCACTCGTCTTCACGTCAGAAGAACTTAAATAGGGTATCAAAACTGCTTGGGATTCTTAAGAAAAAAGCCAAGGAATCACCGGATGGAATTGCATTCCTATGGCTTCCCGAAGACACTCCCTCCACTGGATCAGGAAATAGAGAAAATGAAACCATAGAGGATCTTTTGGGGGAACTTACCATACCCGATCCTTCAGCTATATACTTCCTAGCATGAGAACGCTTGTAATCGATATAGGTAACAGTAATATCACCTGCGGGATATTTTCTGGATTCGACGAATTACAGTTCCGATTTCGACTTCATACTCATATTCACAAAACAGAAGATGAATACTGCGCCCTCTTCCGGTCCATCCTCGCTGAACAAGGATTCCCTCCCACAATTCGGGATCCTCTCTTTGATGAAGCTATACTTTCATCTGTAGTACCCCCTTTAACCGATGTCCTATCAAACGTCTGCTACCGTTTTACCCGTAAACCTCCCGCCCTGTTAGGCCCCTCCCTGTACCCCTTCCTTCCAATTAAGGTTCTAAGCCCCGATGAAATCGGCTCCGATTTGGTGGCCAACGCATTAGAAGCTTTCATCCGATGCCAGCATTCCTGTATTGTGGTTGATTTCGGTACAGCCCTCTCCTTTACGGCAGTACAGGGGCTCAAAACCTATCGCTGGAATCGATCAAAAGCACCAAAGGGCACAGAGGACAAAGCGGGAGAAATCGCTGGGGTAGCTATCGCTCCAGGAATCGGAAGTGCTGTAAAAGCGTTGAGCCGGGATACTGCTCAACTATTTGAGGTGGAACTTAACATTCCTTCCACTGTATTGGGAAAAAACACAGTACATGCAATCCAATCAGGGGTGCTTCATGGATACATCGGATTGGTAGAGCACTTGATCCATCGCATGAAGGCAGAACTTCAAGGCCCTGTGCGTGTGTATGCTTCTGGGGGGTACAGCAGGCTATTTAAACACGTGCAAGGATTGTTCGACGAGATAGTTCCCCACCTCACCTTGTATGGTATATACCATTCATCTACCTTCGCTCCCGTACAAGGTTAGGATCAGGAACCTTTACTCAAGGTTTAGTTAAAATATCATACAAAATAGTATGAATCTCCGTATTGTCTAGATTCGCTTTAAAGGATTCGGAACCAGGTCCCCATGCGTACAAGGGTACAACCATTCCCGTATGCCCGGTAGTAGTCCAATGGGCTTCCGGTAATTGTCCCTTCTCGCTTGAACCTTGAAGTTGTAATCCCCCTGTCTCATGATCTGATGTAACCACAATTAAAGTTCGCGAATTGTCCTTAGCCCATCGAAAGGTTACTTCTATCGCTCGGGAAAATTCAATCACTTCCCTTACAAGGAGTTGTATATCGTTCCTGTGGGCAGCGTGATCGATCCGCCCCCCCTCTACGACAAGAAAGAAACCAACCGTGTCCTGCGATAAGAGCTCGAACGCTTTCCGGGTCATCTCGGATAGATGGGGAAGATCCCCCAACCCTTCATATTCATACGGCATATGGGAAATGCCAAATTGACCCGATACGGGTAAATCTTCAAATGTTAGACCCACCATCCCTTGCTTATTCGTAACGACTCGATACCCTGCCCCCTGTGCTAAGGCAGGATCCATCCCCTCCCCTCCCCCTCCGAATAGAAGATCGGGCTTTGTTCCATACAGCATCTGTTGAGCGATGGCAAAACCATCGGTGCGGGAAAGCTGATGGGCAGCAAAAGCCGCTGGTGTCGCATGGGTAAGGGAAGTCGTAGTCACGATACCGACCCGTTTACCTTGTTTTTTTGCTAATTCCAGGATAGTTTCTAACGGTTTCCCATCGCCCGGTATTGCCACACTCAATACTCCGTTGTTCACCTTTTTCCCGGTAGCGATTGCAGTGGCTGCCGCAGCGGAATCCGTGATCGAGTTATCCGCTGAAAAGGTAGTCACTCTGCTACAAACTGGAAACTGTTGAAAGGATAATCCTACTTCCATTCCTGTGGCATAGTAAGAACCGGCTCTTACCTGGGCTTCGCCCATACCATCCCCGATGAAAAGGATGATATTTCGAGGGGAGGGATCCCCACCGTTCAAGCCGCAAGAACCGAATAAACCCAAAAGAAACGCAAACCCAGCGACGATAAGAAGAGTAAACTTTCTATATCGAAAAGGATTCATCGTAAGCGACTCCAGAGATCTGCAATCCGTTCCAGAGCTCGATCACTGGACTGAGAGGGTTGGAACTCGAATCCCACAAATCCATCGTACCCAGATTCCTGCAAGGTTCGTAACACACTCAACCAGTCAACTGTTCCACTTCCCGGCTCGCCTCTACCCGGCACATCGGCTACGTGTATGTACCGTACGCAGTGAAGGTATCGAGGAATGAGGGATAGAAGGTCGTCCCCTGACATACCCTGGTGGTACAGATCCAGAAGGATACCAAAATCGGGTCGACGTCCGTTTCTGGAGGTAGCATATTCTGCTAGAACAAGTTGATAGATCCGTTCAGCTGTTTCCATCGAAGAGATCGCATATCCCGGATGATCCAACCGAGTATTGAGGGGTTCGAACACTAACGTCGTTCCTCTTTGATCCTCCCTTTCCACTACCGTTAAGAGTCGGATGATTCCTTTCACTAGGATCTCGATTTCCTTTTCTCCCGCTTCTTTTTCTATGGGCCTAACTACCCTCCCCTGTTCTCCTAGCTCCTGCGCTAGTACCATTAGGGTTGGGCTAGAAAAGTACCTCTGGTACCGTAAGGCATCCTGAAGATCCATTTCCACCAAGGGATGCTGTTCCTCACGGATTAGGTCTCCCTTTCGTTGCCCACTATAGTTGGAAACTCGTATACCCGTTCGCTGTAACGCCTGTTGAACAGTCACCGGGTCCTTGTCCTTCCAGGACCAGAACTCAATGTAACGAAATCCACACCTGGCTACGGCTTCGATCCGCTCTTCGTAGGAGAGTTCGGGATAAATCATCTCGATGCAGATGGATGGTTCCATGATTCTTCAGTATACCCGGATGTTGTCTATATAAGTATGTCCATAGGAATTGTCCAGACATCCCGGGTTACTGAACCAGCTACCGAAAAAGAGGCGGCCATTTCCCGCGGTGCTCGAGTTCAGAAACGAAGAATATGCATCGTACGATTCGGAGTTGTTGGGTTTTCCCAAGATTTGCCCTACAGGGGTCGAGCCGTTGTACACGTACACGTTGTAACCTCCGCTCTGGAACTCCACCTTGAGTTTTAGCCAGCTGTTCCAGTAGGAAGAAACATCAATATAACTATGTTGACCTGATGCGTATGCGTCTACTTTTCCATTCGGATCGTGCATGATGAAGGCCTGCTGATGGGTCTTGGCTAGGAGGAACCACCGTCCTCCCACATCGTTGGCAAAGTAGAAATCGAGTTCCAGGGTTTTCCCTACAATATTTTCATTCTTCAGGGAATCGATCACCGGGGAATACACGATGGCCCCCATGTCTCCAACAGAAATGATGGTGTCTTTTAGTTCCAGCACCTTCCCCTTACCCGCTCCCGTAGGATCGTTTACCACCTGTACTATTCCTGTGCATCCTGAAGGTTTATACCAGTAAGAAGCACCTGAATTATTCGTGATCGTCACTGTATCGAAGGTTTCCTCGTACAGGTAGGAGTTGCTACCCCCTGTACCCCCTGAACCAGTACCCCCTCCCGAGGTGTTTACATTGATCCTAATGGTGTAGGGAAAAACTTCAGTTGTATTGTCCATATATAATGTGGGCTTTCAGTGTATACGTGCCGTTAGACAGGCCAGCATAATCTACAGTGAACTCGATCTCTCTATCCGTAGGATTAGACACAGTTCCGCTCTTTACTACGGCTGAGGTTGAAGATACGAGTTCCCATTTAACGGACTGCACCTTTGGATTCGAGGTGTCTCTGCCAAGGGCGTATGTGTAAGGAGTTGAAGGTGATAAAACAGTAATCTCCGACGGGCCACTCCATTCCC
>JAOABU010000055.1 GCA_026418195.1 Spirochaetota bacterium | reverse complement strand
CATACGGGTTTGCAAGACTGTTTTGTTTCTTTTTCTGCTAGTAAGGATCTTTTGATTGAACAATCTTTCCTATACATTTATGATTTACCTTCTGGAAAACAATCGTTGATTAAATCTATCTATACAGATCTGTCGTCTAGGTTCGATGTTCGTATAACTCGGATCTATTGTTATTTTCAAAATAGCAAAGAAGAACTGTATACTTCCCTTAGGAGAGAATATCTCAGGGTATGAAATCGCCATCCTATAGAACTCAACACCCCATGAAGTAGACAGAATATCCATTATCAGAAGTAATTTGCATTACCAAATCAATCATCCTTGGCGTTATAGAATCCTTGGGCCAACCCTATCAGGATCAGTGCTCCGATCAAAGGCGGGAAAATATTGATCAGCCCAAACAGGTTGGTAAGATATTTCCAGTAATCTTTCAGAAATAGATCGAACAATCCCCCTAACGCAGCTCCAATGACTCCTACAATGGTGTATCCCCAGAACCCCCCAATGAAGGGACGTCGAAGGAAAACATGAAACAGGATTCCGAAACCGAATCCGATGGATAGGTACGTTAACAGTACAATCAGGAATGGTATACTCATACGTGCTCTTTACCCCTCTTTATTGCCGTAAGTCAATGACGAGTACATCATTGGTGCTAGAACTTCTATTCAGAAATATTACGTTACTATATATGGGAGTAGTATCCAATTTCCTTCCAAATCCTGCGATGGCAAATACGACTGCAATTCTCCCTTTTGCCTGAACGATGTTGGTTACATTCATGGATGTCACATCCGGATCCGTTTCCAAGAATTGATCCGGAACAAAGGTTTCCTCCTCTTTGGCCTCTAATCGAGAGCTTCTTAATAGGGTGAATCGAGTAATTTCTGTAGTCCCATCACTCTGGTACCAGATAAGGACAGGGGGTTCTTTAGGGGTTTTCAGAAGAGGCGAAAAGTCGAACTTGAATACCCAAGGAGTTCCCCGTTGTTCCATAGGAATCTCTAACAGGGGCCGAGTATCAAATAATCGATGGTCACTGAGCCGTTTTAGCCGCAACCGGGAGAATCTTTTTACCGTGATGGGGGATTCTGTGGCTAAATACACATTCTCCAAACTAGATCGATCGGAGAGAATTTCGCTAGAATCTGGAGTATAGAACTTATAGAATATTTCGTACCCCAGAAACTCATCTAGATCATTGTCCGTGTTGTGGGTGAACTTGTAATAGCCTACAGTAGGATCAGAATAGATCGTATCCGTGTTGAGAGGATACAGGTATGTGTAGGTTTCCAACCCACAAGAAACTAGGATCTCTAACCCGAAGCTGAGGACCATCCACCACAGCTGGTTACGTATGATTCTGACAGATCCCCTGAAGCAACTTCGTTCCATATTGAGAGGGTCAGTACCCTTCCGGGACATCGATCAACTCGTAGATCAGTACAGGACGGTTCTTTCCTTTAACCCGAATGTTGTCTAATTCTCGGGCTATTACCCGATCCTTTACTAACGCATAGGTGTATTCAGAGATGATGATATGGGTTTGATACTCTTTGTTGGTGCCCTCTAAACGAGCTCCGAGGTTCACGTTGTCCCCCATCAGAGTATAGTTCATCCTACCAGGACTACCCATGTTACCTACCGTCATGATGCCTGAATTAATTCCGATTCCAATGTCGATTCGTCGTTCGGGAGGCCATTTGGCATTCAGTTGAGCCAACACTTCCATCTGTTTCAGGGCACACTTGCAGGCAAGGATCGCGTGATCCTCCTGAGGTAAAGGAGCGCCCCAAAAGCACATCACTTCGTCCCCCACATACTTATCCAACGTGCCATTGTACGAGAGAATGATATCGGTCATGGCTGTAAGGTACTCGTTCAAATGATTCACCAGTTCCTGGGGAGTCATACTCTCAGAAAGTGTGGTAAATCCTCGAATATCGGAGAAGAAAACAGTGAGTTCCTTATCCACCCCCCCTAATTCTGGAGGATGCTCAAGGATCTGCTCAACCACTTTGGGACTCACGTACTTACCGAACATCTCCTTGATCCTTCGCTTGTCCCGCTCCTCTGTCATTGCCCGGTATACTACAATGCTGACAAAGCTCAACAGTATACCGAGGGCTGGAAGAGTAAAGTTCAGAATGTAAGCATAGGAATCGAATACGAGAGTAGCCACAATAAAGAGAACAAGAATCGTGACCAAGGCAGCTGCAAATGACCAGATAGTGGAAAGACGAGAGACCATGAAGGAGATCCCTAAGACCAGTACGGCAAGGATGAGGATATTCACCCCTTCTGATGCATACTGAAGGAATTTTTCCATCAGAATCGTATTGAGGCTATTCGCATGGATCTCCACCCCGTACATCAATCCCAAAGGGGTTGGTTTTTGATCGGCAGCCATGCCTTCGGTGAAGGGACCTACCATCAGGATCTTGTTGGCTACGGCCTTGGTCCGGGGCCAGGTAGAAGGATCCTCACCCGGAACACGCGCCACGTAAGCGGCATAACTTCGAACAGGGAAAGTTTGGTGTCCATCAGGAGACGCGCTAGAAGGCGGTCCCATGAAGTTCACTAACATCTCGCCATACGCATTGATGGGAATGCGAAGGGCATCCTTGTACGGAACGTACTGTTTCGTCTTGGCATCGTACCGTTTGGGATTGGGTAGGACAATTTCCTTCCCTAATTCCACTTCGATGGTTCGAATATCTACCTGAAAATACTCACAGGCTAGTGCAAGGGTAATTGAGGGAATGAAATAATCCCGGTACTTCCGCAATACATATCGAAAACGATCAGGTTTCCCATCTCCGTTGGTATCCTCTGCTTTGGGAGGAGATTTCTCTTCCAAGGTTTTCTTCAACTGGGATAGACCCTCCGAGGTAAGGGGGAATGGGATAGGATGTTCCTTTCCATCACGATCAGCCCATCCAATCCATTCGAATCGGGATGGATCTAAAGGAACAGTTCCAACGGAAAGGTCTTCCCAATAGAGGGTGCCTTGAAGCAGAGAAAACCTTGCCACAAGGGGTTGCCTCCGATACACAGAATCGTAATCAGAAAGGAAGTTGGCATGCCCGTATCCCCTACTCGCTTTCGAAAAGGGTTTCAAGGGGGGTTGGACTCCATAGAACGCAGGCATCCGATGCCAATCCCCTTTCACGTTTCGTATTTCTCCAAAGGTTTTGACCAAGGTTTCCTGGCGGGCGAAGAACTCTCCTTCCATCCCAGGGGGAGGAAATTGGAAATCCAACACTGTCTCTAGAAACACCCTGCCATTCTGTCGGATACTTTCCACCAGTATGGCATCGTCATACGCCTTAGAATCGGGTTCGATGAAAAAGATATCGAGGAAGAGAGCCCGTTCCCGTTCATCCTGATTCTGGATACGGGCAAAGGAATGGAGAAGTTGAGCGTGTCTATACCGCGGAAAAGGCCATTTCCCCAGTTGGGTGAGGGAGTTGAAATCGATCCCCAGGATCAGAATATCAGGGGAAATGTCAGGATTCCGTGTAGTGAGACTCACCCCTTCTTGAATCCTCTTCCCAGAGGTGATGTTCTTCAAGTTGAAATGCAGATCCAACACCTTCAGTTCCAACCGTTCAGGGATCAGGGTAAGCCAGTTGAGGAGCAGTAGGAAAAGAATGACGAGGATTCCTATGACAATGCCGAAGTTACGGGTAGCAAAGAACGCCCTTCGGCTCCATCGATCCGCCATAGGACACCCCCTTGTATTTTCAGAGTCTAACTAAGATTTTACCGCAATATTGGATACTTTGAAATAAATCAAACGATTGCGGGCGAGTTTTGTCCAGCTACTCTGTGGATACTCATCTACCAACCTATTGTAAGCATTGGCTGCCTCAGAATAGGACCCTTTGGCTTCATAGATCCTTCCCATGGAAAATAGGATATGAGGAGTTTCCGGGAAAGATTTACCATACTTTGTATCCGCTTCCTTCAAGGCTTGCAACGCACCCTCTAAATCTCCCATCTCTTCCTTGCATACAGCTACCCTCATTAAGGAAATAGGAGCGAGATGACTTTTGGGATGCTTCTTCGCTAAAGTCTCCCAGAGTTCGGCAGCTTCTTTGTATTCTTTCTTTTCGAACATTAGGTCGGCCTTTACATGGAGAGCCCGAACCGCAGCATAGTAAGAGGGATAGGTAGAAAGAATGGTATCCAACTCCTTGACAATTTCCTTTTCAATCTTTTCTTTCTCTTCCCCGCTAGCTTTGTGATACTTGGTAACCTGTTTGAGGACACTCTCAATCCGGCGGCTAGAGTCTTCCAGATACTTCTTTTGAAACTCCACATACACGAGCACACCTATCAATACTGCAACAATGCCAATTAGTGTACCCCAGAAAACCCTACGATACCTATGGATGAAATCCGTGATTCGATCGATCAGTTGTACTTTTTCCGGTGAAAGCCCTGTTTCTGTCATGTACCACTCCTTCTCTATCTGGTGATTTCTAGTTCTCTGATAAGTTTAGAAAGGTAGGTTCGCTGGATTCCTAGAACCTTTGCCACCTCTGTCTGGTTCCAGTTGTGCCGTTGCAACGCATGGGTAATGAAACTTTTCTTAAACGCGAGGAGAGCTTCCCTAAATGGTTTCCCTGAATAATGCTCCAGACTCTCCCGATTCTCCATAGGGAGCAGCAGATCTTGCGGGGTGATAAACTCGTCTTTGGCAATCACCACAGCCCTTTCTACTGTATTCTCCAATTCACGAACGTTGCCAGGCCATGAGTATGACAGGAGCAACTCCATCGCTGGGTCAGAAAAACCCCGAATTTGTTTTTTTGTTTCCCGATTGAATTTTTTTAAAAAGAAATTGGACAAAGCAACAATGTCTTCTGTTCGTTGCCGTAAGGGTGGAATATAGAGGGGCAATACATTTAATCGATAGTAGAGATCTTTTCGGAAGGTTCCTTTCTCTACAGCCGCTTCGATATCCCGGTTTGTAGCTGCAATGATTCTCACATCCACTGAGATCGTTTCAGAACTACCTACTTTTTCAAAGGTTTTTGACTGGAGTACTCTAAGGAGCTTCGCCTGGATCGATAAGGGGAGGTCACCGATTTCATCAAGAAAGATGGTTCCACCCTCCGCCAACTCGAACCGGCCTCTTCGTTCCTGAGAGGCATCGGTAAAGGCCCCCTTCACATGACCAAAGAGTTCAC
>JAOABU010000053.1 GCA_026418195.1 Spirochaetota bacterium | reverse complement strand
TCATAGGCGATCACTTCCAACTTCTTACCCAACACCCCCCCTGCGGCATTGATCTTTTCAATGGCCATCTTCAATGCATTGGCCTCCGACTGCCCCCAGGTAGCGTTAGGTCCAGTGAGTGCGACGGTATGCCCGATCTTGTTCGTCTCTTCCTTTGCAGCTGCTGCCTTTTTCTCTGCTGGTTTACAGGCTCCTAGCAATGCCCACACTAGAAGCGCCAGGACCAGTGCGGTTCCGATTCGTTTCATTGGATACTCCTTCCGTTCATATAGGCATATATGCCCGAATAGAAAGGAATAATACGATGAAACCCATTAAGCGTCAAATCCCTTTCCTAAGTGAGTCTTACTCTGTTTCCGTCAATTCCTCTTCGATGAACCGACCGAGTTTGGAATACTTGTGATACAGCTCCCGATAGCTTGAAGAAGTGTCTTTCCGGGGTTCATAGGTTCGTTCTACGGGAGGAACGAACACCTCCTGTGCTTTTTCTGCCGACGGGTAGGCTTTTCCCACCAGCGCGCCGAACAGAGCTGCTCCAATAGCTACTGTCTGATCATTGGAGAGCACATCGATGGGTGCTTGCAGTACGTCGCTAAGGATTTGCATTACCAAGGGAGATTTTTTTGCCACCCCTCCAATCCCTATGATGCTTTCGATGGCGACCCCTTCTTCCTGAAACCGTTCAACGATAGCCTTGGCCCCGAACGCCGTGGCTTCTATTAAAGCCCGGTAGATCGTAGGAGCGTCTGTACCCAGCCCCAGTCCCGTAAGGGCTCCTTTCAGGTACTGGTTCGCATAGGGAGTACGCCTACCATTCATCCAGTCGATCCCTAGCACGCCCAGAGCACCTGCGGGCACTTCGGATGCCTCCTGTTCCAGCAGGGTTAGGAGATCTTCCTTTGGTTCTCTCCCCGGATTCACGAACTTGAAGGGCCACTGCAACACACTCTTGAACCAAGCATACACATCCCCGAAGGCACTCTGCCCTGCCTCGTACCCTAAGTACCCTGGGAGAATGGAACCATCCACCTGTCCGCATATCCCTTCTACCGGATGTTCTTTACCTTTAGGGAGAGGTCCCACTGTCATATCGCAGGTACTGGTACCCATCACCTTAACCAGCACTCCAGGTCGAACACCCGCCCCCGCAGCACCCATGTGGGCATCGTAGGCACCCACCGCGACAGGAACTCCTTTCCGGATCCCTAATTTCTTTGCCCATTCGTCCGTGAGGTATCCAGCGACTTGATCGCTGGTCCATGTTTCTGTACCGAGGGTTTTCTGGATGCGCGCTAGCTCAGGATGTAGGGAGGAAAGAAACTCAACACTTGGGTATCCTCCCCATTCCCGGTGCCACATGGCTTTGTGCCCAGCAGCACACCGACTCCGCTTTACCTGGTTCAAGGATTCTGTACCGGTTAGTAGGGCAGGCATCCAATCGCAATGCTCCATAAAACTCACCGCTTGATCCCGGACACGAGGGTCCGTCTGGAACACGTGGAGAATCTTGGCCCAGAACCATTCAGCCGAATATACTCCTCCCTCGAATCGGGTAAAATCCACCCCACCCCAACTCTTCGCATGCTTAGTGATGGCAAAAGCCTCTGCAGTGGCTGTATGGTCCTTCCAGAGGATGAACATAGCGTTAGGATTCTCGGTGAATTCGGCTTGCAAACATAGGGGTTTCCCCTGCGCGTCTACCGCACAAGGCGTAGATCCAGTTGTATCGATCCCGATTCCAATTACTCTATTTCCACTATCCTTACCCGCTTTCTGGAGAACGATTTTAACCGCTTCCTCCATCGCTTCGATGTAATCCAGGGGATGTTGTCGAAATCGGTTTTCCCTCGGATTGCAGAACAGACCCTTCTTCCATCTTGGATAAGAGGATACATGGGAGGCAATTTCCTTGCCATTAGAAACCTCTAAAAGTACCACCCGACAGGAATCTGTTCCAAAATCGATTCCTAATACACACTCCTGCGATTGCATAGTTCCCTTCTCCTTTCCTTAGAATGATCTACATGATCTATTCTTGAGTATAATCCTAATCGTTAAATGCGAACATCGTTTCTTTATATTCTAAATCCGGTGAATACTCCTGAATAAGATTCTCTTTAAAATAGAAATGGATAGGAATAGGAATTTTTTTCTCAATCACCTGTTGTAAGACCACATGCCGATATAATTGATAGACCGCTTGATATCCCTGGTACGCAGGGCGTTGGGAAATGAGAACGTCGATCAATCCCTCTCGGAGTAGGCGTTCATTTTCTGGCACTAAGTCATACCCGATAATGGGGATATGGAAAGAATTGTCTCGATTCAAGATTTCTGCAACAGAATGTACAGAGGAGTTGGCTACAAAGATTCCTTTGGGATTGGGAATTTCTTGTAACAGTGAATTCAGGAACCCCTCTCTTGTTTCTTGATGATCCATGTCTGAACAGGTTCGCACCTCTGTCCTATACCCTTCTAGATTTGCCCAAAAAGCGAGGAATCCTTCAATCCTTCTTTTAATATGATAGTCTTCACTATGGGGTGCGATCACACAATACGTGCCTCGTTCCCTGAGGGCAAACAGGCAAAGTAACTTTCCAGCCAGAAACCCTCCATTATATGGATCCTGCCCAATTTCGGTAATGGGAGACATATCAGGGAGAGTTGCATCGAAGAATACATAAGGGATATTCGACGGCAATTCGTTCAACCAATGAAGCATCTCGGAAGGTATGATGGGAGCTAGGAGTAAGCCATCACAATCTTCAAGAGAAATAGAATGCGCTGTCTTCCAAAAAGACTCCCTACTATACCTATCAAATTCCTTAAAAAAAATATGAATCCCAAAAGGGCTCAGCTCTTCAGCAGCTCGTTGGATACCGTTGAATACCAGTCCCCAATACCCAGAATCCTCATGTCTATAAGGGGAAAGGATAAAAAATTGATACTCTTTCTTTAATTTTAAATGACGAGCTAAGGGATTCGGTCTATATCCAAACTTTTTGACAAGGGCTTCGATTTTTTCCCTAGTTTCAGGGGATACTCGTCCCCTATTGTGAAGGACCCGATCTACAGTACCGATGGAGACACCTACTTTCGCTGCAATTTCACGTATGGTTATCTGTCGCTTTCGATTCATACACATTTCGCATTTACATTTTGCGTTAACGTTAACGCATTTAATTATAAATCTTACTCTCCTCTCTGTCAACAATGCTCCTTCTATTGACCTTGTCTCTCCCTACACGTAGCATATAGGAATATAAGGAACCATTCATGAAAGAATTGAAATCTGGTCAAGTACGAGTATACATCACTCCGGATGAAGCGGGGATGGGGGCGTTTTCTGCACGGGAAGTAGCACGCAAACTGAAAGAGGCTGCTTCGGCAGGAAAGGAACCCGTTCTCTGGCTCATGGCAGCACCTAGCGGATTCGCCTTCTATAAATCGTTCGTTGATCTGTGCCGGGACGATAAGGTTCTGCAAAAGGTTCTGCAAAAGACCCGCTTCTATCAGTTCGACGATTACCCGGTAGGGAGGAAGGATCCTCGATTCCCCATCACCTTCCGCCATCTTTTAGAGACTTACTTTTTCAATCCCCTGCAGCAAATTGTGGGGAAGCTCGATGGAATCCATCTACTGGAACTGATGGGAACCGGTGCAGATCCCAAAGATAGGCCAACTGAAGACGATGCGATCGCAGCCCAATACGCTCGGGAAGTGATGGCAGCCCTAGATGACCCCAATGTATACGTCGTAGAACTAAAAGGAATCGGGATGGATGGGCACTGGGGGTTCCATGGGTCAGAAACCCCTCTCGATACTCCTCCTCAAATAATAAGAGTCCCTATGAACAGCCAGAACATCCATCAACAGAAGATCGACTGGCCCCTGTACTTCAAGACCGACGCGGATGTTCCAAGGTTTGCCTATTCCTTCACGGTCTCAGCCTTCCTAAAGGCGGATTTCATCATCGACAATGTTCCCCAACCAACAAAAGAATACTCAGTATTAGCTACCTATGGGACAGAGGATGTACTGAACGAAATCCCTTCTTCCGCCCTGAAGACTCATCCCAATGCGATGGCTGTTCTTACTGAAGCCTCTTCTCGTGCCCTTCAGGAATATCGGAACAGGGTCGCTGCAGGGCATCGGAACCTATCCACCCAGACCCTGGAACGCCTTCGAGAACTTTGGAAAGAACCTGACAGGCCTGAGGTAGAAGGGGAAAACATCGAAACCATGATGCGAGTGCTTCGGAAGCTAGGGATGATATAGAACAATCCGTTTGACAACCTCGCCCCCTCGCCCTACAATAAAGAAGCACCGTTGGCGCAGCGTAAAGTTTGTGTAACCTAGGAGGACATATGAAAACGTTTAAGTTCCTATCAGGGATCCTGATTTTCCTGGTCCTGGTATTCGCCAGCTCTCCAGTCTTTGGAGCAGATACGGTCAACGTGTATTCCATCTGGCCGGAAAACTGGGCTCGTCCCATGTTCGAAGAGTTTCAGAAGGCCACAGGCATAAAGGTCAACTTCGTCCGTTTCTCCTCTGGGGAAGCGTTAGCGCGGGTTATTGCGGAAAAAGCGAACCCGCGGGTAGATGTTCTATTCGGTGGTCCTGTGGAAACCCATGCCGCTGGGATTGCGGAGGGGGTATTTGAACCTTATAAGCCACCCGCCTTCGACAAACTTGCCCCCCGCTTCAAACACAAGGATGGATACTGGGTCGCAATTGCTGATGATCCCCTTTGTTTCATGACCAACACCCAGTTCCTGAAAGAAAAGAAACTGAACCCTCCCACCTCTTGGGAAGACTTGCTGAACCCAGCGTACCGGAACATGATCCAGATGGCCGATGCCCGCACCTCGGGAACCGCCGTGACCCGTATCTTTTCCATTCTCGAAGTGAATGGTAGGGATGAGGAGAAGGCCTTCGCTTACATGAAGAAACTAAGACCCAACGTACAGCTCTATACGAAAAGTGGTGGCGGTGGAACCCTTCCCGTGGGATTGGGTCAAGCGGCCGCTGGGATATTTTTCATCGTGGATGCGCTGGACACCAAAGCGAAAGGGTACGATGTAACGATCAGTTTCCCGAAGGAAGGAATTGGATCAGCTGCCGAGGCTATTGCTCTAATCAAAGGAGCGAAGAATCCGGAATTAGGAAAGAAACTGATCGATTGGGCCACTTCACCTGCCATGCAAAACCTCTTCGCCAAGTACAAGATCAACTTCCTCCCTGCTCATCCAGACGTAGCTGTCGAACCTAGTCTGGCAGCCGTTCTAAAAGAAGCGAAGATCTTTCCCATCGACCCTGATTTTGCCGGGCAACATCGTAAACGACTGGTAGATCGCTGGGTCAAAGAAGTTCTTCCCTGAACAGGGAATAAACGAACACTCGAATGGGAGACACTACCGCGAAACAATCGGCTTGGGTCCGTAAGGATCCAGCCGTGGGTTTAGCTGTGCTCGTCATCTGGGGGTTCCTAGGGCTATTCATCCTGTTTCCCCTATCCCGAATGCTGGCAGAGGTGTTTCTTGAAAACGGGAAGGTGTCTGTTTCCGGGGTATTCATCATCCTGAAGGATCCAAACCAATTGGTTGCCCTCCGGAACAGTCTCTGGCTAGCTACTCTAGTGGGAATCGGGGGAACTTTTTTCGGCTTCCTCTTTGCTTTCACCGCTGCCCGGAGCCGAATTCCTACTTGGCTTTCTGTAGCTATCGATGCGGTTATCCTCCTTCCCCTGATCTCTCCCCCCTTCACCACAGCCATAGGAATGATCTTCTCCTTTGGCCCCCGGGGACTGATTACCTACCATCTCCTAGGGATCCAGGGGGCTACGGTATACGGATTGTGGAGCACCCTTTTCTCAGAAATCGTAACCTATTTTCCTATCGCGTACCTGGCCTTGAAGCCTATGCTCCTCGCGATCGATCCCAACATCGAAGGAATGGCTTTGAGCCTTGGGGCAAGTCGTACTCGAGTATTCCGAACCATCACCCTTCCCCTCTGCATCCCGGGATTGGCTAACTCATTCCTCTTATTGTTTTCTGCCTCCCTCGCTGATTTCGCTACGCCCCTCATTCTGGCAGGTAACTCTTTTCCCGTTCTTCCTACTCAGGCTTACCTGCAGATTACAGGACTGTTCGACTTAAAGGGAGGTGCAGTGCTTTCCTTCGTTCTACTGGTCCCCTCGCTGATCGTCTTCTTCCTTCAACGCTACTGGGTCAGCCGTCGGTTTTACGTGACCATCACGGGGAAAGGGGCAGGTCAAACCCCTTTCGATAGCGTCTCTACCCCAGTGCGTTGGGTCCTTGTAGGACTTTGTTTCCTAACCACCTTCGTGATCTTCTACCTCTACGCTCTTCTCCTGTTCGGTTCTCTGGTACGAGCCTTAGGGGCGAATCACACGTTCACCCTGGAACACTACCGGATTATCTTTACCGAGGGCCGAAAAGCGATCCAGGATACCCTCATCATCGCGGCATTCAGTATGCCCCTCGGTGGATTGTACGGAGTGATCGTAGGATACCTCACCGCAAGAAAACAGTTCCCCACGAAGCTTTCGATGGAAATCACCTCTATGATCAACTACGCATTACCAGGTACCATCGTGGGCATCGCGTACCTGATCGCTTTCAACAGCCCTCCCATAGAACTGGCAGGTACTGCCACCGTGATCATTGCCCTGTACGTATTCCGGTATGGTGCTACAGGGATCCGTACCACCATCGCCATGCTCCAGCAAATCGACAGATCCATCGAGGAGGCGTCTGAAAGTTTGGGGGCTACTAGCTCTATCACGTTCCGGCGCATTACCTTGCCCTTGATCCTTCCCGCTTTCTTCTCGGGATTAGGGGTAGTGTTCATTCGATCCATGACCGCCATCAGCGCTACGATTTTCCTTGTATCGATCAATTGGACCCTGATCACCGTGCGCATCTTAGAAAATATCACGGAACTATCCTTAGGACCGGCAGCTGCCTTTTCTGTATTCATTGTTGCGGCTGTGTTCATCGTTTTGGGAATCATCAATGGCGTTCTTCACCGGTTCCGGACGCCAGGAATCGTCTCGGCAGAACGGATGATGGGAGGTTAGTTACCCTATGGCAGCAGTAGCAGTGCATGTAGAATCTATCTCCAAGAAGTTTTCCCATCCTGTGAAAGGGGTGGTGTATGCGGCGCGGGATGTTAGCCTTTCTGTCCAGCCAGGAGAGTTTCTTACCCTCCTTGGACCTTC
>JAOABU010000153.1 GCA_026418195.1 Spirochaetota bacterium | reverse complement strand
TCGATCCTACCCTGTGCTTCCCTAAGGGTCTGAACAGCCTCAGGCGATGTAACCTCATTCGCCTGCAAGGATAGGAGACTCCGAATCACGCTAAGGTTGTTCAGAATCCGGTGATGGGTTTCTCGGAGTAGAAGCTCTTTTTCTTGCAGGAGAAACCGTATCCGTTCCTCCGCTTCTACCCGTTCTGTGATGTCTGTATGGGTACCTACGGCTCGAATCGCTTTCCCATCACTTCCCCACTCCATTACCTTTCCCCTGTCCAGGATCCACCGGTAAGAGCCATCCTTGCATCGTAACCGGTGTTCACATTGGTACAACTCCACTCGTCGGTTCAGAAGATCTTCGATTGCTTTCACTGCGTTTGGAAGATCCTCAGGGTGCACCCGGGTTTCCCATTCTTCATACCGATTTTCAATCTCCTCTTCTTGGTACCCTAACATGCGCTTCCATGCAGGGGAGAAATACACCCGATTCGAGGGAATGTGCCAATCCCAGACCCCATGCCCTGCCCCCTCTAAAGCAAACCTCCATAAGGTCTCTGCATCTCGGAGGGCCTTTTCGGTCCGTTTCAGTGCCGTCACATCCTGAATAACGCCAAAAACGATACGCCGATCTGGTTCATAGAAAGCAACTGAGTATATGTCCTTAATCTCGCCTGTATCGGCGGTTCGAATCTGGAACTCTACCTCGTAGGGTTTTCCTTCCTGAACCAGTTCCTTCAAAGCTTTATCTAGGATAGGACGGAACTGGGGAAGAGGGATCTTTTTTACCTCTTCATAGGGAAAATCCGATCCCGACAACCCGTAGATTTTAGCAGCCCCCTCCGATCCCGTGATCTTCCCCCTAGTGAGGTCTAGTTCCCAGTTCCCTAGTTTCGCTGCTAGCTCTGCGCGTTTCAGTCGGGATTCGCTTCGTTTTTGAGCGTTCTCGGCTCGGATCCGCTCCTCTAGTTCTCTGGCAATTCTCTGGTTTGCCTCTGCTAACCGGAACGCCATCTTAACCGATGCAATCAATACCAGGTCCCCTGTATGTTTCACTACATACCCATAGGAGGATATTTTCTCGGCTTTTACGACATACTCCCGTTCTGTATGGCTGGTGAGAAAGAGGATGGGGACAGGCCGTATATCTAGTATCTGCTGGGCAGCTTCGGTACCATCCATCCCTGGTCCTAGATCGATATCCATCAGTACCAAGTCTACCGGTATACGATGTTCTCGGATGTATTCCACAGCCGTTTCACCGTTGGAAGCAATCTGTACCCTGTACCCCTCCGCCTCGAGAACCTTTTTTTCCGATAGCGCCACTATAGCTTCATCCTCTACGAGAAGGATCACTTTTTTTCTTTCTTCTGATAGATCCATGCTATATAGTGTAGCAACCTGACCTAAACTTTCCAGATCTCCTTGTATCCTTGACGAACAAATTGTTAACCCTTAGGGTAGTCTCATGAAACAGAGAACCAAACACTCCCCCTCAATTGCATTAGTCCTTTCGAGTGGAGGTGCCCGTGGGCTGGCACATATTGGAGTAATCCATGAACTAATAGACCGGGGATACAAGATACGTGCTATTGCAGGGAGTTCCATGGGAGCCCTTGTGGGGGGGCTATATGCCGTTGGGAAACTGGAAGAGTACGAGCAATGGATTATGGGATTCGATAAACTGGATATCCTGCGAATGATCGACTTTACCCTTTCCGATGAAGGATTCATTAAAGGAGAACGTGTTTTCGAACAAATGAGAAAGCTAGAGATGATTCCTGATATTCGCATAGAAGAACTCCCCCTTCCCTTTACCGCGGTAGCAGTGGACATTCTCAGGAACAAAGAGCGGGTTTTCACCTCGGGGAGTCTCCTCCATGCAATTCGAGCTTCCATTGCCATTCCTCTCGTGTTCACCCCCGTACATGAAGAGGGAGGGATCCTAGTTGATGGAGGGGTTCTGAGTCCCTTGCCTCTGGACTATGTGGAACGAAAGCCAGGTGATCTACTCGTAGCTGTAGATCTGAATGCTCCAATCCCTTACTCACCTCCTTCTCTCCCAAAAGAACACAGTTCCACGAACCAGCGATTTCGAGCCCTTTTCAAGAAGTGGGATGAAATGTTCGGACATAGAAGTCCCTTCCGATTAAAGGAAGAGGTATCCAACGACGAAAAGATCGGCTACTTCGATCTGATCATGCGATCGGTTCAACTGATGCAGCATCGGCTTACCACCTATGCTCTGACCCGTACACCTCCCGATGTGCTCATCCAAATCTCAAAGGATTGTGCCACAGTATTCGAGTTCTATCGGGCTAAAGAGCTGATTGAGTATGGGCGAGCAGTTTGTTCTGAAGTACTGAATCAATTCGAAGCTTCCCATTGAAGGAGGAACATGGGTTCAACCTCTCTCCCTTACTGAATATCCATCTGTACAGAGTCTCGGGGTCTTGGTATAGTACTTTTCGTATGAAGCATAACCAATACTTCAATGGAAAGGTACAGAGCTTAGGATTCAATGGGCCTGAAGGTCCTGCCACCGTAGGGGTGATGGAACCGGGAACATACACCTTCAATACTCAAGGGGAGGAGCGGATTTCTATCTTTACAGGTAACCTGAAGATCAAACTTCCCGGGAGTAAGGATTGGCAAGCCGTTGAGGCAGGGGATTCCTTCACAATACCGGGAAACTCCTCATACGAGGTGGATGTAGCTTCCGATACTGCCTATATTTGCTTTTACAAGTAATAGGGATCATAGAAATCCTTCCGCCGTGCGTATACTCTGTAGGGTCCCCATGGATAGACTCTGTATACAGGAAAGTACGTATCCTTTTAGTGCCTGCAAGGATATCTTTTCCAGATGTACCTGCATTGCCTCGGACAGGCTAAGTGAACGGGTATACTGGAGATAAGCAATCCCTCCTGCAGAAAGGACTCCGTCTTCGGGGTGAGAACAATCTTTACAGAACACTTCCATGCCTCCCCGATTATAGTATAGGGGGTCTCGGTTTAACCTCACCT
>JAOABU010000141.1 GCA_026418195.1 Spirochaetota bacterium | reverse complement strand
GAGTAACAGTGAAGGACGATCTGTACCGGCAGAAGACTCGGTCTCCCTTTTTGAAGGGGAATCCTCCCTTCTGTGGACTGGACATCATCTGGGACATGAAATGGGACGAAAAAGGGAAGCGATGGCGTGGGGGCACCATCATGGACCCGGGCAACGATACGAACAAAAAGCCTAAAACCTACGGGTGCGAGATCTGGAGGGAAGGGACTGACTTAATCGTGCGGGGAAAAATCGCTTTTTTAGGCCGGAACCAGACGTGGAAGCCCTTTGAACCAAAGGAGTTTCCTGCTGGCTTTATGGTTCCGGATCCTTCGAAGTTTGTGCCAGTCATTCCAGAACGGGATTGATGGCTATGCCGCTGAAATGGATCGTGAAGGTTTTTTCCGTGATTAACGCCAACCGCCGTCCTGGAGAAGTGGCAGTAGGCATGGCGTTGGGATTCGTGATGGCCCTACAGCCGGGGTTCACCTTCTTTCGCGCTCTGCTCTTGGGAATCACCTTCCTGTTAAAGGTGCATTTCCCAAGCGCTCTTTTGGCGTTGTTCCTCTTCTCTTTCTTGGCTCCTCTGTTCGATCCTCTTTTAGACCTGGTAGGAGGCTTCATCCTCACGATACCGGCCCTGTCGGGTTTCTGGTCTTCTCTTTACCTGCTTCCCCTCTTTCCCTTGACTCGCTTCTATAACACGGTGGTGATGGGAGGGCTTGTGGTGGGGCTCGTCCTCTCGGTTCCAATATACCTGTTGGTCAGGCTTCTGATCCAGTTGTACCGGGCAAAGATCCGTGACGCCATCGCAGAACTACCGGTTGTGAAAGCCATTCTGAAGATGCCCCTGGTGGTGAGGATCGGGGAAGGATTGAAAAAAATCTTCAGCCTAACCGAGGGGGTGTAACAATGAAGATGCCGAACTTATTCCAGAAGTCTTATACCCGGGCGGAGTGGGAGAAGAAGGTTCTAAGGCACGTGTATTTGCCCAAGGAGCGTGATTTTTTGAACTCGTTACTCCAGGAGGAGCCGGATGGGACAGTGCATCTTGAAATACCGGAAGAATCGCCTCCAGAGACCCGCAAGCGGGTTGAGCGTTTGGCCAAGGAGATCCGCGCTAACCGAGGAGTGGTGAGCTTTCCCAAAGTGGCTGTTTTAGTCGTTATCCTTGCAGGTATCGTGGGTTCCTACTATTTCCTCCGGAATCAACTTGTAGAGCGGGCAATGGTGGCAGCCCTCGAAGGGATCTTTCAGGCAAAAGCGGAGGTGGAAGGGGTGGAGTTCGATCCATTCCAGGCTCGGGTATCCTGGAAGAATCTAACGGTGGCTGACAAAGACAAACCCATGCGGAACCTGTTCGAATTAGGATCATCGGTAGCCGACCTGGACCTGGCAGCCCTTCTTCGGGGTAGGGTTCTGATGGAGGAACTACGGATCGAGGGAATCCAATGGAACACGGAGCGGAAAACGAGCGGCGCGCTGCCTCAACGAGAGAAAGAGAAAGCTGCCGAATCTGGAACTGGAAAGACAGTGGAACAGGTGGTGAGAGGAGCGGAATCCGCCATTCAATCCCTTACGGCAAAGGGAATGGAAGCTCTGAAGGGGATCGATGTGGAAGCCCTGGTGAAGGAGCAGGTGGGAAAACTCGAGACTACCCGATTGGTAGTGGAATCGGAGTCTCGATGGAAAGAGAAGGAACAGGTGTTGCGAGCTTCAGCCCAGAACCTAACTGGAGAACTGGAAAAAATCGGCGGGGAAGTGGCCTCCTTTCGATCCTTGGATTTCCGAACCCTCACAAAACCTGAAGAGATTCTTTCGACAGTGCAAAAAGCAGAAGCCCTGATTCCTCGGGTGAAACAGGCACGGGATACCGCTACAGGTCTTGAAAAGGAAGCTCGGCAAGGGTTGGAGGACTTGAAACTCCTAAAAAAGAACCTGGAGGACGCGGTGAAAAAGGATATGGATTACGCGGAATCGTTAGTTTCCCTCGCACCCTCCGAGGCAGCCTCCCTAGCGGAGCTTTTTTTCGCTTCCTATGCGAAAGAGCAGTTGGGAACATGGTACGGCTATGGAGAGAAGGCCCTTCAGATTGCGGAAAGTCTGAAACGTAGGGAATCAGCAGAAGAAAAACCCTCGAAAGCCCTTGTTCGCCGTTCCCCAGGACGGGATATTCCCTTTCCGGGTCCTAAGCCCATGCCCCGGTTTACCCTTCGGCAGGCTATCGTTTCGGTCGGAAAAACGCCATCATTCTCCCCCTCCTTTACAGGAGAATTACGGGACCTTTCCAGTCATCCCGACCTCCTAGGCAAACCGACCCTCTGGAAGGCTCGGTGGGAATCCCCAAACCCTGGAAAGATCGATCTGGAAGGGAAGATGGATCTCCGAAAGGAAAGCTCTACCCTTCTGGAAGTATCTGGCCGGATAGAACACGTCCCCATCAAGATCGAACCTAAAACTTTCGGGGTGCAGTCGATAGAAGGAAAGCTCCGTACAGACCTGAAACTGATGTTTCCGAAGTCAGGGGGAATGGATGGAACGGTTCAAGGGCTTCTAATGGAACTAAAACCTCAAGTGGTGAAAGAGCGTTCTCCCACAGGAAGCGGGGAGGTGGCATCGATTACTGCCCCTACCCGGGTGTTAGAGGATCTAGTGCAGGGAGTGCTACAGGAAACGAAAGAGATGGATGCTACGGTATCTGTGCAAGTTTCTTCAACGGGTAAGACGGACATCGTTATTCGTTCGGGGATCGATAAAACAGTGAAATCCGCTCTTACTGCCTACCTGCGGGAAGAGGAAAAAAGATTGAAGGTAAGAGCCCGAGAGGAGGTAAGGAAACAGCTTTCTTCCTACCTGTCCAAGAACGAAACCTTTCGAAAGGGTTGGGAAGAGCTGGAAAAATCCCTTGGCGGAAAGGTTACTGACGCATCCGCGTACCAGAAACTCCTGGAAGACAAGAAGAAGGAGGCGGAGCAACGGATCGACGATTTGAAGAAGGAAGCGGCTGAACGGCTTCTCAAGGAAGCTCAGAAAATCGCGCCTCCGCTCCCAAAGGAAGTTCCCAAGGAGTTGCCAAAGACACCTTCCTTACCATCAATGCCCTCCGTGCCGAAACCCCCTTCGTTGCCTAGCCCCAAACGATAGGTGTGTCCCTACAGGAAGAGTGAGCAGGCCTTATGTGGATCCGTAATCTTTCCAAGGGTGGTGGATTGATCATGACGTACCGTTGTACCGCTGCTTGCGCCCATTGCCTCTATAAGTCTTCGCCCAACCGAGAATCTGCATATATGGAAGAAAGGGTGTTACGGAAGCTTCTCCGAAAAGCCGTCTCTCTTGGGTGTCGGTCCTTCCACATCGGGGGTGGAGAACCTTTTCTTGATCCAGATGCCCTTGTGCGGGTAATCCGCGTGATTCGGGAGGAGGGTGTAGGGATCGATTACCTGGAAACGAACGGGTTCTGGTATCAGGACCCTGATTCGGCTGCCTTACTCCTCGAAAGGATCCTGGATGCGGGTTGCCATACATTGATGGTGTCCCTCTGCCCCTTCCATATTCCCTTCGTTCCTCTCTACAAAGTTGAGGGTGCGATGGCTGCAGCCCAACGGGTAGGGATGGAGTACTTCCTCTGGCAGGAGCAGTACTACCGGGAATTAAGCGATCTCGATAACCGGAAGACCCATTCCCTCGAAGAGCTATCGGAGCGGTTCGGACCCAACTACATAATACAGGCGGCTGCTCGGTTCGGACTTTGGGTGAACGGCCGAGCTCTACAAACGTTGAACCCCTATTTAGAACATAAAACAGCTACAGAAATAATAGAAACGAATCCAGTAGGTTGCCAGGAACTTACGCGTACAGGGCATTTCCACCTAGACCTCTATGGGAACTATGTACCTCCAGGTTGCGTGGGATTTGCGCTGGATCATCGGTGTCTCGGAGAAGAACTCTCGGAACAGTATCCCTTGTACCGATTATTGGTTGAAGAAGGGATCAGAGGATTGTATGAGCACGCTCAGAAACATCACGGTTTCACTCCCCGACCCGATGGATACGTGTCTAAATGTGACCTATGTTACTCGATTCGGAAAGCACTCATGGATGGGATGATTGGACTCGAAGGAACCATACCGTACCCAGAATTGGGTCCTCTTGAGTTCTACCGGCTCGATTGAAGAACCTTTTCCATTTCCTTCTTTATCTCTGGAATGATGGATAGAATCTCTGGATCCTGGTTGGGTAACTTCTTGTAAATCCCCTCGGCTTTATTCAAGTCTGAAAGGGATTCTCGAATGACCAGTATAGCCTTTTCCTTCTCAGGACCGGTTTGTTGTGCCAAATCGATGTGGGTGCGGAACTGGTAGATGGAACGGTATATAAGAAGCTCGAAGGACTTCTGAGGATCCTTCTGGTTCACTTTGATTTGGGTATCCAGGAAAGCGATTCCGTCTTTTCGGGCTTCCGGATAGAGTAAGTAATTGTTCAGGATCCCTTCCAGGATGTTTTCCTTCAGGATGGAAGGAACCGGGTACCGTTGGTACAACCGTTCCGCTAGGGCTTGAGCACTCTTCACGTCTCCGGACCGAACAGCGTACCGATGGCGAAGCACTCCTCCTTGCATCTGTCGATCAGGGTACTTCTTCTCCATCTCGCTTACGTAGCGCTCGAACTCGTTCTTCCTCAGGTGGTGAATCGAAATTTCCGCCCCTTTTTCATATAGGGAAGCTAAATCAGTGGAGCGTTTTCCCGCTAAAACTTCCCGGATCCGTTCGTCCAGTTCCCGTAACGCTTCTGCGGGTCTTCCCCCTGTGGAGTAAGTATCTACCAGGAACCACCAGAGGTTTTCGCTTGCTGCTTCGTCGTGGCCAGCAAAGAACTGCATCTTTTTTCGAAGGAGCGAAATGGCTTCGTCTAATTTCCCCTGATCGGCAAGTAGGGATCCATATCTTCGAATTTCACTCTCCTCCACCAGAATCGATTGTTTCTCCGCTACCTCGTACCATCGGAGGGCCTGTGCTTGGGCTTCTTTTTTGGTAAGAGGTCCTGTTTCGGGATAGTACTGATACACTTGATGGTAGAAGTTCCCCAATTGCAGGGCTAAGACAGAAGGAAGTTCTTCCGGCCGAGCTTTGAATCGCTGGATCACTGCATGAGGATCGAACTCGATGGTTTTCTTTTCTAGCGTCCCGGAACTAGAAGCAGTCTCGTAATCTTTGTCCCCCGTGTTATAGAACGAGTACTTGAGGGGATTGTATTGCGGATCCCCATACTCGAGAACGAACCGTACTTTCGCAGCGACCAAGTACGGATTGGTGTTGGAGGGGTCTGCTTCCATCAATTGATTCCATCCCTCCAAACGCTGGCCCGATTGGGCGTATTGTTCTGCCGATGCAATGGAAAGCTGCACATCTCGGGGGGCTTCGTCGAAGAAAGAAGGAAGGTAGTTGGAAAGCAGGGTATCCTCTTCTGTCGGGCCTTCCTCTGCTAAAGTCAGGAATCCAAAGAACTGGCTGTAGATGGCAGGAATCTGGGCGCCTCCTGTCTTGTTTTGGACAGCCTCTCCGGTTCTGCGAAGAACCTCGCTAATGTCGATGCCGGGGGTGCGGATGTGCTGGATCAACTCTTCGGTAAACACGCTGTTTCGACCTGTTCCATCCTGAGCCACTCGGCCGGCACTGGTGGAGTAGACCACGATACTCCCAGGGGGTTGCTGGCCTACCACGGCCAAACCCCGGGAACTAGACCGGGCCCAAGAAAAGGGATTATCCCGGCAAGCGTCGAGGATCACGAGATTGATCTTGTTTTTCGCCTCTTTTAAACTATCCAAGACGAACTGCAGGGGGACTGCCCGGGTGCGGAGGAGGGATTCGGAATTGATCCGAGCGTCCACAGGCAGAAGGTAGTTTTCCCCTCCCGACTGCACGCCATGGCCAGCGTAAAAGAATAAACCCACCGATCCAGGAGAACCGGCGAGCTTGTTCCGCAAGCGTAGAACCGCTTCTTCCATCTGCTCAAGTCCCGCGTTCGTAACCACCTCTACCTCGAACCCCAGTGAAGAGAGGGTTTCTCCCATGTCTTCCGCATCGTTTACAGGATTGGCCAGTTTTCCCATTCCTTCATAGTTTCCATTTCCGATCACAAGGGCGAATCGCCCTCCATTCTCCTGAGGGTAGGCAGAGTTGATCCCCCCAGTCATGGATAACATCAGGTAATACAGAATCATGGGAAAAAGGCAGACTCCTGCGGTTCGGCGTTTCTGTTTCATAGTCACCTCGGTACTCCTGTAGGTAATGTACCCCCAAACATGTGTTTCCGACAATGTACCAATTCTTTGGACTGGATCGGAGAATGGGGCTATACTTTAAGAAAAGGAGGATCATCCATGTATGTGGTTCGTGGGGTATTCTTCTCTATTCTGGTTTCCTTCCTATTGTTGAGCTGTGGCTGGTTAGATGTGTTTTCTACAGACTCCGAGAAAAGCACTACCTTCGTGTTCATTCCTCAGAACGATAGGATCCAAGTCGGGAGCCGGTCCTTTTCGATGAAGGACAGTGCAGGATCCCTCCTGTACGAAGGGTCGGTTACTGCGATGGATAACCTCTTCTTCCAGCTTAGGGTGGAGCAAACAAACCGTCCCCAGGATGTTCCGGTGGGCACGATCTTCTTTGTACTCCCTATCGAAGGCACCCTGATGGCGATGTTTCCAGGGCCCTCTGCTGTGCCTGATGCAACCTACAAGACCTTCATGAACATCCGTAAACCCCTCGCTGATGGCGGGATTTGTCCTACCACGCCAGTGACCTACGTAGGACGGATGCAGCCTAACATAAACCTGACCCGGCAAACCTTCCTGTACGGACAAGGACG
>JAOABU010000069.1 GCA_026418195.1 Spirochaetota bacterium | reverse complement strand
AAGTAGCCATTTCCAGGATTCATACCTTTTCCGACCTGTATAGCCAGCTACAGGATAAGGAGGATGTGGCTCATATTCGTATGGATCAATTCCTTCATTCTCTCGTGTCAAGGCTTCTAGATACAGGGAAGATCCTTGATCAACCCGAGCTTCAAGTGGAGACCGAGGAAGTCGTTCTGCCCTTAGACAGGGCGGTGACCGTTGGCTTGATCCTCAACGAACTGATTTTCAACTTCCTTGAAGAGAGTACTAGTGCCTACATTAAAGGAAGGACAACGGTTTCCCTAAAGCGTCAAGGGAACAGCATTGAAGTGATTCTTTCTCGGAAAAAAGCAGAAGCGATTTGTACGAACCACCCCGTTTGTACGGACGCACGTTCCTTAAGGCATGAACTCATCCAATCCCTATTGATGTATGTGGATGGGACGATCGAGGATCGAGGAACTGAAAGAATTGTGAAGATTCGTATGGGCTAAGTTATAAAAAAAGCTTGCCAACATCCACGAAACCATGTATGATTTCTATAACTGTTATAACAGTTATAGATTAGAGGAGGTGTACATGAAACGAGTTGGAATGATCGTTTTGCTAGGGGTGGGGATCATATCCTTGCTCTTTGCTGCAGGCGCGAAAGAATCGAAAGTGAAATACCCCAATGGTGACATCACGTTTGTAAATCCCAACGCTCCGGGAGGGGGAAACGATCTACTAATGCGAGCCTTGATTCCGGGAATGAAGGCCTCCTTAGGGGTAAACGTCATTCCCATAAATAAGCCCGAAGCCCGTGGTGCAGTGGCTGCCATGGAAATCACCAATGCCAAACCCGATGGGCAGAAAGTCTACATCAACTCTCAGACCTTGTTGTTGATGCCCTATGGAGGGATCGATGTAAAGGTAGAAGGGTTTCAACCCGTAGCCCAGGTAGTGGAGGATACAGGCGTTGTTTTGGTGAAGGCGGACGCGCCCTATAAAAGCATCCAAGAGTTTGTGGATGCTGCAAAGAAAACCAAACTGAAAGTAGCCCATAATGGCTCAGGATCCCTCTGGCATCTAGCGGCTGTGATGTTCGCGAAGGCTGCGAAGGTCGATTTCCAGTATGTGGTGTATACGGGGGGAGGCACTCCCATGATGACCGCGTTGGCTGCCGGTGAGGTGGACATGGTGATCGTGAATCCTGCGGAATCCAAGCCCCTGATCGATGCGGCAAAGATCAAGCCGCTAGCAGTGATGAGCGAAGGGAAACACCCCATGCTGTCGCAGGTGCCTACCTGTAAGGAAGCAGGTATCCCGGTTACCTTTCCGGTATGGCGAGGAATTTTCACTACAAAGGGCACTCCGGAAGAGTTCCTGAGTATCCTGGAAAAAGCGGTGAAAGCAGGAACAGAGGGAGAAGAGTTCAAGAAGTTAGTTCAGACTACTGGTTTAGAGATTAAATTCCGGGGTTACAAAGAGTTCACCAAATTCTTCGAAGAGCAGAAAGAGTTGACTGCTCAGTTGATGAAAGAAATCAGTGCCAAATGAATAAAGAATTTCTGAATGGATTGATTGTTTTCGGCATTGGGATCCTGGCATACCTGGGAAGTTCAGGATTCGAAAGAAAGGGGGTCGCGGTGTCCGAAAACCCAGCCCTGTATCCGCAACTCCTCGCTCTTGTCCTTTGTCTGTTTGGAATCACCTTGGTAGTTCAGGGAGTCGTGCGTAGGGAGGCCTCAAAGACGCGAAAAAATGACGAGCATAGGGGTGTTCAGAGAACGATGTTTGTGGTTTGCTCCCTGGTTGGTTACGCAGTAGGTATCTATCTCTTCGGGTTCATCCTTCCTTCCCTCCTTTTTATGTTCATCGTACCATTACAGTTGGGAGCGAGTAGGAAGACTGCCCTTCTAGTCAGTGCGCCCCTATCCATCGCTCTGTACGTGGTGTTCTTCCTTTTGTTCAAAGTGCCGATTCCTCACGGCGTACTATTCGGGTAGAGGGGATTTGTATGGGTTTTGATCTGTATTTTGTAGGCATCAAACTGTTCGACGGTAGCGTGATTCTTTTCATGGTATTGGGTGTTCTTCTCGGGATCATTGTAGGGGCCCTCCCAGGGCTTACCGCTACCATGGGAGTCTCCATCCTGGTACCTCTAACCTATAGTCTGTCCCCTACCGCAGCCCTCATGATGCTTTTGGGAATCTACTGCGCCGCCAACTATGCGGGATCCATCTCGGCAACCCTCGTGAACATTCCCGGCACCCCTTCCGCAGTGATGACTACCCTGGACGCCTATCCTATGGCCCAGAAAGGTCAGGCAGGACGGGCAATTGGGTTGGCGACTTTGAGCTCGGCTTTGGGAGGACTATTCAGTGTATTTACCCTCGCATTGTTTTCTCCGTTAATCGCCAGTGTGGCTTTGAAGTTTACGTCCCTGGAAATGTTTCTTGTGGCGCTCTGGGGAATCAGCATCATGGCGTATGTTTCTCCGGGTTCTACCCTGAAAGGATTAGTTTCTGGGTTCCTCGGTCTGTTGCTTGCCACGATCGGGTTCGACCCTTTGACGGCAGCCCCTAGGTATACCTTTGGCTCGGTGTACCTCTCTTCTGGTGTGCAATTTATCGCTGTCATGATCGGCTTGTTCGGGGTTTCGGAAATCCTACTCAACATTGAAAAGAACAAGCAGGGGACAAAACAAGAACTCTTCAAGGTGGAAAAGAGTTTCGAAAGTCTGAAGGAAGTGAAAAGTCTCTGGGGAACGATCCTACGATCCAGTGTGGTAGGGGTGATCATTGGAGCCATACCAGGGGCAGGAGGAACGATCGCTTCGATCGTGGCATATGCTCAACAGAAACGATTGTCCAAACATCCAGAGGAGTTGGGAAGGGGGGCTCCCGATGGTATTGCGGCTGCGGAATCGGCCAACAACGCCTGCACGGGTGGTGCGATGACTACCCTGCTTTCGTTGGGTATTCCCGGTGATGCGGTAACCGCTATCTTAATCGGAGCCTTCGTGCTCCATGGGTTGCAGCCCGGCCCATTCCTCTTCGAAAAACATTTTGATCTAGTTTCGGCAATTTTCATTGGAATGGCCCTCATCAATATCCTCTTTTTCCTGTTTGGAATGTTCGGCGCCAAGTACTTTGCTCGATTGCTTTTCCTTCCTCGGGCAGTCCTCAACACAGGGATCCTATCCCTCTGTGTGATTGGGACATATGCAGTGCAGAGCAGTATATTCGATGTGGGGGTTATGCTCGTATTCGGACTGATAGGGTACCTGATGAGCAAACAGGAGATCCCTCGAGCTCCTCTAGTTCTAGGATTGATTTTAGGCCCCTTGATGGAGGAAAACTTTAGGCGATGGATAGGGTTGGCTCACGGAAAGTACGTATCCGTGTTACGGGACACGTACTCGAAGAATCCCATTTCCATCGTACTCACCATCTTGGTTCTATTGACCTTCCTACTGCCTTTATTCCAGAAGCAGAAAAGAATTTCGGAGGACGCTTCGAAGTATGTTGAAAAGGAGACGAAGCAGCCATGACAACAGGATCCATTCGAAGGATTGGCTTCATTGGGCTAGGTGCGATGGGACTCCCCATGGCACAACGCTTAATTCAAGCGGGATTCACCGTTAGAAGTGCGGTTCATCGGAATCAAGATGCAGGAAAGAAGTTTCGGGATTCGGGTGGGATCCTGTTTCAGAGCTTCCCCGAGGCGGTGCAGAGTGTGGATCTGGTGCTTTCCATTGTGTCTGACGACCAAGCGTTGGATGAATTGTATGGGGATCAAGCTTTTTTCAAAGCCATCCCGAAGGACACCATCATCCTGGAAATGACTTCCTGCGCACCCAAGACTCTCCTGAGGATCGTGAAGCGATATCAAAAGAAAACAAAGAATTTCGTGGATGCACCTGTGAGCGGAGGTGTCTCGGGTGCTACAAACGGTACATTGACGATCTTTGCCGCTGGGGAAAGAGAGTTGCTGGAAAGGTTGGATCCGGTATTCACCGTACTTGGGAAAACGATCCCCCTGGAAAAGATCGGTGATGGGAAAGCCGTGAAAGCGGTAAACCAGATGCTGGCGGCCGTAAACATGTTGGCAGTAGCGGAGGCCTATGTCCTTACCCAAAAGCTGGGCCTGGATCCCGAACGAGTATACCAGATCATTAAGGAAAGCTCCGGCGGTTCGTACGTGTTTACCAACAAGTTCATGAAGGTCGCAAGGAAAGATTATAGCGGAGGATTCAAATTCCGCTTGATGAAGAAGGATCTGGGGATCGCGGTCCGAGAAGCGAAAGGACTCCGATTACCCATCTTGAAACTGGCAGATACCCTCTATGGAAAATTCAAGGGACAGGAGGACATGGATTATTCCGTGTTAGCTACTCTGTATGATTCTCAACTAAAACATAACCAGTAAGGAGAATTGGTATGCCGAATCCGGGTTTTCGAATATTCACTCAAATTCGACGGCCTGCTACTAGCCTCGTTGCAGCCTTTGAAGGCATTCCTGTCGCGAACATCAGCGACAATATGGGAAGGCTCGCCTCCATGTCCGCAGCGATCAAGCCGTACGGAAGACCTCGCCTATTAGGAGTTGCCATCACGGTGAAAGCACCTGTGGGCGACAACCTGATGTTTCACCGGGCTATTGACTTGGCGGAAGCGGGGGATGTGATCGTAGTGGATGGTCAGGGAGACATGAACCACAGCCTCTGTGGAGAAATCATGATGCGGTATGCCAAGAGGAAAGGGATCTCGGGGTTCGTGATCGATGGGTGCATCCGAGACGTAGAAGGGCTGCGCGAGTTGGATTTTCCTGTGTACGCTCGAGGGGTAACTCCAAAAGGGCCTTACAAGAATGGCCCGGGTGAAATCAATGTACCCGTTGTTTGCGGAGGTCAAGCGGTTCTTCCGGGCGACATTCTCGTAGGGGATGGGGATGGGATCGTGGTGATACGGCCAGAGGATGCTGAATGGGTCCTTGCCAAGGCACGGGAACACAACGCAATGGAGATGCGAACCTTTCAAGCCATCGAAGGGGGGACGCTGGATAGAAGCTGGGTAGTAAAGACCCTCACGGAAAAAGGATGCGAAGTTCGATGAGCGAAACGGTTCGAGTTTCGAGTGAAAAACTCCTTCGGTTCACTACGGAAGTCTTTGAACGAGTCCGAGTTCCTACAGCTGAAGCGATCCTCATCGCCGAGAGCCTGGTGGAAGCCGACCTGACGGGAGTGGATTCCCATGGAGTGAGTCGTATCCCCATCTATGTGAAGCGGATCGAAACAGGAGTGGTGAATCCTGCCTCCCGCTTGCAGATCCTGCAGGAGTACCCGGGAGCAGTCATTTTCGATGGGTGCAACAGCATGGGAATCGTAACGGGAACTCGGGTGATGGAATACCTTCTCCAGAAGGCGGAAACCTCAGGCGCAGTGTTCGCTACAGTACGAAACTCGAACCATTTCGGCATCGCCGCTTTCTTTACCCGACGAGCCCTTGCAAAGGATATGGTAGGATTCGCTTCTTCCAACGCTCCATCTACCATGGCCCCCTGGGGCGGCATCCGTCCCTATCTGGGAACTAACCCTTTTTCGGTCGCTGTCCCTGCAGGGAAGCAGTTGCCCATTGTTCTGGATATGGCAACCAGTGTGGTAGCCCAGGGAAAGATTATTCTTGCTGCGAAGGAAGGGAAACAGATCCCGTTAGGATGGGCAATATCCAAAACAGGAGAGCCTACAACGGATCCTAAAGAAGCTCTGGAAGGTACAGTGTTGCCGTTTGGAGGACCCAAGGGATACGGGATAGCCCTATTGATCGATGTGCTCTCGGGTGTGTTGTCGGGAGCCGCATTTGGGGTCCATCTGAACAATATGTGGAACAACTTTTCGGACCCTCAGAATGTGGGACATTGTTTTGCTGCGGTGGACGTGAAAAAATTTCTTCCCCTGGAAGAGTTCAAAGCAAAGATCGATCAGATGATTCTGGAGATCAAGGGCAACCCGCGGGCCAAGGGTGTTGAGGAGATTTTTTTACCTGGAGAGCTGGAACACCGGAACCGATGCAGGAATCTCATCGAAGGAATACCTATGTCGAAAAATGTGTATGAGGATCTGAGGCAACTAGGAAAGCGGTTAGGGTTAGCGTTCGATTGAGGGAGTGGCGATGTATACGAAAACGCTCACAAGTAGAACAAAGAACGATATCCCTACTTCGGCTGATCGAGCGTATGAGATTATCTTTGAAAAGATCCTAAGCGGGGAACTCGCACCCGGAGAAAAGCTCTCCATTCGCACCATGTCCCGGCTCACCGGAGTCTCCATGATCCCTGTGATCGAGGCCTTACATCGGTTGGAGTACGAGGGGCTCGTGGAATCCTTTCCTCGGTGGGGTTCCCGGGTAGTGTCCCTAACTCCAGAGACTGTGAGAGACCGGAACATGCTACGGGAGGCCGTGGAGTGTCAGGTTGTTCGGTTACTGGCAGAAATGGGGCTGTCTAAGGAACAAGAGCACCAGCTGCGATTCATGGCAGAAGAGTTGGATGCTACTCCTAGAACGGATGAACGGAACAGTCCGTTCTGGAAACTTCATTACGAATTCCACATGAAAATGGCGGAATACACAGGTTGCCAATCCTTGATTCGCGCTCTTCATAACGTAAACCTGTTCCATTTGCTTCAGAGGATCGTCCTACTGAAACCGGCGTTACATGCGAAAACTCTGGGCGATCTTCATCAGAAGATACTAGGGAAAATAGTGGCGAAGGATCCCGATGGTGCAGAAAAAGCCATGCGGGACCATATTCGGGTTTCGGTACTGACCCAGCAGAGTACCTAAGGAAACGGGAAAGGGGAAGGAATGATTCGATCCAATCCAATGAAGAAGGGGCTGAAAGAGGGTAAGAGTTACATTGGGACGTTTGCAAAGATTCCGGATCCGTCGGTAGTGGAAATCTTTGCTTTTGCGGGTTTTGATTTCTTCATCATTGATAACGAGCACAGCCAGATGAGTAAGGAATCGATGGTGAACCTGTTGCGGGCATCCGATATTTCGGGCATAGTGCCCATTGTTCGGGTACGGGAAAATAGCCGCGCTCAGATCCTTCAAGCCCTGGATGCCGGAGGATTGGGGATTATGGTACCTGAGACGAGCACGGCAGCGGAAGTGCGACACGTAGTGGATAGTGCCCTCTATGCTCCGGAAGGGAAACGGGGGTACACGGCTTCTAGCAGGGCCGCTGGGTATGGATCGATGGATCCCGCTTCGTATGCAAAACAGGCCAATGAACATATTCTGGTGATCGTGTACGTGGAAACGCAAGAAGCGTTACAAAATCTAGATGCCATTCTTACGGTGCCCCATGTAGACGTAGTATGGATGGGACCGATGGATTTGAGTCAGGCATTGGGAGTCACGGGAAAGCCGAACCATCCGAAAGTCGTGGAGGCGATGGATTGGATCATCGCTAAATGTAAGACCGCAGGGGTAGCAGTAGGTACCATCGCCTCGGATCCTAGAACTACCCGAGCCTTATTGGAAAAAGGTGTGCAACTGATCGGTTTGAGTTCGGATCAAGCCATGATCCTCCATACCGGTCGTGCTTACCTGAAGGAGATTCGAGGTTGATCCTCTATGGATTTTCCTTATGTCCGCTTTCAAGCGGTGTGCTCTAAGCTGGCTTCCCGGACAGGTTACCCAAACCGATCCCGCAAGAGTTTCTTCAATTCCTCAGTGTTTTGAGCGGGAAGAGTTTCAAATCGCAAGCGTCTGGCAAGAAGCTCCTTTAACATATCGAAACCCGTGTACTCTTTTGGAAAGGTGTAGAGCTTGTTCTGATCCTTGCCATACAGAAATAGTGCTGGAATACCCTGAATACGAAACTCTCCTGCTAGGTCAATGGTGTCGAAGGGAATCTCTACCTTAGGGTGATCGGGAACCGAGATGATGAGCCGGTCATCCAGGCTTTCGATGGTACTCCGAATGAAAGGCCGAGCTAAGCGGTATAACCCTCGAGCAAGGAGAAGGCAGATGGCAAGGGTTGCAAACGCCCAGATGGTGGGAAAAATCCGAAAACTTAAGACTCCCAACAAGGGAAGTAAGACTAAGGTGCTGTAAAGAAGAATCAAACGCTTGTTGGAGGCAGGAGTCATTCGATGAATCATACCCGTATCCTATTTTTGTGGAATGCCCAGAATATTGGAAATCAGCTCCCAAGATTTTTTTCGATAGAATTGAAAATCGTTGGGAAGCTTCTTGTCTTCTGCATACTTAAGTAACTCTCCGGCTTGCTTTTCTAGCATACTGTGTGCCTGGATCATTTCGAGGACGGTTGCCCTGTCTTCTCCTGTCACGTGTCCCTCTTTCACCAACGTATCCAGACTAGCGCGACTGGCTTTGTTTAAGGAAATCACCTCCCCTAGAATGTCTTTTACGGTATCTGGTTGGTACACTCCATACTCGAAGGCATCACCCAGCATCCCTATGGTGAGGAAGGAAACGTACAGGTTGGACGCTCCTAAGCCACCAATAGCCGAAAGGTATTCCTCCTGGCTAAATCCCTGACTAACGGATAGGGCGAATAGGACCACCAGAGCGATACTTGCGATCCGTTTCATACTTTCCTCCTATTCCTAATCTAATGGAATAGAACATACTAAAATCAAAGCAGGAATGGAATACTATTTTTATTCCTTCGGGGGGGCAACGGAGGTGTCTCGAATACGGAGTTGGGTGCGTAGGATGATCCGAATAGATTCGATGGATGGACGGGTGATCTGTTCCACCAAACTCTTCACAGCTAATACCCCGATGTCCAGTCGGGGCACAGCTACCGACGAGATCGGAGGATCCCATTGAGCCATGATTTCGGTATCGTCGAAGGCAATGACGGATAGATCGGTGGGGATGCGGATTCCCTTCTTCTGCAGCACTGGAAGAGCCTGGGATGCATGCTCGTCATTGACGAAGAAGATCGCAGTAACGGGTAAAGAGGGTATAGATGTGGATGGGACGGTAGATAAGAGTGCGTGGGCAGCATCGTCCCCTGTTCCCAAGTACACATACTGTTCAGAGGGGATTCCTGCCGTTGAAAGGGCGTCTTTGTACCCAGCCAAGCGATTTCGGGTATACTCGAACTGCTCGTTCCCTCCCATGAAGGCAATCCGTTTATGACCTAGTCGGATCAAGTATTCAACAGCCTCTTTAGCCCCCTTGAAATTATCCATCCCTACAGCAGAGAATCCATTGAAAGCTGTTTCCCGTGCTACTAGTACGGTCGGCAGGTTCTCTTTTTTTAAAACATCGAGGATGGGATCATCTCGCAAGGCCCCCATGAGGAGGACCCCATGAGGTCGGAGAGTGGGATCCAGTAACAGAACGTTAGTAGTATGGTTAGGGTGCAACGGAGGTTGATGCACTGCCAGGGTTAGTCGTCCCCCTGTATCCTCGATTCCTCGATGGATCCCCTGAAGGAGTTCCCTAAACACTTGTATGGATCCCATGTGAGCCGGGTGGAGGAGGAGTATTCTGAAAGGGCCTTTCCATCGAGGGATTCCGGGAGATTGGGTCTGCAATTCTTCCAAAGCATCCAGTACGCGTTTTCGCATGGATTCGGTCACATGAGGCCGGTTGTTCAACACAAGAGATACCGTACTCTTTGATACCCCGGCCCGTTTCGCGATTTCGGAAACCGATGGACGAATCAGCTGCCCCTTATTCCTTCGCATGACTACTCCTTCGAACGTTTAACGTTCGAAATTATTCTATAACCAAGACTCATAAATGTAAATAGAATAATATAATTTTCAATATTTAAATAAGTTGACAAATCCTATTTCTGGGTCTAAGATAATTTAGAACGTTTTATGTTCGATTCGAATAAAACCGTTTAAGGAGGCGTGTATGAAACGCTTGCTAGGAATTAGTGGCAGCTTGCTGTTGATGCTTTCCATAGTAACTGTGTTCGCCGCTGGAAAACAGGAAGGGAAACAAGCTGCTTCTGCACAACCAACCATTGTTCGATTCGTATGGTTCACCGATGGGCCGGATAAGCCAGCGATTGAAGGGTTGGTAGCGAAGTTTAACCAGGCTAACCCGGACATCAAAGTGGAGTTTTCCATCGTTCCCTTTGCAGAATTGAACCAGCTCCTTACCACCCAAGCAGCTGCAGGACAGGCCCCCGATATGGCACGGGTGACAGAGCCCTATCGTTTCTTCCAGTACACCCTGGATATCCGAGCGAACTTGAAGAATGCGAACTTCCCTAAAGAGTTCATGGATGAACCCATGAAGCTGGTCACCGGTGCAAACGGGGAAATCTATGGGATTCCCCATGACCTCACCATGAACGGTCCCTTTGTGAACGTGTCTCTCTTTAAAAAAGCGGGGATCCCCCTCCCCACATCGGAAAAGGTAACCTGGGATGAGTGGATGCAGCTGGCGAAACAAGTGAAGGAAAAGACGGGTGTTGCCTTTGCAGCTGCTGCGGACAGAAGCGGGCATCGACTGGATGGATTCCTGCAGTCCTACGGAGGTGGGTTCTTTACCGAAGATGGAAAAGGGCTACGGATCTCCAGTCCTGAAACGCGGAAGGGGTTGGAGGATTTTGTTCGGTACCATAAGGAAGGGATCATGCCCCTCGATATTTGGGCAGGTGGTACAGGATACGTAGGGGCGAACCAGCAGTTTGTCAATGGACTTCTCGTCTTCTACATTTCAGGGAACTGGCAGGTGGCTCAGTTCAACGAGACGATAAAGGACAAGTTCGAGTGGAAGGCTGTTCCTAATGCGTTCATCAAGCAGTGGGGTGGAATGCCAGGAGGGAAGTTCCTCATCGCCTTCAAAGGGAAAGCCCCTGTCCAAGTAGTTCGTTTGATGGAGTTCTTGGGAAGTTCGGAGAGCATGACCGAATACGCCACCAAGGCCATGTTCCTCCCTACCCGGAAGGACCTGTTGGCGAAAGGGGTACAGTATCCCGTTCGGAACGAGGACATGAACACTTTCATCAAAGGGTTGGCAAACTTACCGAAATCTGCCTTTGTAGACAACTATCACCTTCGCTTTGGACCTGTAGCGAACGAGGTGCGGGATCGGATCACTCAGGCAATTACAGGAGAAATCACGGTAGATAAAGCGATCGAGCTAGCAGAAGCAAAAGCACGGGAACTCATGAAGTAACGATCTCGGGGAAGAGGGGATCCCCCTCTTCCCCTTTCCAGGGAGATGAACTGTGAGAAAAAAAAAGATTCCTTTAGCCCCTTACTTGTTCCTGATCCCCAATCTGCTAGTGTTTTCGGTTTTCATCATCCTACCTGCAGGGTACAACTTCTATCTCAGTCTGTTCGATACATCCCCCTTTCGACCTGCGGAGTTTGTCGGCTTGGGAAATTTCCTCTATCTCCTCCAGAAGGATGACCTGTTTCGACGGGCTCTGTCGAATCTGGTGATCTTTGTGTTTGGGGATGTGGGAGGCATGCTCGTTGGATCTGTACTGATCGGAATCCTTCTCAACCAGAGGGTGAAGCTTCGTGGGTTCTTTCGGAGTGCTTTTTTCTATCCCGTTCTTTTGTCACCCGTGGTGGTGGCTCTGGTATGGCAATGGATCCTGAACAATCAATTTGGGGCTCTCAATGCGCTGCTGACTTCTATGGGTTCGAAGGGAATCCCCTGGTTATTGGTCCCCCAATGGAGCCGGTTCTGGACGATTTTCGTGCATCTCTGGGCAACCCTAGGATTCTATTCTCTGATCGTTTTAGCAGGATTGCAGTCGATCCCAGCAGAGTTGTATGAAGCTGCGTTTGTGGATGGAGCGGATCGAAAGAGGCAATTCTACTATATCACTATTCCCCTCCTATTGCCTACCTTGATGACAGTCCTGGTGCTGAGCACGATCCGTGGATTCGAGATCTTTGATCACGTGTATATCCTAACAGGCGGTGGCCCAGGCACTGCGACCCTCATGATGGTGCAGTACATCTATCGGGCCGCATTCCAGATGGACCAGTTTGGGTTGGCAGCAGCTGCCTCCTTTCTTCTCTTTTTAATCATCTTCCTTCTCACGGTGGTCCAATACCTACTGGGAAAACACAAGGAAGCAATGTAGGGGAGCAGGATGAGAAACGGTAGTCTGAAACTCGATGCGATGAGTTCGTTCCTGGTATACTTCCTTCTCTGTTTAGGTGCCGCTCTAATGTTTTTTCCTGTTCTATGGGTGGTTCTCTCGTCCTTTAAAGGACTCGAGGAAATCTACCGAATTCCACCGACTTTTTTCCCGAAACAGTGGATCTTCACCAACTATACAGGGGCGTTGAAACAGTTTCCCTTCCTTCTTTACCTATGGAATAGCGTGTTCGTGACCCTTACGGCTACAGCCCTCACTCTCCTGATCAATTCCATGGCCGCTTTTGCCCTCAGTAAGTATCATTTTCCAGGCAGAACCGTGATTTTTCTCGTCATGCTAGGAACCCTCATGATCCCCTTACAGGTAATCATGCTTCCCGTGTACCTGGTCATTGCGAAGTTAGGATTGGCCAACACGCTCTGGGGGATCATCATTCCGCCCGCTGCTACCCCGACGGGAGTGTTCATTCTTCGGCAATACATGCTCACCATATCGGATGAATTGATCGACGCAGCAAAGATCGATGGGGCTCGGGATTTTCGAATCTATGCTCAGATCATTCTACCCCTTACTACACCCGCTCTGGCAGTGCTGACCGTGTTTTCCATCATGTGGAGATGGAACGATTTTCTATGGCCGCTGATCGTGATTAACCAGGAAAAGTACTTCACCATCCAGTTGGCTCTTGCCCGATTCCGGGGCGAGTTGGTGGTAGATTGGCACTACGTACTGGCAATGACTGTTATGTCGATTCTGCCGATTACCCTTGTATTTGCCTTCCTACAGCGCTACCTGGTCCAGGGAATCGCATCCACGGGATTGAAAGGTTGAGGGAGAGTAGGAGTGCACCGATGGTAGGTAAGAGACTGGTCTTCACAGGTGTTCGTAAGGTGGAATGGGAGTTCTTCGATATCCCTGAGGAACTGAAAGCAGAAGAGATCCTGGTGAGAGCTCAACATAGCTTGATCAGTCCGGGGACGGAATTGGCCATCTACACAGGTAGCCATATGGGATTTAGTCTTCCCATCCCTCCTTTTCCCTTGATTCCAAGCAACCCTGGGTACGCAATGGTTGGAGAAGTAGTACGAACTGGATTGAAGGTGGGAAAGGTTCAAATAGGAGATCGGGTGCTAGTGGAAGCTCCCCATGGTACCTTTGCGATCGTAAACGTAGAAAAGAATCCTCCCATCATCCTACCAGAGACAATTCCCAACGATGTGGCCCCCTTCATTCGAATGGCCAAGATTGGTATTACCGCGCTTCGCAGTGCCCCTCCCCAACTTGGGGAATCAGTCCTTGTATTCGGTATGGGTATCGTGGGACTGTTATGCGGTCAGTTGTATCGATTAGGGGGAGCTAGGCCTGTGGTAGGTACAGATCTTCTCCAGAAACGGTTGGATCTTGCAAGTAGGTTTGGAATCATCCCATTGAAAGGGGTCTACCCCGAAGAGAAGGAAGAGTTTGTAGGTGCTTTGCGGAAACTCCTGAGGGGAGAAGCCCCTTCCATCGTACTCGAAGCTACAGGAAATCCAACTCTCCTTCCCCTATCATTGGAGCTTTCACGGGATGGGGGAAGAGTAGTCCTCTTAGGGAGTACCCGTGGGAAGGTTCAGTTGGACGCGTACAGTTTGATCCATCGAAAAGGGATCTCCCTTATTGGTGCGCATGAGCGAGTTCAGGATCTTTCACTTCCTGCTCTTGGGGGATGGAATCGGATCGCCAATCAGGGACTTCTATCTACACTGTTCGCTGAAAACGAAATTCAGACAGAGGGTCTTATCACGCATCGGATCCTGGCTTCTGAGGCTCCCATGATCTATCCAGAGATGGCTTTGAAACCTGACGATTTTCTTGGGGTCCTTTTAGATTGGACAACGGGATAGGGATTGGCAGGAGGCGAGGTGAACGATAGGTCGTTAGTATGGTTTCCTCTTCGAAAGGATGGGTTCATTCCTCAGTGGGGTTTCTTAAAGCCAAGAGTATTTCGGTTGCCTGATCTAGGAGAGGTGATTCCTCCTAGAGGTTCTGCCTTTGGACGGTATGGAAGGGGATGGATCGCCAATGCACCCTTATCCTTACACTTGAAGCAGAAGGTTTTCGATTCTCTTCCAACTCTTCTTCCGGAGTTCTCTGCTCCGGAAGCACTTCTGGATGCACAGGGCTGGGATACTTTAGTAGAAGGAATCGTGGAAACTCCTGAGGATGGTTGTATCGATGTTTCTCGGTTTTCCTTTGTGCCTGAATACTATGACGCTTTCGTTTTTTGCGTATTGGGTTCGGACCAGGACCAACAGATGGAAATACAAGTCCCTGTTTTGGGACCTTACGGTGTGGGGTTGAATGGAACATGGGTTCTTCGGAAAAAAGGACCCTTTGGGTATGTAGAACCGGAATGGATTTCGATTCCCGTACGTTTACAGAAAGGGAACAATCCTGTGTGCCTGTTTAGTCAGATGATCGGGTGGAGGGAGTCCCGAATCGTTTTAGGTATGCGAATCCTCTCGTCTTCGACCGAGTCCCTTTCCAGTCTTCGTGTGGGTGTCCCTGTTCACGGAGGAAATCCTTTCAGTTGGTTAGAACAGAGGCAATTATTGAACGAGCTTGGAGTCCGAAGGTTCTGTATCCCTGATAGGAAGATACCCTTATGGTTCAGCTCAGGTCTGATCGCGAACAGGATCGATCGGATGGAGTTGGTGGTCTCGCTATCCAATGGGAAATCCTCTATAGAGGGATCAAAATCCCTTGCCGAAACTCCTGTTTGGACTGTTCAGATCCGGGATATGTTGAGGGTCCCTCAAAACAACTCTCTCCGCGATAAAGGGGATGAGGAGAGGAAAGTGATTCTGGAACCTGATTCCAATTTTCTTCAGTCCTTAAAAAGGCATTCTCCGCATATCCCTCTTGAGATACGAGCAAGAATCCATGACGTTCCTCATTCGGAAAGAGTTCTGGGAAGGGTGTATATACCCCGGCATTCTTTTGCGGAAGTTCCCTACGGAGATTACCTGTCCCGAAAACAGGAAGCCTTGCAAGCTCTGTCGGAAATAGAGGAAGAACCGTTTGGGGTGTTAGCAGCCTTGGCCCTAGGCAAGAGGGATGGAATCGGTTCGTTTGTATTGAAAACCTGTATCGATTTCCTGAATGAACGTCGGGACTGTGCAGATTTTTATGCTCTGGCTCTTCTGGTTGCCCTGTACAGATTCGGGGAGAAAAGAAGGGGAGGTCGAACTAGCGAATCACAATTTCCTAGATCGTTAAAGAGGAAGGAGCAGGAAAGTATTCAGGAGGCCCTTCTTGGGTTCAAATACTGGCATGATGAGCCGGGTGTGGACGCCATGTGCTGGTTTACCGAGAACCATCAAATTATCTTTCACACCGCTGGATACCTGGCAGGGGCTCTATTCCCCGATGCACGGTTTCGAAGCTCGGGCATTCTGGGAAGAGAGTTGGCCGAGCGGTGCGCACGACGTATCCGGGCTTGGATCCTACCCCGATTGCAGGGGGGGTACTCAGAATGGGACTCCAACACATACCTTGCAATGGATATGTATGCCCTGATAGCTCTGGTAGAATATGCTCCTTCTCAGAAGATTCGAAGGTTGGCAGAGACCTTACTAGACAAGACCTTCTTCATGATTGCCTGTCAATCTATCCGAGGAGCTCATGGCTGTAGTCATGGTCGGTGTTACACCGAGGGGTTGAAAACCGCTAGAGTGGAAAGCACTTCTGGGTTACAGCGAATCGGTTGGGGGATGGGGGGATTCAATGGAGAGACTTGGGCTACAGGGATGCTGGCCCTAGCCGAACGGTATCGAGTACATCCCTTGATACAGGAGATCGGAGGTGAGTTGACTTCCCTTTTGGAAACGCGGAGTTGTTCGTATGGAAAGTACTCCTTGAAGCGGGACCTGCGTCAGGGGAGATGGGAAGTGCACACCCTCAGCCGTCGTACCCGTCACTATCTCCTTTCCGCAGCCCTGGATCATCGGCCCGGAGAGCCCGGGATTCAGGAACATCTCTGGCAATTAACCTTTTCTCCTGAGGCGGTCCTATTCAGCACCTGGCCAGGAAATAGCCAGGAACATGGGAATGCCCGTCCCAACTATTGGGCAGGATCCGCTCGGTTACCTAGAGTTGCGATGGAAGGAAGATCCCTTCTGTGTCTGTACGATCCAAGTGGAACGACAGGTTTGGGTTTTGGGCATGCGTACTGTCCCCGGGATGCATTCGATGAAGTGGTGGAACGAGAATCTTGGATATTTGTACGATCCCGGAAGGGGTACGGCGCCCTACGATCCGATGGGCCGCTCTATTGGATTCGAACCGGGCCTCATGCCTACCAAGAACTCCGGAGTGGAGGGGGAGGAAAAGTGTTTCTGGCTGTGGCAGGAAGCGAGGATGAGGATGGAGACTTTTTCACCTTTCAAAAAAAGTGTATGGGAACGCATCCAACGATTCGCGAAGACTGGGTAGGATGGAACACGCTGGATGGACATACCCTGGAGTTTTCCTGGCAAGGTCCCCTGCAAGTGGACGGAAAAGAAAAAAGTTTACGGTTCCCGTGGCACTATCAGAATCGATACACCATCACGCCCCTTTGTTCCCCTACCATGGTAATAACAAAGGGGGATGAAACTTTAACATTGGATCTATCTCTATGAAACTAACCACTTTTAAAAAGGCAACCCTTAGCGGTCATCCACCAACCCTCTGGTTTCGAGGGGAAGGTGGGGAACAGTTCTCTCTTACGGTATTGGATCATCACCTTGTACGGTTCCGGTTCCTGCCAGATGGTACCCCTCGCTTGCACCGCACCTGGTCCGTTCACCCTCAACCCGCTCAAGAAGTTCCTCTGGAAGGAAGGTCTAGGGAGGATCTTTCAGGGTTCCCCTGTCCTCCGATGAAGCTGGAGTGTACATCCGGAGGGTATACCCTTACCACACAAGAGTTAACAGTGGAAGTCCAGTTAGATCCTTTTTCCCTTCGATGGAAGGATGCTAGGGGAAGGGTATTCGCCGAAGATCTATCTACCAAAGCGTATGGCTATGACGGGGAAGGGAGAAGTGTGTTTCACTACCTGCGCCGCTTTCCAAGTGAAGTGTACTATGGTCTGGGCGAACGATGTGGTCCGTTGAATAAGCGGGGTATGAGGTTCCGAATGATGAACCTTGACGCACTTGGCTACAGTGCAAAGGACACGGATCCATTGTACAAGCATTGGCCCTTTTATATCACCTTCCTGCCCGAGGCAAAGGTATTCTATGGATTATTTTACGATACTCCCGCTGTGTGTGAGTTCGATTTTGGGAAGGAGCTCGATGCGTACCATGGGGATTACAGGTACATGAAGGCCGAAGAAGGGGATCTAGATGTGTATCTCATCTATGGGCCCGACCTTCCTTCAGTGGTAAAGAGGTTCCATCTACTGATGGGAGGCATGACACTTCCTCCTCGATGGTCCATCGGGTACCTAGGTTCCAGCATGGCCTATGCGGAATCTATGGATGCACAGACCCAACTTTTACGATTCATCCAGCAGTGCGAGGAACATCGAATTCCCTGTCATGGATTCCATCTTTCATCGGGGTATACATTGGGAGAGAATGGGAAACGGTACGTATTCACCTGGAATCAGACTCGCTTTCCGAACCCTTCAGCCTTATTCAAAGCCTTTCACGATGCTGGGATTCGGGTGGTAGCTAACATCAAACCCTGCTTATTAACGGATCATCCATCCTATCGAGAGATTGTCCAGAAAGAAGGATTTTTACGAACGGCCGATGGTTCCGGTCCAGAGATCAGCATGTTCTGGGGAGGGAAGGGATCGTACCTGGACTTTACCCATCCCTGGACCTTTCAGTGGTGGAAACAGAAGGTCCGGGAATCTCTTCTTTCGAAAGGGATCGATGGGACCTGGAACGACAATAACGAGTATGAAGTCTGGGACGATGGGGCTCAATGCCAGGGGTTTGGAAACCCGTTCCGGGTAGGGATCGGACGGCCTGTTCAAACCCTATTGATGGTACGAGCCTCCTGGGAAGCTCAGACAGAACAATCCCCTGATACCCGCCCTTTTCTTATCAGTCGATCCGCCTGTCCGGGGGTACAGCGGTACGCACAGACCTGGTCGGGTGATAACTCTACCTCCTGGGAGACTCTGAAATACAACATTCCCATGGGATTGGGATTGAGCCTTTCGGGTTTCTATAATTTCGGGCATGATGTGGGTGGTTTCTACGGCGATGAGCCGGATCCGGAACTATTCCTTCGATGGGTGCAGAATGGTATCTTTCATCCTCGCTTTTCCATCCACTCTTGGCATTTGGATGGCACCTCCAACGAGCCCTGGATGCATCCGGAAGTACTTCCCATGGTGCGGGAAGCGATCCGATTTCGGTATCGGCTGATCCCATACTTCTATTCCTTGTTCTATGAAGCAGTCCGGAAAGGGGAGCCCATCCTTCGTCCTATGGTGTACCACTTCCCCCAGGATCCGAGGTGCTGGCAGGAGTCTTTCGATTTTCTTCTGGGACCCTACCTCTTGGTGGCTTCTGTATTGGAACCCGGTGCCCGAACTCGAACGGTGTATCTGCCGAAAGGAATGGGTTGGTATGAGGTAGATACAGGTATGTATCATGAAGGAGGAAAGGAGATCGTGCTAGATGCTCCTTTAGAAAGGATTCCTCTATTAGCTCCCGAGGGTGCTCTGATTCCGTTAGGGCAGGTCCCTGAACTAGGACGGGAATGGGAGGATACCCAGCGATGCGTTTGGGTATTTCCCCCGCGAGTTGGAACCCGATCTAGATTCCTCCTGATCGAGGACGATGGAGAAACGATAGCATATCGAAAGGGGGAGTACACGGAAGTTGAGCTTTCGATTTCCGCGGAAACCGATCGGATTTTTCTATCCGCTCAATTCCTTACCGCAGGATTTCCGTTGCCCTTCCGATGGATCGATTTTCTGTTACCCCCACAAGAGCAACGCCCGGTACTAGGGGGAACGGAGGTGGGGAAGGATCCGAAGGGGAGAAGAACAATTCGTGTTCAACTTCCTCTATACTAACGAGAGAAGGAGTGGTATCGTGATTAGATGGATTTAAAAAACGACGTATCCACTCCATCGAAGAAGATCCTACTAGTGGAAGACGAGCCATTGATCGCTTTGTCAGAAGCGACATTCCTGAGAAAGCAGGGGTATGAAGTGTTCACTGTTTCGAATGGCATGGCAGCGATCCGTGCTGTGGAGCAGGATCCCCTCCTTGATCTAATTCTCATGGACATAGATCTTGGGCAGGGCATGGACGGAACAGAAGCCGCTATACGGATTCTGAAATTCCGCGACATCCCAATCCTATTCTTGAGCGGACACAACGAGTCTGAGATTGTGGACCGTACGTATCAGATAGGAGCGTACGGGTATATTCTAAAGAATGCAGGGGAAACAGTACTTCTTGCCTCCCTTCGTATGGCTTTCAAGCTGTACGAAACCCATTGTCGGCAACAGGAGATGGAACAGAAACTAAAAGATCTGCAAACTTCCTACGGTGAATGGATTCGAAAGGCTCCAGTCTCAATTTTTATCGTGCAGGAAGGGATCTATACCTTTGCGAACGAGGAGGGAGCGGCCCTTTTTGGGTATGAATCGTCCGCAGAACTTGTGGGGGTTCGAGTGGAGGATACGATCGATCCTGAATATCGGGAAACGATTCGGAATCGGATCGAAACCTTACTGTCCGGAAGTTCTAATCCTCCCTTGCGTATAAAAATTCGTCATAAAGATGGAACGATCCATTGGATCGAGTCCGCTTCTGTTCCAGTGAAGCATTTAGGGAAACCAGCCGGGTTGGTCATTGCAAGGGATATTTCGAATACGGTTGTCATGGAAGAAAAACTTCATAAGGAATCCCTGCTCTACTCCTCTCGGTACGATCTATTAGAGTACTCCTTCAACCGTCGGCTGCCTGAAGTCCTTCAGAAGGCGGTAGACACCGTGTGCAACCTAACAGGAAGTCCCATCGGGTTCTTTCACTTCCTGCAAACCGATTCCTTGGGGAACCATTCAGTGTATCTCCATGCCTGGTCTACAGCTACGGTAGAACAATATTGTACGGCAAAAGGTTCTAACTCTCATTATCCCTTGGAACAGGCAGGAGTGTGGGCTGATTGCGCTCGGATCATGCAACCGGTGATTCATAATGATTATTCGACGCTGACCAACCGGAAGGGATACCCTGAAGGACATCCTGCCCTGATTCGAGAACTGACGGTACCGGTTATTCGTGAGAATCAATGCGTGGCTATACTAGGGGTAGGGAACAAGCCGACTCCCTATAACCAGGAGGATGTGGATATCGCCTCCCGCTTTTCCGATCTGGCATGGGATATTGTAGAGCGAAAGACATCTGAACTGACTTTACAACGATCGGAAGAAGAACAACGATCTCTCTTGAAGGAGCTTAGACACAGAACAAGGAACACCTTTCACCAGATCATCTCCCTAGCTACGTTGCAGGCAGATCAGGAAACGCAGGCTCAGACACGGGGAGCCCTCTTGGACATGAGGAACCGAGTATCCGTGTTGGCAGGATTGTACGAAGCTCTTCAGGAGCAGGGGTCTTCAACTGTTTCTCTTCAGCAGTTGATCCAGAGGGTTTGTTCGAGCCTTTCAGAAGCCTTTGCCTTTCGAACCAAGCAGAGACTTACCTACGAAGCCCAATCTATCACCATGGATGCAAGGAGTGCTTCTGCCTTTGGTTTGATCCTGAACGAACTGATTACCAATGCGTACAAACACGCGTTTCCGGAAGGCAGGGAGGGAGAAATTCGTGTGTCTTTAGTACGAAAGGAAGATCAAGCGGTGCTGGTGGTAGAGGACAATGGAGTCGGCTTCGATTCCTCGGTACGTGAAAAATCAGAAGGGCACTTTGGATTGGAATTGATCGATACTCTGGTTACACAACTCGGAGCCA
>JAOABU010000056.1 GCA_026418195.1 Spirochaetota bacterium | reverse complement strand
AACTAAATGAGTATCTTAGAACCGCATGAGGAACTCTTCCTCGGGCTTTTTATGCTGATACTTGATGATGAACATCCTTAAGTCTTCAAGGAAGAAGGATCCTACCGGATACCGTTCGAACCTTGGATCGTTCCTCCAGGGGATCCCCCAGATTTGGATTTCCCGGTAGGGTTTGGCTCCTTTAAAGATGAAATGATGAATCTCTCCCGTAGGGAAGCGGAACCGGAAACGCCACTCTTCTGGTTGGATCGAGATGAGGGAAAGGTCCGCTGCAAAGTATAGCCAGTTCCCTCGCCCCAACTCTTTCGAAAGGCTCACGAACCTAGGATAGAAGGGATTGTCCTGGATCAAGGGGTAGATGGTTTCTGGAGCGATCCGTCCTTCCGTGCCTTTGAAACTTTCTTCGGAAAACACAATTCGCTGAGGTAAGAATCCCTGCCGATCCGCCAATCCCAAAGCTGAGAGAATCAAGTCCCGACCAATCGATCGCAGAACCTCGTCTTTCGAGGCATTCCCAGCTAGAAGCAGGATCCTCCCCGCGCGAATGGAGGCTAACACATCGATTTTCCCTGGTTCCCATTCGAGAAAGAATCCATCCTGGACTTTTACGATGGCAGGGAACACGATGAGGTTTATGAGGGAGTCGAACCGCTCAAACGGTTTCAGCAAAGCGGGGTCTACTGTGGAGGCATTATAGTACGAAGAAAGCATCCCCAACGCTATAGGTAGACTGATCTGCTGGAGGTCTACTTCAGAGGCGAACCGAACTAGCTCATCCCAGAGTTGAGGGGTGCCTCGATCTGCAGCAAACTGAATGAGGTTCATATTGAGAAATACTGTTAGGTCCTTCTGTCGGATCTGTTCCAATAACCTACCTGAGGTAGCTTCATCATCCTGTTTGATCCGTCCTGCCCAGGTAAAAAGATTCCCGAAATAAACGGAGGTAAAGATGGTTAGTTGATCCGCATGAAGGACTGCAGCTTTTTGAATAGTTTCTAAAAGGGGACCGTATTCATTCCTTCGAACCGCTTCCGCAAGCAGAGCAGCCGCAGTAGTTTCCCGGAACTCATTGGTGCCTCTCTCTGTTAACCAGGTACCTGTTTCTGGTTGGTATCGACTAGTTTTCCAACCTAGGTACGCTCCGCTCACGTACTCTTCCAATCGACGGTTGTACTGTTCAGAGGTAGTGCTGCTTCCCTGCGTAGCGTACCATTGCCGGAAAGAATCCTTTGTGCCTGTAGATGTAGGAGCCATGGTAAACAGGATCCCCTGAACTGGTTGCTGACCAACGACAAATCGTTGTCTGGCCATGTCTACCTGTGAATTCTTGGGCAATGTAAGAAAATAGTCTTTATCTTTATACTTAACCGATACTATGGGCATGCGTTCTACACTATTTGCTTTCGCTCCGTCCACCACGGAAAACCGAAGAATGAGATTCTTCGGCTGAAGGTTGGAAAGGGTTTTTCCGCTTCCCACTACTAACGCATTCCGCTTAGGATCCAAGGAGAACTCCAGACTCACCTCCCGATCGAACCTAAGCTGGAATCCCCTTTCGTTCTTTTTGTAATCTATCAATCCTAGGGTTAGAGTCTCGCCAGCTGACGTAGTAACCTCGAGCTTCCATCGTTCCCCGAAAGGAAAGTCGATCCCTTGGTAGCGTACATGGAGTTCGGTGATTTTCTTCTGTTTCGGATCAGGACTTTTGGTTCCTATAATCAGTAAATCGTTGAAAGAATCGGTAAATTTTTCTGCTCGTCTTCCGAACTGCAGGTATAGCAAACCAAGAATCACGGTTATATAGATCAGCGGGACAAGGAAATACGTTCTTACGGTTCGAACAACCATCGGTGCATTGTAACAACAACAATAGAAGATGGTAAAGTAGGATGAATCCCTGTATGATATCCAGAAGGAGGTGAAGGGGTATGCGTGGGAAACGTACCGCGGTAGTAGCGATTGGAGGGAACTCTCTGATCAAAGACGAAAAGAATCCAACGGTGGAACATCAGTATGAAAGTGCTCGCGAAACCTGTATGCATATTGCGGACATGATTGAGCAGGGGTGGGAAGTTACCATTACCCATGGGAATGGACCCCAGGTAGGCTTCATTCTTCGCAGGTCCGAAATCGCCGCCAAAGTAGCAGGGATGCACGAAGTCCCCCTAGATGTATGTGGTGCCGATAGTCAGGGGGCATTGGGGTATGCCCTACAACAAAACTTGCAAAACATCCTATATCAACGAGGGATTCGAAAGAATGTCGCTACCATCATCACTCAAACCCTGGTAGACAAGGATGATCCTGCTTTTCGGAACCCTACCAAGCCGATTGGCTCATTCATGACAAAAGAGGAGGCTCAGAAAAGAATTGAAGAGAACGGTTGGTCCGTGATTGAGGACGCAAACCGAGGGTACCGAAGAGTGGTCCCCTCTCCGATACCCAAGGAAATCGTGGAGCTGGAAACCATACAAACCCTCATTTCTCATGGGATTGTGACCATCACTACGGGCGGGGGAGGTATTCCAGTGATCGACCCTGGGGATGGAAACTACCGAGGGGTGGCAGCGGTAATTGACAAAGACTACGCTTCATCCCTCTTGGCAAGGACTCTACAGGTAGACCTGTTCGTGATCTCTACTGCAGTGGAGAAGGTCGCTTTGTTTTACGGCACTCCCAAACAGAAGTGGATAGATCGGTTATCCTGTGCAGAAGCTAAGGGACTTCTGACCGAAGGGATTCACTTTGCAAAAGGATCTATGGCCCCCAAGATTCAGTCCATCATCTGGTACTTGGAAGCCGTACCCCACGGCAAAGCCCTCATTACGAATCCAGAGAATCTGGGGCGGGCTCTAAAGGGGGAAACGGGAACCTGGTTCGTTCCCTGAGAGTTCCCCCTTCCATAGATTCCTGCATTGTGGATTCTATCTACCGTAGTTGCAGAGCGTCTTGGAGTTCCTGAAGCCGAATGGAACGATCCTTCGCAAATCGTTCGATCCCCTCAAGAATATGGGCAGGATCGAGATGTGCTTCCTCTAGCACCTCTTCTACCGTACCTCCGGTTCTCCACCGGTTGTCCCAATCTGAGCTCAGCGCATATCGTTCTGAGACTTTGTTGAACAGCCATTTGTGCATCAGCCAGCGAGCAGAAGTAGTGATCACGGTAGAATCCATCTGATCTTGAAGGCTCAGGATACTTTCCTGATAGCTTTTGCTCTGGAGGGCAAAGAGTTCAGCACTCACCGCTACCACGATCTTCACGTTCAGACCCCGTTTATCCAGTTCTGGTAGGATCTTGATGGTGTTGGCTACTGCACTGGTGCCCTGCACGATTAGGACCCCCATCTTGGGTAGTTCAGGTTTGTAGTCCCGCATCAGGTAGGCTCCTCTGGCAGCCTCAAAATGGCTGGCCATACCGATCTTCTTTCGGTCTGGCACTTCAATATTGGGCCGAGTAAGATGCAGGGCAATGATGGGAGCTTTCTCTTTTAGAGCTGCAGCGAGTACTACGGGCACCTCGTTGTGTTCCCAGGGATGAAGATTGATCACGTGTCCTTCTGGGAATAATTGAGTTACTCCAGGAGAAAAGATCCCGAAGTGGGTTCTACTGTCATCCGCTGTCTCAGGTCCTGAGTGCCCAGCTACATAGATTACTTTTCCTGTTTTTAGTTCGCAATCCTGAGCGAGTTGGCTGTAAAGCCGCAAAGGTCCATACAGGAGGTAGGAAAAGCTTCCATACGTTGAAGTCGCTGCCCAGAATCCATCGAACTCTTTTTCCGGTTCCTCAGCAAGGTTCACCGATGCCATTCCTACCATAATTCCAGAATTGGTAAACTCAGTGATTTCCTGTGGTAATAGGACTCCCTCTGGACCTCCCACACGTTCATAGTACCCATATCCCTTAAAGTCTCCATACCCAGAAGCAAATCCATTGATGTTGGTAGAACCAGAAAGGTCCGCTGAACTCACGACGAAAACAGGTCTTCCATACTCCTTGTAACCAAAGGCGTTTACCCAAGCCCCCCACTTTGCTAGGGCAGCCCGGTTGGCAGCCTGAGTACCTGGGGCCACGAATAGATCCGCAGGATAGTTTTTAAAATCGAAAAGTCTCGGGTCTTGGAAAGGTGAACGTTTCTTTCCTTGATTCGTGAGTCGAAATTTGGGCATCTCTTTGGGTACACTCTCGCCAATAGATACGAGGCGTTCCGCCAGATACATATAGAGTTCTGGATCCTCCTGTAAAACCTTGATCACTACTTCTAGGTTTGTCCGAAACTCCTTAGTTAATCCCTCGGGATCTTTAGGAGCAGGGCCTCCAAAGTTTTGGAACGAAACTCCATACTTTTCTGCAAAAGGCTTTTTGGATTCCCAGAATGCCTCGCTATTCAATCCATGGGGGACGCCATGGGAGGCATAGTCATACTTGCCGTACTCCCTACCTTTCCTTGTTTTGAACCAGAGCACACTGGGAGCCTTATTGGGATTTGGAGAATCGATCATCTCATGCATCGCTTTTACCAGAGCAGTCCAATCGGATCCCTGTTCCGTGCCAAATACACGCCATCCATGGGATCCGAACCAATCTTTAGGGGTTCCATAGACAACGGCACTCACAGTGTGATCATCGATTCCGAAATCATTCCAGTCCACCAGGTAGTAGAGATTATCCAAGGCAAGTCCCCATGCAGAGTTAGCAGTCTCATGAGTCGCGCCGGGAGTCAATCCCCCTTCCCCTTCCATGATGAAAACCTTCGCATCCACTCCTGCTCGTTTTAAGGCCAGGGCAATCCCCGCAGCAGCTGGGCTGCCATGGCCAGATGGTCCTGTGTTGAACTTCAAGAATAGGGTTTTACCGGAAAACTCTGCATGCCCCGATAGCCCACCCCTACGTCGGAACTTTAATAGGTCTTCCCAGCGTAGAATCCTTTCGGTTGGTTGGGGATTCAAGAACCGTTTATCCTTTGTTTTCTTGTAGGCTAGGTCCAAGGCTTCGTTGAAAATCGCGAGGACTACATATACCATGGGAACCGTATGTCCAGCCCCTAACACAAACCGATCGGCAAATCGCTTCTCCGGATACCGAATGTCCCATCGCATAGCTCCACTCAACAAGGTGGTGAGAAAGGCATGCATTTTTGACCGAGACCCACCAGGATGTCCACTCTGCCGGTAGTTCAACATTACGTCCATCAAGTTGTCTGCGATGTCTTTCGTTTTCTCCCAAAACTTGAATTGACCCTGCAATTCTTCAAACTTATCCATTGCTGCCTCCTAATGTCTCATACGTTTGGTTCATTATAGTCTCTCAATAGAGGTTCTTTCGCCTCTAGAATGTGACGCCGCATCGCCTCTTCGGCATTCTGTGGATTCCCGTCCGAAATGCATTTTACAAGCTTCGCATGGGATTCTTTCGATTGTACCCGGTGCTCTCTCTTCGAATGGATTCCTTTCCAAAGTAGCCAAAGAAAGTTTGCCTTTCGAAGGAGGCTCACTAAGGATTCAAACCCCGTTGCCTCAGCCAACTGGATGTGAAACCTGTAATGTAGATCCGAAACATACCCTTCTTCTTCCGAAGAATATAGAATGCTATCCAAATGGGTTGCGTGCTGAAGGAACTGCTGTGTTTGTTCTTGGGTAATCTGTAGGGACAGAATTCGGGCCACCTGGCATTCTATTGCTTCACGCAACGCATACATATCCAGGATCCTATGAACGGTAGGTACCGCCACAATACAACCACACCGGGGTCTATACTCTACCAACCCGTCCTGTTCTAGCCGCTTCAATGCCTCTAAAACCGGGATTTGGCTGACACCAGTTAACTCAGCCAGTTTTCTTCTAGGTAGCCGTGTTCCTGGTAAAAACTCTCCCTGAATGATCTTTCGTAGGATCGTCCTATACACTCGCTCTGCTGCAGTAAGGAAGGGATCAGAGTCGATGGCTGCTGATTCGACAGGTTCATAGGTAGTTGGATCTATCAGCATATTTGCTATAGATGCTATAGCAAATATAGCAGCTATGTCAACCCTACCTTGGACACGTTGCACTCCTACTCTTGTCATACCCTAACTCCCCCGGTTACTATACTCTTTGCTATGCAACCTTGGTCTACCCATCAATACACCCTTTTAAGCATTAAGCTCTTTTTTATTATTGTGTTAGGAATCCTAGTTCTAGGATCTTGTAAGACTGTTTCTGTACCTCAGGAAGCTCCTTCAAAAGTTCCACCTCTAGAACTACTACCACCAGAAGAAGATATGTACGAAGGAGTGGCAGCGTACCTGTCAATAGGTGATCCAGAAAAAGCATTGAACGCTCTGGAAAAAGCGCAACAGAAAGATCCGAATTCGAGGGAAACCCAGCGACTCTTTGCAGAGGTGCTCATCATTGCAGGAAAGCTTCAGGATGCGAAGAGAATTCTATCCGAATTAGTTCGATCAGACCCCAAAGATACAGAGGCACTATACAACCTGGCCATGATCGAATCGGCCTCCATGAACTCTACTAAACAGAAAGAACTGCTGGACCAGATTCTTAAAATCGAGCCATCCCATTCAAAAGCTCAAGCAGCGCTGGGGGAACTTTTATTAAAGCAGAAGAAACTAGAAGAAGCAGAAAAAGCTTTCCAGGCTAGTTTATCGAACGATCCCTCCAATATCACTGCCTTGCTGGGGAAGGGAAATCTAGAACTCCGACAGAAAAAACCGTTAGAAGCAGAGAAAACCCTAACGAAAGCAGTGGAACTCCTACCGAACTATCCCTTTGCCTATGTAGATCGTAGTAAAGCTCGAGCGGAGTTAGGAAACTTTGAAGCGGCCGAGGCAGATCTGACGAAAGCGATAGCACTTGCTCCCGATTATGGGTGGAACTACTACGACCGTGGTAGATTAAGAGCCAATATGGGGAAGACAGAGGAAGCATTGACTGATTTCAACAAAGCTATTGAACTAGAACCAGATCTGTTCTTAGCCTATATCTATCGAGCTCGGATTCTCGATGGAAAAGAAAAATACTCAGAGGCCTTGGCTGATTACCAGAAAGCACAGGCTTTGAATCCGCAGTACCCCTATCTGTATGTTCCCATGGGAATCCTTCATTATAAATTAAATAACTTCCAGAAGGCAGCAGAATGCTTCCGGAAAGCAGCCGAGAGGGACGAAACCGAACCAGCCTACCATCTCCTTGTAGCCCTTTCCTACAAATGCGCCAACCAAGAACAAAAAGCTGCCGAATATCTGGAAAGAATCTTACCGACTTTACCTCGAGATTCGTTGTATTACCACATGGCTCGGTACTACTTGCAGCCTTCTTCCGATTTTTTTATCGTACAACAGGTGAACAACGAAAAGAATCGAACCATGAAATCCCGCATGTTGTTCTACTTGGCGATTCAGTATAAACTACAGGGGAAAATGAACTCGGCACGAACATACCTTCTGGAGGCTTCCGATGCCCGGACCAGTGGGTTCATTGAAAACCGTTTGGCCAGCTGGGAACTGCGTATGTTGCCGAAGGATCGATAGTTCATATGTTGCAAACCTTACTGGAGTTACTGGATCGAACCCATCCGGTGCTCATTCAAACCCATGATTTTCCCGATCATGATGCCATCGGGTCGGGTCATGCCCTACACTGGATCCTAACTCAACGAGGGTTCTGCACCTTCCTTTGCTATAATGGCGAGTTTCAAAGTGAAACTTTGAAAGTAACCATCGATGAATTGAAGATTCCCCTGATTGCAGCAAAAGACCTACACCTGAAAGAAACCAACCAAATCGTATTAGTGGATGGATTTGCGGGAAATACGAATGTCACCGATATCATGGGCGAATTGGTGGGCATCATTGACCATCATACCCCACCCATCCCTGCCTCCTGCCCCTTCATTGACATCCGCACTTCGTATGGATCCTGTTCTACCATTCTCTATACCTACCTAAAAGAACATGGAGGCCCCATACCTCGTTCCATTGCCACTAGTCTCCTAATGGGCATCATGACTGACACAGCCTTCATGACTCGAGCCGTCTCGCCCATGGATCTGGAAGCCTTCTCTACACTTTTTTTCCAGGGAGACTGGCAACGAGCCTCCTACATTCTTAAGAACTGTCTTGCGTTACAGGATTTACCCATCATCCAACAAGCAGTGAACCACTATCGGATCATCGATGAGATCTGCTTTCTTGAACTTGATTTGGAATGCACCTCCGAACTGCTGGGGCTCGTTTCCGATTTTTTTCTTGGACTGAAAGAAATCATCATTGTAGTGAGTTGGGCTTTTGAAAAGGATATTCTCCACGTATCGGTCCGTAGCGAGGATCCTGCACGACCTGCAGATCTGATCGTACGAAGAGCGCTGGCAGGAATCGGTTCCGGAGGCGGTCATGTACATATGGGAGGGGGTGCTATAACCCGGAATCGCTTCCCTGGTGCAGAAGTGCTCCGATCTCGATTTCTCGAAGCATTAGGGAAAAAGGAACATCCATGAGTGACTCGATTACACGGTTGCAACTCGGCGACAGAACCTTCATTCTCGTAGGTACAGCCCATATTTCCAAGCAAAGCGTAGAGGAAGTAGAACGGATCATCTCCGAAGAAAGACCAGAACGAGTATGTATCGAAATCGACCCTTCTCGGTACAGAACTTTAACCGAAGGGGCTCAGTGGTCGTCCCTCGATATCTACCGAGTCCTCAAAGAAGGAAAAGGGTTCCTCTTACTCAGTAATCTCGTGCTTACCTCTTTCCAGCGACGATTAGGCCTTGAATTGGGTATTCGTCCAGGGGAAGAGATGTTGGCAGCCATTCGAACCGCAGAGAGTTTGGGTATTCCCACTGCCTTATGCGATAGGGATATTCAGGTTACTCTGCGGAGGGCATGGGCTAGATCCAGTTTTTGGGGAAAAAACAAACTCCTCGCTGCTCTTCTCTCCTCTGTCCTTAGTTCTGAGAAGTTGTCCTCCCAACAGATCGAGGAACTGAAAAAAAAGAACGAGTTGGAATCGATGATGGAGGAATTGGCAGGATACCTCCCCTCGGTGAAAGAAGTACTGATCGATGAGCGAGACCAGTACCTTGCTCAGAACATTTACCATCAACCTGAGAAAAAAATCCTTGCGGTAGTAGGAGCGGGCCATGTTCCAGGTATCATCCAGTGGTTAGAAGTTTTATTTCGGGGGGAAACTAGGATCGATGTACGGGAGTTGGAGACTGTTCCCCCTCCAGCAAAGGTGTCTAAATTTCTCCCCTGGGTGCTTCCTGCTCTCATCATCGGATTGATTGGGTGGGGATTCCTCCGGTCTGGTTGGATTCAGGGAATGGAGATGGTGTGGGTTTGGGTTCTGGTGAATGGTGGATTGGCAGCCCTCGGCAGTTTACTTGCCTTGGCTCATCCAGTTACCATTCTCGCTTCTTTTCCAGCCGCGCCCATCGCTACCCTGAATCCCGCTATAGGGGTAGGGATGATCACAGGCCTGATTGAAGCCTATTTTCGCAAGCCCACAGTAGAAGATTTTGAACGCTTGAGCGAAGATATCACTTCCCTGAAAGGATTCTTCCGGAATCGGGTGACTCATGTTCTTCTGGTCTTCTTCTTCTCTAATATAGGGGGAATGATCGGGAACTTTATTGCTTTGCCTTATCTAACGGTGCTAGCCCGGAAGTAAAGACAGTTCGAACCGCCTCCCCCACTGTGGCAACCTCAATCCAGGAAGTATGCTCCTGCTCCTCATCCCAAGCCTCAGGTCCAATACAAACAGAAAAGCCTAGCTCTTGAGCGGACCGAAACCGTCTTCGGATGTGGGACACAGGTCTCACCTCTCCTGCCAAACTCACCTCGCCCGCCACGACCGTATCCGCAGGAAACGGAATCCCTGTACGGGCAGAGTAAAGAGCAAGAGCCAAGGGAAGTTCGATTCCTACTTCACTGATCCGGATCCCGCCCGCTACATTTACATAGATGTCCTGATCCGAAAACCTTAGATTTGTTTGTTTTTCTAAAACCGCAGCGATCCGAGAGACCCTACCAACATCCAATCGATCGGAAAATACACGGGAAATGCCTCCCTTCGCTGGAACTACCAACGCCTGGAGTTCCACCATTAGAACCCGACTACCTTCGTACACAGGGGCTACCACTACACCCGGAGGCAATGCCCCATTCCTTCGTACCAGAAACACCGAGGAAGGATCGCTTACCTCTCGAAGCCCTCTTTCTCCCATGGAAAAAAGTCCAATTTCATCGATCGAACCGAATCGATTCTTCACTGCTCGAAGGAAACGCAGATCTCCGCCTCCCTGTTCGAAATAAAGAACGGTATCCACCATATGCTCGATCACTTTGGGTCCTGCGATAAGACCTTCTTTCGTGATATGAGCTACAAACACCAGACCTGCTCCTAGATCCTTCGCCCATTCGGACATCTCATGACAGCAGTACTTCATTTGGTTCAACGTACCAGGCATGGACCCCATCTCCGGAGCATAGAGAGTTTGAATGGAATCCACCACGATGAACTCTGGCTTCAGCGTATTCAAGCACTGAAGGATCCGTTCCAATTCCGTTTCTGCATAAATATGGATTTTCCCTGGTTGAACTCCTACTCGTTCAGCCCGTTGGCGAATCTGAGCAGGGGATTCTTCCCCACTCACATAGAGGGATTTGCATGTTTCCCCTATCCCTCCTGCCACTTGAAGGAGGAGGGTAGATTTTCCAATGCCCGGCTCTCCTCCAAGGAGGATCGTACTTCCCCTAAAGACTCCTCCACCTAGTACCCGGTTCAATTCCCGTACCGAAGAATCTATTGCGTCGGCCTGAGAGCTGTCCACGGAAGATAAAAGGATAGCTGCTTCTTCCTTTGAGGATCCCCTACGGAACTGCTTCACCGAACCTTTTTGAATCCGCTGGCTTGACAGCCCTTCCAGAAACGTGTTCCATTCTCCGCATTGAGGACATCGCCCTAACCACCGGGGTTCTTCGTGCCCGCAGTTCGAACAGGTAAAGGTTGTTTTCGGTCCTGCCATTCTTTCGTTGCGTTCCTCTAGATTTTTCTGACCCGGATGACTCCATCGATCTCCTGGATTCGTTTTAAAGATTCATCGCTGATGTCCGAATCCAGATCAATGATATTGTAGGCAATCCCATCCTTATGCCTGTTCAACAGGTCGGAAATATTGATCTTTTCCTTTGCGAGAATGGCAGTGATCTGCCCCACCATGTTGGGGATGTTGAAGTTAGAAACGGTAAGGCGTACTTTTCCTGTTCGCTCCAAGGTACAATCAGGAAAGTTGACTGAACGACTGATATTCCCCGTCTCAAGAAAGGTTTTCAGTTGGGTAACTGCCATAATTGCACAGTTTTCCTCAGCTTCAGGAGTAGAGGCCCCCAGATGAGGTAAACAGAGAACATTCTCTACCTTCAGCAATTTTGCCTCGGGGAAATCCGTTACATACTTCGCCACCTGTCCTGTTTGCAGGGCCTCGATCAGGTCTTCATTGTTCACAAGACCCCCCCGAGCAAAGTTCATGATCCGTACCCCTTTCTTCATAACGGTAAACCGTTCCTCATTCAACAGGCCCCGGGTCTTGTCCGTCAGGGGAGTATGGAGGGTGATAAAATCACTCTGCCTCAAGAGGGATTCCAGTCCTTCAGCCCGAATCACTTCCCGTGATAATCGCCAAGCAGACTCGACCGAAATAAAAGGATCATACCCAATGACCCGCATTCCTAGCCCAATAGCAGCATTGGCCACCATCACCCCAATAGCCCCCAACCCAATCACTCCCAGGGTTTTACCCATCAGCTCTGGGCCGGCAAACTGATTCTTGTTCTGTTCCACCATTCCGGGAATATCATCGGTCTGATCTAAGAGAGACTTTGTCCAGCTGATACCCTCATGGATTCGTCGACAGGAAAGGAGCAATCCTGCTACCACTAGCTCTTTCACCGCATTGGCATTCGCTCCCGGTGTATTGAACACTACAATTCCCTTTTCCGTGCACCGCTCCACGGGTATGTTGTTGGTACCGACTCCCGCACGGGCTATCGCTTTCACGGATTCTGGGAACTCCATTTCATGGAGGGGAGAACTTCGTACGATGATCGCGTCCGGGTTGCTCAGTTCCGATGCCACCTCGTACTGATCGCGGGGAAACAACTCCAGACCCTTGGGCGAAATCTTATTTACCGTCATGATCTTGAACATACTACGCTCCTTTCCCATGCTTTGCTTCGAATTCCTTCATGAAACTTACTAGCGCTTTCACCCCTTCCACGGGCATGGCATTGTAGATGCTGGCTCGCATGCCTCCTACGGTTCGGTGCCCTTTCAAATTGATGAATCCCCTAGCCTCTGCTTCCTTCAGGAACAGAGCATCCAGTTCTTTTGAACCTGTGACAAAGGGGACATTCATGAGGGAACGGACAGATGGATCCACCGTACCCCGAAAAAGGCGAGATTGGTCGAGGAAATCGTACAGGATTCTGGCCTTCTCCAGGTTTACCCGATACATCTCCTCAACACCCCCTTTCCGTTTCACCTCCTCCAGCACAAGTTTCAGGATATAGATGCTATAGCAGGGGGGAGTATTGTACAGGGAATGATTCTCCACATGGATATCGTACCGAAGCATGGTAGGGGTGATAGGCCGATGCCTTCCCACTAGATCCTTCCGAATAATCACTACAGTAACTCCTGCGGGGCCTAAGTTCTTCTGAGCACCCGCGTATACCAAACCAAATTTGCCTATGTCTATCGGTTCGGAGAGAATATTACTGGACATGTCGGCAACCAACGGGACCGATCCAGTTTCCGGAATTCGAGTGAACCGAGTTCCATAGATCGTATTGTTCGTTGTAATGTGCAGATACGCAGCATCCATTCCAGGAGAGGGTACGTTGGGTATATAGCTATAGTTCCGGTCCCTCGAAGACGCAGTGATCCGGATCGTACCATACCGGGCCGCTTCTTCGGCGGCTTTGGCAGCCCAATGACCTGTTTCCACGTATTCTGCTACCCCTCCTTCTGGGAGCAAGTTCAAGGGAACCATGGAGAACTGTAACGAGGCACCTCCCTGGAGGAATAGAACCGCATACGTATCCGGTATTCCCATCAATTCCCGGAGGAGTGCCTCCGCTTCCTGTATGATCTCTTCGAACCAATGGGAACGGTGACTCATTTCCATCACAGATTGACCGCTTCCCCTATAATCCAGCATCTCCTGAGCTGCCCGCTGCAACACCACCTCCGGGAGCATCGAAGGTCCCGCTGAAAAATTGTACACTCTACCCATGTGTTTCCTCCTCCTGTTGATAGAGATACGCAGAAAGTATGTTCAGTTCTCCTGCTAGAGAGACATTCCTCACTACCACACGGTTTGATTTCACTGTCAGCACCACCGGTGCAAAGTTGATGATTCCCCGGATTCCAGCGTGTACTAGACGATCCGCAGTTTCCTGAGCAGCTTCGGGTGGTACAGTAAGAATTCCGATTTCGATCCGGTAGTTCCGCACAACCCTTTCTAGCTCTCGAGCATGGTACAAGGGAATCTTTGTGGAAAGGAGTTCCAGTCGGTTTTCACTGAGATCGAAGGCCGCCACTAATCGATACACTCCCTCCTGCCATATCCTTCGATTCAGAATGGCCACCCCCAAGTTTCCTAACCCCACTAGGCAAGCGGTTCTCGGATGAGTGAGCCCCAACCGAGCCCCTATCAGGAGACGAAGGGATTCCAAAGGGTATCCCCGCCCTACTCCTGAGCCGGGTTTCCCTACCCCTGCTTTTTCTTTTTCTGCAAATGGTTCAATTCCTTGCCCTTCTTTCAGGAAACTCAAATCTTTCCGAATCGTATGATCCGGTACACCTAAAAGCTCGCTTAATCGCTTGGAGGAAATGGCTTGTAACCCCAGATTCTGAAGTTTCCCCAACAGCACATAGAGACGGGCAAGTCGCTCAAGCGTTGGGGGTGGAAGGGTTGAATCCTTTTTCACGGCTCCTCCTGCAACGAAACACCCTATTCCTTACTGTGAAATTTTTCACAATTATTGTAGCTTATTCTCCCTTTCCTGTCAAGTGGTTGCTCCCCTCCACCGTTATTTAATCTCCCATTGCTCGTTCCTCGTTCCTTGCTTTTTTCCCGAATAGTCCCTATCATTACGATTCGATGGATAAAAAGCCACTCTTTGTATCCTGCGGGATCCTGCAACAGGGAGACAAGATCCTCGCCCTTCGCAGAAAGGGCGAGAAGGAACTAGGAGGCAAATGGGAATTCCCGGGGGGTAAGCTCGAACCAGGAGAAACCCCTGAACGCTGCTTGGAGCGGGAACTCAAAGAAGAGTTAGGATTACAGGTAACCATCAGGAATGCCTTGCCTCCAGTCCATCATACATACCCCCATCGAACAATCGTTCTATACCCTTACGTTTGCTATTCCCTTTCAGATATTGGAAGTATGAAAGATCATGATGCTTTCATTTGGGGTATTCCAGAACAGCTACGATCCCTCGATTGGGCCGAAGCGGACCTTTTAGTGCTAGAAGCTTATATTCATCAAAGGAGTAACCATTCATGATTGGTCCCTACTGTATCTTTAACCAACGATTGATCCCCATCGAACAGGCGGTAGTATCCGTTGACGATTTGAATTTTTCCTACGGGTATGGAGTGTATGAAACCCTTAAGGTAAGAAACCGGATTCTCTACTTTCCATCCCTTCACGAGGAACGACTCTTCCATTCTGCATCGGTGATTGGTCTTTCCCATCCCTTCAAGCCAGGAGACATTACCGGGGGGATCCAAGAACTAGTACGGGCCAATAAAACAGAACATACGAATATCAAAGTCCTCCTCATCGGAGGGGATACGGCTGAACAAGCCCGCTTGTACATCATGACCTTGAACCCTTTATTTCCTGATCGGAAGGATTACAAGCAGGGGGCTACTGCCCTGATCTATCCAGGAGAGCGTGTATTCCCCGAAGCAAAGACATTAAACATGCTAGTGAGTACCCTCGCCTTTCGAGCGGCGAAAAAGGCAGGGGCTTATGATGCGGTGTTAAAGAATCGGGATGGATACCTCACTGAGGGTACCCGCACAAACTTGTTTTACGTAAAAGGAGAGGTTGTGTACACTCCTCCCCGGAAACAAGTACTGGAAGGAGTCACCCGGATTACCCTTCTGGATGCTCTCCAGAAGAAGGGGATCCCTGTCCAAGAACGGCCCATTTTGGCAACAGAAATTCCCGATCAAGATGGATTCTTCCTTACCAGCACATCCACCAAGGTCATGCCTCTAAAGAAACTCGGGGAGCACAACCTAACGATTCCATCCCTCCTCCGAGAGATCATGAAACACTACGATGCATACTTGGAGGCGTATGCAGCTAGCCAGGAGGCATTGTTCTGACGATGGTTCAGCCCCCCAACCATCCGCCCAACTGTCTCCAGTGTGAGTATTTCTTTGTAACCTGGGATCCCCGATTTCCTCGGGGATGCAGTGTATTCAACATAAAAGGTCGGGAGCTCCCAAGTTATGAGGTGTTTCGGGCCACAGGCAAACATTGCCCCGCTTTTCAAAAATCCGAACGCTTACGAGGAAAAGGATGAGGTTCTCTAAGATGTCCCACCTCCGACTCTTGCAAACCACCATTCTAACCACAATGGGCGCACTCGTCTTGGCTTTGGGACTGTCGAGCTGCTATATCCTGAAACAAGGGACGATCCTCCTTTCCTTCCATTCTAAAGCAGAGTCAGTGGAAGAGCTCATCCGCAAGCAGGACTTAGATCCTCAGACACGGATCTTCCTGGAACGGGTACAGGATATTCGCTCCTTTGCTACAGATACATTGGGGTTGGAGACGAATTCCAACTATACCCGGTATGTAGAACTTGAGCAGAACCACTTGGCCTACGTAGTTTCTGCAACCGATAAAATTTCCTTTACTCCCCATGAGTGGAAGTTCCCTATTGTAGGCAAAGTCCCCTACAAAGGATTCTTTCAATTGGAAGACGCAAAAACGGAAGCAGAAAGACTCCGCGATTTGGATCTCGACGTATGGATTCGAACAGTAGATGCCTTCAGCACCTTGGGATACTTCTCCGATCCCCTGTATTCCTTCATGAAGTCCTATAAAATACACCAACTAGCCGAACTGATCATCCACGAGCAAGCCCATGCAACCTTGTACGTAAAAGGACAATCCCAGTTCAATGAAGAGTTCGCAACCTTCGTCGGAAGGGAAGGGGCCCGTCTGTATATCCGGCTTCGGTTCGGAGAATCCTCCCCCGAGTACGCAACCCTCGAAGCCTGGGAAAAAGATCAGAAGACCTTCCTGCAAGAAGTTCAGCAGTTGATTCGGATCCTGGAAGATCTGTACGCTACCCCCTTAACAAGAGAAGAAAAACTCAGACGCAAAGCCATTCTCATCCAAGAGTTTCAGCAGAAGTTCCTTGCTTCTTACGAGCAACTGTTCCAAACCGAATCCTTTAAAGGTTTTTCGAAATTACCGGTGAACAATGCATACCTATACCTCTACCGCTTGTACTATCCGGAGAACCAATTCTTCCAACGACTCTACCTTGATCTAGAGAAAGATTTACCTCGACTCCTCCAAGTCACCAAACGTATCAAAGGGAAAAAAGGGGATCCCTACACTTTGATAGAAGAGGAAATGCGAAATCAACGTAGCAGGATACCGAGATGACGGTGGAGCCTCTTAAACCTATGGACGATCCTCTGGTTTCCGTCGTGATTCCCACGTATAATCGGGCTTCCCTTGTACTAGAAGCCGTTGAATCGGTATTGCAGGGAACGTACAGGAACTTCGAACTGATCGTAGGGGATGATGGGTCTTCGGATATCACCGTTGAGACGCTAGTACGACGGGGATTTTCAGTTTGGCCTTCTCCCCCTACCCATTCCCCTCCTTTAATCCTTCTCACTCTCCCCCACACAGGGTTCCCCGGACTGGTGAGGAACCGAGGAGCTCAAATTGCCCAGGGAACGTACCTTGCCTTTCTCGATTCGGATGACCTGTGGCTACCCCAAAAACTTGAACTCCAACTAAAAGCCCACAAGGCATCGATGGCTAGAGGTCAGAGGTTTCGGATCAGCCACACCCGAGAACTCTGGATTCGAAACGGCAAAACCATCTCCCAACGAAAACAGCGGCACCGCCGGGAAGGAGATGTATTCCGGGATAGCTTGAGGAAGTGTATATTAGGACCTTCCACAGTACTGATGGAACGTAGCTTGTTCAAAGAAGTGGGAGGGTTCCGGGAGGATCTAAGGATCGCCGAAGATTATGAACTTTGGATACGGATCACCTCATCTGAGCCTGTATTATACATAGAGGAACCGTTGACTGTAAAACGGGGAGGCTCGTTGGATCAGCTTTCCCTATCCTACCCTTTTATTGAACCCTTTCGGTTACAGGCATTGAAGGATCTCGCAGACCGGGGATTCTTTTCCTCACATCCTCTGCGGTATAAGGAAGCTGTAGAAGAGTTGGTACGTAAATGCCGGATCCACGCGGAAGGATGCCGGAAACGAGGAAAACTCGAGGAAGCAGCCTACTGGGAAGAACAGGCTAGACACTACTTCCATTCGATTGTACCTACCGAACCCATAAAGGACACGTAAAGGAACCGTACGCTTGTCGGGCGGTAAAATCTGCGTTACATTCCTGCTATGAGGGTATTCCAACTACCTATACTCCTATCGGTAGCAACGCTGCTCTTTTCGCACTGTTCCACTCAGACCGATTTCATCGTAAACTCCGACGGTTCGGGTGAACTGTCCCTCCGTATCGAACTATCCCCCATCCTGCTACGGTACTATTCCGATCTTGCCACCGGATTCCTTCCGAACTATGATCCAAAGCATCCCAGGATTTTTGATCTAGAAGCTTTACGTCTTCGCTTTGCCCAGGAAAAAAACCTATCCCTCACCTCTGCCCGCACCCCATCACCAGAACGCCTAGAGGCAACCTTCACCTTCAAGAACCTAGAGACCCTCTTCGCTGATCCCAAAATGGGAAATGCAATTTCCTTAGAAAGGAAGGCACGTGAGGAAACCCTTCGAATCAATTTAAATCGGGACACCTTGAAAGCGATCCTTGCGCTCGCCCCTGATACCCAATCCCCCATGTTCCGGATGCTTCTTCCCTCAGAGAACAAACCACTGAACGAAGGGGAATATCGGAAACAACTCATCTGGGCGTTGGAGGAATACGCTTCGGAACAAGAGCTCAGCACGACTTTACAACGATCACGGATTGAAGTCCGAATCCGAACCCCCGCTCCCATCCTCCGACAAAAGGGAGGTATTCAAGAAGGACCGTCCACTATCCGCTTCACCCTACCTCTTTTGACCCTATTGACCACTCCCTTGGAGTATGAACTCACCTACCAGCGATAAGTTCTCAATCCCTCCTCAATAGAGAAGTAACACTGGATTTACAGGCCGTCCCCATCGGAACACGGAAAAGTGCAGATGGGCCCCGGTCGAATACCCAGTGCTTCCCACCTCTCCAATCTTCTGCCCTTCCCGCACGTACATTCCCGGGGTGACGGCAATGGACCGCAGGTGAGCATAGAACGTTGTGTAACCTCCTACATGGGAAAGGAGAATGTAGTTTCCCGCGCTATCATTGTATCCTGTTTCCGCTACCCGCCCTTCTAAAGCAGCCCGAACCGCTTCTCCCTCGAATCCCCCAATATCGATTCCATTGTGGAACCGTCGTGCGCCTGTGATGGGATCTGCGCGCCATCCATAGGGAGAAGAAATCCATCCTCGAACCGGATACCGAAACAGTTCGCCCCATACCCTGCGGAGCTCTACGGTAGGTAACTTCGCTTCCGGGATGAACAACCGTTGACCAGGCTGGATACCATCCATCGCCAGTTCGTTCACATCCCGGATGGACTGCATATCCACCCCGTATTTCCGAGAGATCGATTCAAGCGTATCCCCTGCTTTTACCTCGTGCATCAATCCATTCATGTTGGGAATCTGTAGAACCGTCCCGATCTGAAGGGTTCGCGCTTTTTCGATGTTGTTCCAACTGATGATGGAATCTTGAGTAACGTTGTACATCTCCGCTATTCCTGAGATTGTGTCTCCGGGTGCCACTTTATAGGAAACGAAAACGAGTCGCCGAGGTGCGGGTTCTGTAGCCTCTAGTTCCATGGGCAGCAAGGCTGGTTGCCCCTGCCCCGAGTGAGCAGGCGGTAAGCGTTTAGGAGCCATCCAAACCAAGCCCAACAGCACAGGTAAAAACAGTACGGCATATCCCACATGTAAGTACTTCTCGTTACGTTGCATATGCCTCCCTCTTCTTCCTTGTAGTATATATCGGTTTGCTCGGGCCTTCAAAGGAAAATTTCTTCAATAACTCCCTATTCTACCACACGTACGACTTCTTCGGGATGTTCAGAAAAATACCTATCCACCAGGGTGCGAAGGTCCTCCCATCCGGATGCATTCCAAACTTGAGTAAAAAACCGGTGTCCAAAGACTAGATTCCCAGAAACATACTGCAGGAACCGTTTCGCCCTGCTTTCTAGAAACTCTCTCGGTTGATACTGAGGCAATAGGTCAAGAAATCGAAGAATGACTGCCCGAAGGTTGACTGTAAAGGGGTTCCATGATTCAACGAAGGGTGAGGCCGGCAGTTGTTGCCCCTCTTTGTACCGTATATAGGAGAAGATCCAGGGAGAACGGACTGCCGCACGACCAATCATCACCCCATCGGGACAGTAACGAGCCCGAACCCGGCAATAGTCATCGTAGGTTCGCACATCCCCATTCCCGATCACTGGAATGGGAAGATGTTCCTTTAGCAAACGCACATACTCCCATCGGGCAATACGGCGAAACTTATCCTTTCGGGTTCTAGGGTGAAGGGTGAGAAAATCGATCCCTTCCGCTACCAGTGCCTGACAGAAGGCGAGCAAATACTCTGGATCCTCTTGTTCCCCCAACCGCAGTTTTACTGACAAGCGTTTATGCTTCACTCGAGCCCGGGTACCCGCCACTAGCGAGCGAGCCGCATCGATAGAACGCATCCATCGGACTCCTCCTCCCGCACGGATGATCTCAGGAGCTGAACACCCCATGTTGAGATCAATCCCGAATCCAGGAATCCCATCTAGGTACGCTGCAGCTTTCCAGAGGGACTCTAGATCTCCACCTACAAGTTGGTGTATCAGTTTTTCGGGTACAGGCTCTGCCATCACATAGTAGGATTCGAAGGGGCCTCCCGTTAAAAGGGAAGCGGCATTGATCATCTCCGAACCGTATAGATCGCAACCACCAAACTCTTCCAACAGAATCCGAAACGCGGGAGTAGATATCGTTGCCATGGGGGCAGCTACCAATACATCCTTGATACACACAGCCGTCCGATAGTACTATCAAACCCAGCATGGATGCAACAAGAATCAAGAAAGAAGTCGGCTTTGCGGCTGCAGATGAGTACGTAAAGAGTGGGATGAGACTAGGCCTGGGTACGGGTACCACAGCCATCTGGTGCGCTCGCCGGGTAGGGGAACTCATGAAACAGGGAAAGATCACGAATATCCTTGCGGTTCCTACCAGCTCCCAGACAGAACTGGAATGCCAACAGTTAGGGATTCCCTTACGTTCGTTGAACGATCCGGAGATCAATGGGGAATTGGACCTAACCATCGATGGAGCGGATGAGGTAGATCGGGACCTCTGTTTAACCAAAGGAGGGGGAGGAGCTCTGTTGATCGAAAAAATCGTGGCGTATGCCTCCAAACAGTTCATCGTGGTAATCGATACTACCAAGCTCGTCTCTCACTTAGGGATCACTTTCCCTATCCCTATCGAAGTTCTCCGATTGGCTCGCGTCCCCGTTGCAAGAGCGTGTGAAGCTCTGGGAGCAAAGCCTGAAGTCCGCATGGCGGTGAAGAAGATGGGTCCGGTCATTACCGACAATGGGAACCTGCTTTTGGATCTATCCTTCTCGACTCCTTTCGACCCCAAGCGGATGGAACAGGAACTTTCCCTTATTCCGGGCGTATTGGGAAATGGGATTTTTTCCCGAGTGCGACCGACCGTAATGGTAGGACATCCCGACAGAAGGATAGAAACCCTCAGATGAAACCCTTTTACACCGAGCAGGATCTAGTGTTCAAACATTCCGATATCGGAGAGCTTCTCCACGATATACAATCCTACGGAATTCTGAATCCAGATCAACGGAGCACGTTGGTTCGTTTGTTAGAAGAAGCTCGTTCCACAGGGGAACTGAAAGAGTTCCCTGACATGAACGCTCTTGTGGGTGCAGATTCAGAAACAGGCGAGTTCCTACTGGTGATTCATGATGTGTACGATCCTCGTAACCTTCTTACCGTGTTATTTGATCGCCTTACTTCGATTGAGGAAGAAGACCCTCAGAAGGATAAGGAGCATGCCCTGCATCTGATCGATGTTTACTTGGGGGTGATCGAAAAACGAGAACGAGTGAGCTTACAAGAAGTAAAACAGAAACTCATTCAGATTACCACTTCCATGAAAGACACCATGGCCCTGTTCTTGGAAGATGAGTTCAGCGACAAGGATCTAGAGAAACTATCCGAAGCCTTAGATAAAGCCTACTTCGAACCCTTATCGGAACTGTTGGAAGGGGTTCTTGTCACGATCGCAGGAAATTAACCCATGCATGACCAAGATCTTCAATCCCCCAAACCTATCCATAAAATCCCGCCCTCCTTCTGTAAGAACCTCTCGATTCTCTTTACAGATATCGATGACACCCTTACAACCGGCGGACTCCTCCCCCCATCTTCTTATACGGCTCTCTGGAAGTTGATAGAGCATGGAATCCAAGTTGTCCCTGTAACAGGTAGGCCTGCAGGTTGGTGCGATCATATTGCCCGGATGTGGCCCGTAGCTGCCGTGATCGGAGAAAATGGCGCCTTCTACTTTGCCTACGACCGAAAAAACCGAAAGATGAGGCGGGAGTATTTTGATTCCAAAGAAAAACGAGCAGAAGCAGAAGCAGGCCTTGCGAGAATCCGGGATGAAGTGTTACGCAGGGTGCCTGGTGCTGCAGTTGCTGCGGACCAGCCCTTTCGCATCGCAGATCTAGCGATCGATTTTCGAGAGGATGTTCACCCGTTAGACGATACCGCAATAGAAGAAATCTGTGAGATTGCCCGAACTCACGGGGCTATCTGCAAGGTTTCTAGTATACATGTAAACATCTGGTACGGCTCGTACGACAAAGTTTCCTGCATCCGAGCGTACTTAGAACGGGAAGGGGGAAAACCATTCTCCGAATGGAAGGATCGAATCCTGTTTATCGGTGATTCACCAAACGACGAACCGAACTTTCAGCATTTTCCCGTATCGGTAGGGGTAGCGAACATCCGCACCTTCCTTCCCAGGCTTAAGTATCCACCCAGGTATGTCACCTCGTTAGAGGGAGCAGAAGGGTTCGCAGAAGCGGTGGAGTGGATCCTGCAGCAGAGGAACCAATAATCTTAGCTACTTTATCGAAGCTTGTGTATATCCTTTATACGTATACTTGGGGAGATATTCCTCGTTCATTTTTAACGGTGTCTTATACCGTCGGAACCAGAGGGCTTCCCAGAGTGGAGTCAACGGGTTCTGTGTCAGGAAGAACCGCTCGTCATAGACTCTTTCTAGTTTCTTTTTAAACCGTGTCGAAGGGATTCCCGCTACCTGTGCATGGGAGGGAAAGTGGAGAGCCCCCCAGTGTATCCTGTAGGGTTTCTGGTAGTTGTGGTACAGGAGGTAGCAGAGGAGGCGGGAAAGGCCATTATTTACATTCCGGACAAAACAAACGGATTCTCGGTGATAGGCAGCGATGTCTTTGGTGAGTTCCCGGTCCATGTAGTTGGAGGGGAAAAGAGGATTCTGAACGGTGCGAGGAAGTTTGGAGGAGATGCGGGTGTGAGACAGATGCTTCTGGGAAAGGGCGTGTTTCAGGAAGGGGACCTTCCGAAGTGCAATGGGATAGACGGGGTGTTCATCGGTATAGAGGGTAAGAGGAGAGTCAAAGGAGGGGTTCCAGAAAGAGGAAAGATCCTGGAGGAGAAAGGCGAAGGAAGCAGAAAGAGTTCCTCGAGGAGGTTTCCACTGAGATTCGAGGGTTTTTCGTTTGGCTTTCTGTTCAGGGCGCATCGTTCCTTTGCGTCGGAGGGTAGCATGGGAGATCCCATAGATAAACTGGGAGTCTTTGCCCACCGTGAGGTTAATGTTGTTAGGGAAGAACTGGTTCCGATCGAAGCGCTCGTACCCATCGGCAGTCAGATCTTCTTGGATCTGATGGGTGCGTAGGCAGAGCTGATGGAGCAGGATGGCGTTTCGACTGAGTCGATCGAGGCGGTTTTGAATGGAGGCTGGGGAGCAGTGCAGAAGCCGAGCGATGGAGCTAAGATTTTGCCCGGAGTAGAAGGCTTGATGAAGCGATTGATAGGGCAGAGATCGTTTCGCATAGTAATCCAACTGAAAGGTCCGCACCCCAAAGGTTTTTCCACAAGCTTTACATCGATATCGGGGGACATTCCCCACTACTAAGGTGTGATAGAATCCGATCCGTACGAAGGGGACTGTTCGGTGTGGGTTCTCTAAGGTTGGCAGGGAGTGATACACACACGAAGGATTAGGACAGAAAGCAGGAGAGAACATAGGGCACCTCCTGTCCTTTATTACAGAGGTACCCTATGGGTTGATTCTATTTTTTTTACCCCATACACAAGGTTCGATAAACTAAAGAGTGTTTCACGTGAAACAATAACTATCTCTGGGAGATAACCTTCTCCTCAAACCTCCTCACCTCCCTTTCGTACTCCTTCTTCAATGCTTCTTTCTCTCTTTCGGGTAAAAAAGAAGCATTTAGAGCGGTGAGGTTTAATGCGATAAAATCCTGCAACTCGAATTGGAAGTAGGTGGAAGCTTTGACATAATCATCGGAAAGGTCAGTGTCCTGAATCGTGGGATCGTCAGAATTGATGCTTACAGGAACCCCTAACCTGTATAGCCTGCCTAACGGATGGTTCGTTTCGTCGGGCCAGGAACCGGTTTGGTAATTCGAGGTGATACACTGTTCCAGTACGATGAATCGCTCCTTTAATACTTTTTGGAGGGCTGGATCCGTGATAGTAGCAGTACCATGTCCGATGCGGGAAGCTCCTAATTCGATTGCTGCCCAGATTTCTGACGAAGGAGTTACTTCTCCTGCATGAATTGTAGTTTTATAAATATTGTCCTTTTGAATCCGAGTGAATAAGTTTCTGAACAGGTGAATGGGAAAATTCTGTTCGTCCCCCGCAAGATCAATTCCGACTATATCGGTAAGGTTTAAGGATACGATTGCCTTGTATAAGTTATACATTCCCTCTTGGTCTTGTTTCCCTCGGTTAAGAGTGATGAGGTATTTAATTCTGAAACCAGCTTCTTCGGCAGCCTTGTTTCCAGCTTCCACAATGAGACGAGTGATTTCGCGTCTGTCGTAGTTGTTCTGTAGGGAAAAATGTTCCGGTGAAAAACGAAGTTCTATATAGAAGATTCCATCGGATTTTAAGTTTTTTACCGAAGCATAGGTAATGTTGTACACATCGTCGTAGGAGCGGTACCAATCGTTCTTGAACTTAGACAGGAAGAGCTGAAAATCCGGTTTTGATTCTTTCGGAAATTGTACGAACTTTTTGAAATCGGAAAACTTTTTCGGTACGTCCAACCCATTCTTTAATGCGATATGGTGCCAGGTTGGTAAGTCAAAGGTGCCTTCCAAATGACGATGCAATTCAACTTTAGGAAAATGAGCAAAAAAAAATTTTTGTTCTTGTTTGGACATGTTCCAGTTCCTTCACGGTTCGAGCCATTATACTATAAATCTACACTATTTAGTGAATTTTTCAAGAAACTGGACGAAGAAGTTCCCTTGTTCGGTTGCAAACAGAACTATATGCTTAGCACCCAACAACGCCCAAGAAGGTTTCTATATACCCCTCGTTCGGTTTCTCTCTCCTACAGGGATTCCACAGAACTGATTTCTGGAACCACTTTCTTCAGGTACCGCTCCACCCCTTGCTTCAAAGTAAGCTGGGACATGGGACACCCGTGACAAGCACCCGTTAGTTTCACTGTTACTTTCCCGGTTTCGTCCACATCTACCAGTTCTATATCCCCACCGTCCATCTGGAGAGATGGTCGTACATCTTCGATTGCAGCCAGCACTTTCTCTTTCAACATATATACTCCTCAGGTAATACTTACTAATTTGGTACCGATTTGTCAATGAGTACTGTATTTTCCACCCGCTTTTCTGTATACTGAGGCCGATGGGAAAGACGATTGTTTTTGCCAACCAGAAAGGTGGAGTAGGGAAGACTACCACCGCATGCAACTTGGGTGCTTACCTGGCAGAGGCAGGGAAAACAGTTCTGTTGATCGATTTCGATCCGCAGGGAAACTTATCCAGTAGTGTAGGTGCCAAGAACAATGGAAAAGGGATCTACGAGGCAATCAACGGTAAGGCCTCAATCGAAGAGGTGATCCAGAAGACTCCGGTAGAGAACCTATTTATCACCGCTTCCAGTGTGAATCTTACCGGGGCCAATGTAGAACTGGTGGATCAGAAGGATCGGGCGTTTTACCTTCGAAGGACTCTGGAGCCCATCAAGAGTCGGTATGATTATCTCTTCATCGATTGTCCTCCGTCCCTTGGAATTTTGACACTGAATGGACTAGTGGCTGCCGATTCGGTGATCATCCCCCTTCAATGCGAATACTTCGCGTTGGAAGGTCTCAGTCTTCTATTGGAAACGGTAAAACGGATTCAGACCAGTATGAACCCCTCCCTCGAAATTGGGGGAATCCTTTTCACCATGTACGATTCTCGGACAAGACTGGCCAACGATGTGGTGAAAGAGGTCTGTAGCTATTTCGGTAAGAAAGTGTTCAAAACGATCATTCCAAGGAACGTGCGGTTGTCGGAAGCCCCCTCCCATTCGGTGCCTATCAACTTGTACGATCCAACCTGTGTAGGGGCAAAGAGTTACCAAAAACTAGCGGAAGAGGTAATCGATCGTGTCTAAGCGAGCCCTGGGAAAAGGGATAGATGCCCTTTTCCAATCCTTCACCGAAGAAAGTAAGGACGAACATCGTTCGGAAGGATACGAACTGATTGATGTCTCCCTCCTAGTACCGAATCCTCAACAGCCGAGAAAGGAGTTCAAACAGGAAGCGCTGGAAGAATTGGCCGCTTCTATTCGAGCGAAAGGGGTACTCCAACCTCTACTGGTAGAGCAGAGGGAAGATGGCTCCTACACGATTGTCGCGGGAGAACGAAGGTATCGGGCTGCAATCCTGGCAGGATTGAAGAAGGTCCCTGTGATTCTTCGCACCTTTACCGAACAGGAGCGTTTGGAGATTGCTTTGATCGAGAATCTCCAACGGGAAGATCTTACTCCTATTGAAGAGGCAAAGGCGTATCGAACCTTGATGGAGACCTCTGGATTGAGCCAAGAAGAACTATCGGAACGAATTGGAAAGAACCGATCTACCATCGCGAATACTCTCCGACTTCTAAAATTGCCCGAGGATATGCAGGAAGCGATCCACACAGGTTCTATATCTCCCGGCCATGCACGGGCCATCCTTTCCATTGTGAACCCTGCGGACATGAGGATCCTGTTCAACCGGATTCTATCAAAAGGACTTTCTGTACGGGAAGCAGAAACGATGGCAGCTGAGTTGAACAGGGGGTCCCGGGCTGCAGAGCCGGAGAAAGAAACCACTTTTCCCAAGCAACGCTCTCTGGAACTGCAGGAAATGGAACAGCGGCTTTTAAACGTCCTCGGTACAAAGGTTCGGATTCGGGGAACCGGGAAGCGAGGTACCATCGAAATCTCCTATTTTTCTACCGAGGATCTGGAACGGATCATCGAACTTTTAGAACGATCGTACTGAAATGTGACAAGGAGTAGGTGCATTGTGGAAAGAATCAGATTTGGCCGAACCGACCTTACGGTAAGCAGGGTTGCGATGGGGGGGATACCCATCATGCGGCTGTCCAAACCAGAGGCAGTAAGACTCGTACGAGGGGTTCTGGATCTGGGGGTCAATTTTATCGATACTGCCACAGGGTATACGGATAGTGAGGAGAAAATTGGAGAGGCGATCCGGGGAGTGCCCCGGGATAATGTGGTGCTAGCTTCCAAGTCTCCGGCGGATGATCGAAAGACCTTTCTTCAACATTTAGATTTAAGTTTGAAGCGGTTAGGAGTCGAGTATATCGACCTTTATCAGTTACATAATGTGAGTACCCGGAAGCGATGGGACGCTGTGTTTGCTGTAGATGGCGCCTTCGAAGGATTGATGGAGGCGGTAAGGGCGGGGAAAGTGCGGTATCCAGGTTTCAGTTCCCATAGTGTACCCCTTGCTATTGAACTAATGAAAACTGGCCATTTTTCTTCCGTTCAATTGCCGTTCAACTGTATCGATACTGAGGCCGAATCAGTAGCTGTTCCCTTGGCTAAAGAAATTGGGATGGGTTTTATTGCTATGAAGCCCGTGGGGGGCGGAATGTTGGACAATGCGAGCTTGGCCATCCGGTACATATTGCAGTATGACCATATTGTTCCGGATCCAGGGATCGAGCGCATAGAAGAAATGGAAGAAATCGTGAACCTGGTGAACCGTCCTACACCCCTTAGCGAAGAGGAAATTAAGCAGTTGGACACCCTCCGAAAGGAGCTTGGGGCTGAGTGGTGTCATCGGTGCGACTACTGCCAGCCCTGTCCAGAGGGGATCCATATCAGCTCGGTTCTGAGCGTAAAAAGCTTTCTGAAACGAATGCCGTTGGAGCGGGCGTATCAATTCTTGAACGAATCGATGAGAAAGGTTTCTTCCTGCACGGAATGCAGAACGTGCGTTTCCCGTTGTCCATATGAGTTGTCCATTCCTGAACTATTGAAAAAGAACGTACAGATCTGGGACAAAGCGATCGAAAACCTGAATCCTTCTATGAAAGGTTAGGGCACATCCCTCTTACCCTTGTCTCGGAAACTCAACCTCGAACTTTGTACCATTCTGACGGTAGATCCGTAAGGATCCATTCAATTGATGGACCAAGGCCTGAATTAGTTGGAGGCCGAACGTTGAGGCATCCTCTAGATCCATGGTTTTGGGGATTCCGATCCCATCGTCTTCCACAATGAGAGAGATCCGCCCGTTCGGTCTGGTATGTATCGTTTCGTTTTCTCCACCTACCCGTGCAACTTCCTTCACTGACACACGAAGTCGACCCTCAGTCCTCCCAATGAACGCATATTTAAGAGCATTTGTGATGAGTTCGTTCACGAGGATTCCCACATGGGAAAGCTGATTTACCGGAAGTACAATGTCTTCCACATCGATGTCGAGGGATAGAAGAAACGTACGGGGAAAGGTATGGACGAGTTCTTTCACCAGAGTAGGAAGGTATTCTTTCAAGGAAAGATGCTTTATTTGATGGGTTCGATAAAGTTTATCGTACAGAATCCCTAGACTTTTCAACTTGTTGTTCGCTTCCTCTAACGTTTCTATTACATACGGATCTTCCGATGATTTAGCTTGTAGTTGCAGTAGACTCGTTACGGTTTGCATGTGGTTCTTGATGCGGTGATGGACTTCTTTTAAAAGAAGTTCTTTTTCCTGCAAGAGGGATCGAATCTTCTGCTCTGCATTGATCCTGTCGGTGATGTCCCTGGCCACTACAATGTGCGTTTGGATTCCATTCATAGACAAGCAATTCAAGGTCAGCTCTACCGGGAAGATCATCCCGTTTTTTTTCGTATGCCATTGTAGGGGAACGTATTTCTTCCTTTCTTTTAGATGCTTCAGATGTATTTCGGGTTCTACGCATAGGTCTGCGAACGGTTTACCTAGGATCTCGGTATAGGTATATCCGTACAGGGTAAGGGCATAGGAATTAACGTCACTGATCCGACCTGTATCATCTTCAATGAGAAGTACCGCATCCGAGATTCCCTCGAATAGGGTTTGGTATTTTCGCAAGTTCTCAAGAGCTTTCTGTTCTAGCTGTTTTCGAACCGTAATGTCCTGAGTAATTCCGATTCGATGGGTGATTGTTCCATCAAGATCGTATAATCCTTTGCCAATGATCCGTAGCCACTTATGGTTCCCCTTCATGGTAAGCGTCTCTACCTCAAGATCGAAGGGAATTCCCCGTTCCATCAGGTCCATGACGGCCTGACAGTGCACAGGTCGGTACGAGGGAAGTTCTAGTTCTATGATTTGGTCCAAACTCAAAGGGATGGAGGTGTCCAGTTCATAGATGGTGTACATCTGTTTCGTCCAAGAGGTTTTATTGGTTTTGATATCGACCTTCCACGCTCCAATCTTTCCGATCTCTCCCATTTTTTCCAATAGGTCGTACGATTCAAGGAGATCCTGGTAGAGTTCAAGAGAGGGAAAGGAGGGTTGAACATCATGATTCGAGTTCATGAGTAGTTCTATATATTTACTTAATTTTATTAAATAAACTTAATATATATTTTAAAGTATTTATTTTAAATTTGTCAAGCGATTGTACCGAAATATTTCTGTACGTAGTAACAGTTCACGTGCGTTGTATTCTCTACATTGACAAAGAAAACCTCATTCTTTATAGTGGAATCCCGAATTGCCAAACTGGAGAGGTGTCCGAGTGGTCGAAGGAGGCGGTCTTGAAAGCCGTTGAGCCGCAAGGCTCCGTGGGTTCGAATCCCACCTTCTCCGTGGTATTGGTCGTTGGAGAGGTGCGAGAGTGGT
>JAOABU010000039.1 GCA_026418195.1 Spirochaetota bacterium | reverse complement strand
GGAAAAGGTAGTCGGGAATTTTTGCTCCTGAAGACAGAGGAACGCTTAAGTCTCTTTCCTCCACTTCCAATCGTTCCTCACCGGTCAACAGATTCGTTTTCTTGGTAACTACACGGAGAAACAAGACGCCGCTGGCATAGTACCCAGCTACGACAGGTCCACTGGAAGAATCCACACGATCGATCCGAACAATGGGTTCCTTATAGGAACTCAGGATCGGAGCTTCCACTTCTACTGAAAGTTCCTCTACCCGCAATTGCCCATCCTGCGTTTTTTCTGCCACTTTTCCTTCCCAAAGAAACGATTTTCCTGCCGGAACATCCATCTCCGTTTCTTTCAACTGAGGACCATCCAAGTATTGGGAATGGAAGGTGATCTTCCCTGCCCGAGTGGAACCATCCTTGAATCCTGCGACAAACGTTCCCGTCTCCCGATTGTAGCGAAATGCCGTGGGAGCCTGATCAAATAAAAGGTACTCCTTCAATGGTTGCGCAGTAGGTAGGAAGAAGGATCGAACATACCGTTCTTTCCAAAGACCTTGAATGCCCAACCCCTGAGAAGGACTTGATTCAAATATCTGAAACTGTGAATTCTCGGTTGATAAAAAAGAACGTTCCAATTGGTAGGAATTCTGGAAAGTCAAAGAACCTCTCTGAAACAGGGGAACCACCACAGAAGCAAGAAATACGAATACGAGGGACACAGCAAGGATGATTCCAATCCCTCCTACAGTGATGATTCCCCTGGACATGTGGTCCAGGAGAATCACCGAGGGTCTCGTTTTTCTAGTTCGTCTATTTACAGGTACAGGGCAGGTATCCATTTGATGCTACTGTAACCCTACTTTAGAAAGTTCCTGCCGGGCAATGGCAGCGGTGACGGGGAAGTATCCATCCTTCACGACGTCCGACTGTCCCTCTCGGCTGAAAATGTAGCGAATGAACTCTCGGCGAAGAGGATCCAACTGGCTACCCGGTTTATAGTTTACATAGATGTAAAGGAATCGAGCCAACGGATAATCGCCCGTATATGCATGGGAGGGTTCCGCAGGGATAAAGGGCTTACCCGGCCCTGCAGCGAGGGGAACCGCCCGTACATCGGCGGTCAGATACCCAATTCCTCCATACCCAATGGCATATCGATCCGAAGCTACTCCCTGTACTACAGATGAAGTGCCCGGTTGCTCTTTCACAGTAGGTTTGTAATCCCCATTGAATAGGGCATGTTCTTTAAAATACCCATAAGTCCCGGAAGCGGCATTCCGCCCATACAGGTCGATAGGTTTGTTGGCCCATTCACCGGTTAGCCCCAGATCGCCCCAGGTACGAATGTCCTTGGGATACCCACCCCTACGGTTTACAGAGAAAATGGCGTCAATCTCCTGAAGGGTGAGCCCTCGCTGAGCAATGGGGTTGTCCTTATGAACGAACACAGCTAGCATGTCGATGGAAGTCCGTAATCCAACAGGTGGATACCCGAATTGCTTCTGAAACTGATCGATCTCTGCGGACTTCATGGGCCGGCTCATGGGTCCAAACTGTGCGGTCCCAGCTATCAAAGCGGGCGGAGCCGTACTGGATCCTTTACCTTCAATCTCGATCTTCACATTGGGATACATTTTCGTGAAGCCCTCTGCCCACAAGGCCATTAGGTTGTTCATGGTATCGGAACCAATACTTTTCAAGTTTCCCGATACTCCTTGAACAGGCCGGTAGGTTGACAAGGCAGAATCTACCCGTACCTGGGCCATTCCCACATACGCTCCAAAGACCAAGAATCCCAGGATTCCAAGCAATGCTTTTCTCATTTTTTCCCTCCTCTAAAGTCGATCCGTATACACGGTCCGCCTATACAATCCGGAGGAATTGTTAGAGTTCTGTTAAGACAATGTTTGATTTCGATGAAAATGTAGCACCAGACTTAGTGCCCTTGAGCTCGGTACTTTTCTATTTTTTCCTTGCTGGTTCCGATTCCCTCTCCACTCCAGAGTTTCATATAGGTGGCTACCGTAGGAGCCCCGGCAACAAGGACTGTCCGGTGTACAGTAGCTGCGAGATCTAGAAGCTGGTCCAGCGGCCCCTCAACTACCGTTTCAAAAGGACCGACGGTGTAAGTCAATCCTGTTCCATGGATTTGTTGGATCGCTTGATCTACCATAGCCCAAACTGTAGCCCGATCTACGATTCCCATGGGTAACACCTGGATCGCCAAAGCAGAAGGAACGTCACGGAATCTATTCATACACCACCCCTCACACATCTATCTGTGTCAACCCTTTAAAAGCTACCGTATCCCCTGACTCATCCTAGCTCAAAGACAAACTGCCCTGATTGGAGGATGAGTAAGAATGCTCCTACCGTTACCCCGAATCCCATAAAACAGTAGATCGTATCTTTCCAAGTCCACTGTATTGTTTTAATGAAGGTTCGGTTGTTCATTTCGTCAATTCCCCGGGCTGCCATAGACAGGGAAACTCGCTCCCCATGGCGAACTGCCCCAGACAGCAAGGTTACCGCACCCCTAAGGAATCCCTTGAAAGGTTTCCCCACTCCTCCAAATCGAACCGCATGCGTGTGCCGAATTATTTCCAAGTCCCGCTTCAGTAAGGGAATCACATTCCATCCAGCAAAAAGGGCAAAGCCTATACGCGGAGAAAGACGCAGGTTTTGCATGAGAGATCGAATCAGGTCGTAGGGATCCACCAACAGGATGTACCCTACTGAAAGGGAAACTAAAGTGGTGCTACGAAGAAATACAGTTACTCCCCTCTGGAATCCGTTCATTCCATTTGCCGGGAAGAGTACATTCAGAAGAAATAAGCCGACACCCACCCCCGAAAGGATTCCAACGGTTAGAAGGTACTTCTGTATGTTCACTCGACCAGCTATTGCAAGATTCACTATCCCTAAACAGAAGAACACCACTGGAGTAATAGGATCAAAGGAAAGCAGCACCGGGATCAGTAGGAACAAGGTCACAAGAAGAATAGCCAACGGATTACGCCGGGCAGCAGATCGGTTCATGCTTAACCTCCCGGATCAACTGTCCGTCTTTCAACGTATACACCGTATCGGCCGTCGTCTCTGCGAAACCCTTATCGTGGGTAACAAACAGCACTCCCGCTCCCTCTTCTGTGAGGGACTGAAGATCCTTCCGAAGAAGAATTTTTGCATGTTCATCCAGCCCATAGGTAGGTTCATCCAACAGGTACAGGGGACGCTTAATCTGGAAGGCCACCGCTAAGTTCAGCCTTCGCTTCTCCCCTTCACTGAGCCGAAAGGGATGAGCCTCTAAACGGTGAGTCAGACCAAACCGTTCAGCTATCCGTTCCATCTCCAACTGTGCGTCTGCCCTATCAATGCTTTTCTGAACCGTAGATAGTTCTTCCCGCACCGTCTCGGATAGGAACATATGTTCAGGATTCTGAGGGATGAGCATGAAGAGAGAATAAAAGGTCTCCTTTGAAATTGTTACAATGTCTTTCCCCTCGATGAACACCCTACCTTTCTCTATAGGAAGTCGACCGGAAATTTTTCCGAGTAGGGTCGTTTTCCCCGCTCCACTCGGTCCAAGAAGGGCCACCATCTCTCCAGCCCGCACTGTCAGATGGAGATCATGGAACAGTACGGTGCCCATTTCACTCGGCTGTTTTCCATTCTGAGGCCACTGGTGAGATAACCCTTCTATCGTGAGAATCGGAACTCTACCCGTCCAGTCTTTAAAATCTTTGCTACGCTTACTGGTTCCGACTTTTAGACGGTGCTTCCAACCTGCAGGGGCATCCCCCTTCCTTCCCCAAGCCATTGCTATTTCACCATAGGATCCGCCTGATTCCCCTTGCTCGGGTGTAAAGTCAGACTCTAGCAAGCTGCCGTCCTCCTGTACCCGAAACGCTTTCTGGCAAACCCGAGAAGCTGCTTCCAGGCGGTGTTCCACCATCACAAGGGATGTCTCGGGATGAAGAAGTTCCAGAGCTTGGAAAAACTTCTGGGAAGAATCTTCATCTAAATACGACGTTGGTTCATCCAGGAAAAGCACGTCGGGTTCCATGGCAATGGCAGCTGCAAGGGACACCCGCTGACATTCTCCACCGGAGAGACTCAAAGGATGACGGGCCGAAAGATGGGCAATCCCTAAGGCTTCCAAGGTTTGCCTTACTCGTCTTCGTATCCAAACGGGGTCCTTTCCCTGGTTTTCCAGGGCAAAAGCTACCTCCTCTTCCACGGTAGGAGTCACCACCTGGGCTTCGGGGTTCTGCAAGACTACAGCCCTTCGATGGTAGCCAAGCTCCCGCTCACCCCAAATCTCTCCTGTTACATACTCGGGTGCCAACCCTGCAAGGATCAACAGAAGGGAGGATTTTCCACTCCCAGACCGTCCCCTGAGGAGGATCCGATCCCCTCGACGGATGATCAGATTCACTCCTCGGAGAATAGGGGCTTTCGCCCCCCGATACCGGAAGCCCACCTGGTTCAACCGAATGAGAGGATTCATGTTGTACCATCTTCACCCGAGAGCAGGTTCGCGGTTACCCCTGTTTTTTGGATTCCCCTACCAATTCGGTACGCTAACCAACCAGCCCAGAATGCCCCCCCCGCTACGATACTCACCAGCTGGATCGGCCATACCCAGGGTTGAAGGGTCCAGTACTGGCTGTAGAAAAAGTCCAGGATATAGGAGAATACCCCTGCCACGCTTCCCGCAAGAATCATGATCCTGAGATCCCATCGTTTATATTTCGTAGCGGCAAACACCAATTCGGAACCCACTCCCTGCACCAAACCCCAAATGGCAGCCGTGATTCCCCACTGGGTAATGAAGCCTTCAAGGATGGCGGCAAGGAGTTCTCCTAACAGTGCTGAACCCCTTCTTCGGATCAGGTAGGGAACCAACGTTCCACCAATAAACCATGTCCCAGCAAATAAATAGTCCAAACCGACCGCTTTCAAGGGTGCTGTGAGAGAATTGAGGAACGTCCAGCCCCAAAACAGAATCCCAATCGCAATGGACAGGATCACGAGCACTACAATTTCGTTAAGTTTCCAGGAATGATTCCCAGCCATACAACCTCCTCCCGGCAGTCCGGGTTCTAAGAGTGGTATTCGGCTGTGGGGATGAGAAGTCGTCGGATCCCTTCGCCGGCATTACCCGGATCAGGTTCAACGGGTGTAATCTCAGGCTCCTAACAGGAACCACCCCACACGACAAGGTTAATATACTTATAGAGCTTTCCTTGGGTCAAGGGAAGGGAGAAGGCAATTATTCACCAGCAGGGCTCCTCCATAGGCCAGACTCCAAACACCGAACACTCGGAGGATAGATTTCATATTCCTGCTTTTCGTAGAATGGGAAAATCCCCGCTGATGCATTCGGTAGAATTGGTACAACGTGAATAGAAATGAGATAGAAAACGTATAAATCCCGAATTGAGGCAAAACTGCGATCCAGGACAGAGCAATTCCCACTATCGATGCAAGAACCGCTAAGACCAAAGCGAGAATTTCCCCAGAAAATTTCCCGAAAAGGACAGCAAAGGTTTTCCTTCCTGCCATCCGATCTCCTTCTGTATCGCACGCATTGTTCACCGCCAAGATCGCTGCAACGGCGAATAGGGAGGGCAAGGATGCAAGAACCATTTCTGTCCATCCTTTTGCTCCCCATGCGTTGCTTGGTGCCCCTAGGTGTATCCTACCTGCTACCTGAACTCCACAGGAAATCAAGAACAATCCAGATCCTAGAAACCCCCCTGCAAACAATTCTCCTACCGGTGTATGGGAAATTGGCAAAGGGCCCGCATTATAAAGGAATCCCACTGCCATACAGAGGGCACCTACGGGAAGGATCCAAAAACCTACCTGTATAGAAAGGACAATACCTCCAACCATTGCTAGCATATACAACCAAAAGGCAGTCCAGAAGGCATAGGAAGGAGGCAATTCTCCATGGATCAAAACCTTGTCTGGTTCCCGATTGATTCGTGGGTCGTCTGTTCCCCGGAGGTAATCGAAATATGTGTTCCATGCAGTAGTTCCCATGTCCACGCAAAGGGTAGCAAAGAGCATTGAAATAGCTCTCTCCAAAAGTATCCCTGGACTTGGGTTACCAGACATCAATGGAGGAGAATCTAGTCCCTCTTCCGACAAGTACCTCCAGGCAAAAAGAGTCCCTAGAAGAAAGGAGGATATACTCACTAATTTCGTTCGGATTTCTACCACCGCAAGTAACTGCTTTATCCTATAGGTAGACATTCTCCCTCCCCTTTCGGTATAGTATAGTCTATGCCAATTTTTGAATATACCTGTACCAAATGTGGGCAGAAATTTGAAACCCTCGTTCTAGGGAATACCGAGATACAGTGCCCTAGCTGTGGATCTACAAAACTAAAAAAGCAGTTTAGTACCTTTGCTGTCCATCATGCTCCTACTCGATCCTCCCAGACAGAACCTCCTTGTTGCAGTTCCTCCTGTGGTAATGGGTTTGAGCAGGGAGCGTGCGGTAGTGGAATGTGCTGTGGAGGCTGATCGTTAAACACCGTTTTTTCTATTCGCAGTTCTACATAGGGTTCTTTGTTGCCTTTTGTATCGTTCTTCCCTACATCTCTATTACCGGATACGGTCAAAGCGTTCCCTACTCAGGGAACCTATTCCCAGCCACAAACCAAAGCTCCACAAGCCAGTCCATCGGGGTCTCTCTTCTACGCTCTGCCATCGATGCCTACTACAAGGGTAGGATGGAAGAGAGTATAGAGATTCTAAAACATGCCTTTTCAGTTATGGATCCCGCCCTTTCAGCGGAGCTCTTCCGGTTATACCAGGAAATAGGTCCTTTGGGACCCTCTACCAACCATGTTTACTTGTCAACTCTCAAGAGAATTGGAAGCTTCCTTCTTCACACCTATATAGATGATGCAAGGCTGAAGCGGGAACTGTTCATCGCCGCTGTACTAGCAGGAGATCCTATCACCGCCAAATCGTTCCTTCCCCTATCCGAGCCTTCCGCAGAATCATACCTATTCGAAGGACTCCTCGCCTTAGAAGAAGGTTCCATTGAAGATAGCATTTCCCGTTTCCGCGCGGCTATTTCTTTGGAGGATAACCGGCCAGCTCCTTGGTATTTTCTAGGGAAAGCCCTCGTAGCCCTAGGACGGATGGCAGAAGGTGAAGCTGCCTTCCGTTCCGCGTTAAGAAAAGATGGAAGTTTTCTTCCCGCTCTCATCGCGCAGAGTGAAACAGTTCTAGCCCAGGGCAAGATTCAGGAAGGGTATGCCCTCCTTAGCAGGTTGGTTCAGATCCTTCCTCGTCAAAAAGAGTTTCGAGATCGCCTCTCCCTGCTTCAGGAACAACATCCCGAGCTAGTGGCAAAGGTTTCGGAGGCAACTCGACAGAAACTCCTTCAAAAAGTACCGGCTCGGATCCTTCCTTTCTCTGGGGAAATTTCGAAGGTCCCCACGATTCGAGTCTCCTTAGCCCAACATCTTTCTTCCCTCTCTTTCAAAATATCTTCTCCCTATATAGCGAAATGGATCAATCCAGATGGAGAAGAGGAACAAGTGATCCTCTCACCAGGAATCTACCGACTCTTCTTGAAAGAACCCCAGGAACCTTCGGATCCCGAAATTCGGCCCCTTGTATTACCAGCGACGCTATCCCTGTCATCGGTCAAACCGGCTTCAATGAACTCGTCGAACGTTGAACCGATACCTACCGCTACAAACCTTGCAATAGAGAAACGGAGTCTTGGGGGGGGGCCTTTTTCCCCTAAATCTGAGACAGCTTTCACTGGGGTGCTTCTAATACCTATCGAAGCGAGTTCTACCGTACTTCTTTTCGATCTAGTGACCGAGGCAGGTAGCTTTATCGCTTCCATTTCTGACCGTTCCTATCGGGGGGCCTTCCAGGTAGTGCCTTCCGAAGAGAGCTTCCAGCTCATCAACTTCGTAAGCCTGGAAGAGTACCTCTACTCCGTTCTCCCCTCCGAAATTCCTGCTTCCTGGCCCATGGAAGCCCTTAAAGCCCAGGCCATTGCCGCTCGATCCTACAGCCTGGCCATGATGGCTCAATCGAAGGATAAACCCTTCGATGTATATGGAAGTACCCGATCGGCTAGTTACAGGGGTGTGGAAAGCGAACACCCTCGAACGACTCAAGCAACAGATGACACTCGAGGAATCTACCTATGCACTGCACAGGGCCCTTTAGTGGCTTACTACCATGCGAATAATGGGGGGTATGGGGAAGGAACTGAAGCAGTATGGGGGTATTCCGATACACTACCCCCTGTACCCGACCTTCTTACTGCAGAGCGAACCGAGTACGTTTCTCTGGTTCAATTGACTGATTGGCTTCGAGGTACACCTCCCGCCTTTGCTTCCATGCCTGGATTCCATTTCCCGGAAGCATACCGATGGGAACGATGGGTAACACCAGAGGAAATCCTGTCCCGTTTGGGTCGCGAGGCCCCTCCTGGTCGAATTACAGCTATCCTTACCCGAGGACGAGGAATATCAGGTCGAGTGAAGGAAATAGAAATCCGTACCGAAGGAGGCTCCATCCGGCTACGGGGAGACCGAGTACGAATTGTGTTAGGGGGGCTTCGCAGCACCCTATTCACCCTTCGGGTAAAGGTAGGAAAAGATGGATATCCGGAATACTTCATCTTCAATGGGGGAGGTTGGGGGCATGGAGTTGGGCTCGATCAAAGCGGAGCCGCAGGAATGGCTTCCATTGGATATACTGCAGAAGAAATTTTGAAGCACTACTATCCTAATTCACAGTTCGTGAACTATTTCTCTAACAGCCTTACCAGGTAGTTACACAGATCCCTGAGGAGTATCGATTGGCTCATTATTGTACATTACGGGCATCGGATTCCTCCCAATTCAAAGATAAGATGTACCACATTGATCCTGCTGGTCTTTCCCAAGTGGGAAAGACAGGGCTCCTTGTTCTTTCCTTTATATAGCCCGTTGTACCCAGACCAACCATCTTGAGTTTCCAAAGAGTTAAAAGGTTCGAGATCTGCCTGAAAGAAAAGGAATCTATGCTACCCCTGATGAGTTCAAGACTTTTATCATGTAGAAGTTCTTTCCTGAGATTCATCGTTCGCGCACGATTATCTTAGTTCCGATTTCTCGATTCAGGAATAGCGTAGCCACCCACTGTGCCCCGTAGCCACTTTGGCGCCAAGGACCAGAGTATTCATTTGTACTTACAGTACTATAACTCTAATGGAGTTACACCCCCTTCCCTCCTCCTTTGACTTCCGGGTATATTCTTTCTGTGAACCTCTACTTCTGTGGCTTGATTGGGTCGGGGAAAACTACCATTGGGAAACGAATTGCAGAGTTGTTCTCTCTCCCTTTCTACGATATTGACCAAGAGATCGACCGGAGAGCAGGATGCTCCTTCCATACACTCGTCCAAGAGCAGGGATGGGTTCCTTACCGGGAAATTGAATACTCCATTTGTAAAGACTTAGCCCGTCTATCTCGATCTTCCTCAGCCATCGTAAGCATGGCTGGTGGAACGGTTCGGTACGAGTGGAACCGGGACATACTGGCGGGTACAGGTCCTGTGATCCTTCTAGAAGCTTCCATCCCAGAACTTGCTCGACGGGTAGAAAAAGCCAATCGTCCCCGGGTGAATCCTAGCGCCAAGTCGCAGGAAGAAGATCTTCGCCTTCTCTGGGAAAACCACGGTCACAAGTACCTTTCTGCAGCAGATCTGCGATACCAAACAGAAGGTAAACAGATCCAGCAGATCGTTGAAGAAATCAGCCAACTCGTTTTAAAGGATCCTCTTTTCGAGGAATTCCGTAGAGGACTTTAGAAGGTTCTTCCCTTATTCTGTACAGACGAGTTCCAGTTTTCGATCCAGTACCAGGCAAGCAGCCCCTAGGGCTCCTACTGTCTCACCTAGCACCCCTTGGACGATTCGGGTTGCGGAAAAGGGATGCTCCATCGCCCATTTTGCCGCTTCTTCCCGTATCAAGCGGACAAGCGGATCACCCGTCTGACCTACAGGTCCTCCGATGATCACCAAATCTGGATTAAAGCTATTGATGATGTTCGCCACTGCGATGCCTAGGAACCTAGCTGCATGTTCCACACACCGAAGGGAAAGCGGATCTCCCTTAGCAGCCTCTTTGCAAATGAGCTCACCGGACAACTCGCCTCCTTCACTTTCCATCACCCCCCTGAGAGAAGAAGCTTCTCCCCTCCGCAGGGCTTCTTGAGCCCTCCGAACAAGGGCTGAACCTGAGGCGACTGCCTGCAGGCATCCCGTTTTTCCACATCCACACCGGTCTCCCCCCGGATCCACAATCATATGTCCGATTTCACCCGCCGAATAATTGGCTCCATGGATTAAAATACCATCCGAGATAAAAGCCGCACTGATCCCGGTTCCGATTCCTATGTACACCAGATTGTGGACCTTCCTTCCCACTCCAAATCGGGACTCTGCCAAGCCCCCCGCCCGATGTCTATTAAGAACAAAGGTCTTTATCCCCAACTCTTCCTCTAGGTATTTCTTTACTTCTACTTGTCTCCACCCAAAATCGTCTGCCCGAAGGATTACTCCCTTCTCACAATCCACGAGCCCTGGTGTGCCCACCCCTATAGCAGGAAGCATAGCTCCTGGCAAATCCTTCAGTATCCTCCGTATAGTATCCTTTAATCCCAGAAGGAACGAATCCACATCCTCCTTTTTTAAGGGGGTTTCCGAAATCTTGAGAACCCTACCTTCTAAATCCGTTATGACTGCCACCCATTTCTTGGAATGGAACTCTGCACCAATAGCATACCACCGTTCCGAAGTGAGGCTCAGATGGATCCCCGGTCGACCTCTACCCTTAGCTTTCGATTGTTTTTCCGTTACGAATCCCACGGTTATGAGTTTCGATACGATCGTAGAGATGGTAGTCCGACTCAAGCCCAATCTTCTTGCTACCTGCGCTCGGGAAAGACCATTTTCCAGTTCGATGGTCCTAAGGACATTCCGCGTGTTCACCCGTTCCAGTTCATCTGTCTTTACCCACTTGGTCATACCTGTACGATACCACGTTCCTGGATCTTTCGCAACTTTATTTTGTGCAATTACTTGACAAATGGGGTTTCTATGGTATCCTGACTCTATGGGAACCATGGGCAACATAAAAGATGTCCGGATCCGGGAAGTCTCCCTCTACTTTTTACCTATCAAAACTCGAATTCCTTTGAAATTCGGTCCCGAAACTACCTATGAGGTCACCTGCGCCCGAGTACGTATGGTTGTAGAAACTCGTAATGGAAAGACAGCAGAGGGGTGGGGGGAAACTCCATTGAGCGTAGCCTGGGTGTGGCCTTCGGAGGCACCCTATCGAGTTCGGGAGACGAAACTAAAAGAGTTCACCCGGATCCTTCTAGGTGCCTTTCGGAAATTCGAACAATGGGGACACCCCATGGAACTAGGACATGCGTTTTTGGAGGAGGTGCTACCAACCATCCATCGTACGTACATTGCTGAAGGATCAAAGGAGACTAATGAGAACGATCCCGTAGGACCCCTTCCCTGGTTAGCCGCTCTCGTGTGTTCCAGCCCCTTCGATCTAGCCTTGCACGATGCGTACGGGAATGCCCATCAGGTCCCTACCTACAGCACGTATACGAAAGAATACATGAACCAGGATCTGGCCTCCTTCTATGATCCACTGGAGAATACCCATGCCGATGTCAAACGGTTTAGAGGGAAATATCCCGTAGATTTTTTCCGATCCCCGCCAGAACGAGTATTGAAGGCTTGGCACCTTGTAGGAGGGAAAGACCCCTTAGACGAACGGGACCTTACTGGTAGCGAACCTCAAGATGGATACCCGCTCCTCCTTTCTGACTGGATCCGCACTGACGGACTAACTGCCTTGAAAATCAAACTCACAGGGATCGATCCCCAGTGGGATTACCAGCGAATAGTGGCCGTCGGTCGAATTGCTCTTGCCCAGAACGTCGATTGGCTCACGGCGGACTTCAACTGTACGGTACAGGATCCTGTCTATGTAACCGAGATATTGGACCGGCTTTTGTGGGAATATCCACGGATCTATGCATCCATCCTCTATATCGAACAGCCTTTTCCGTACGACCTACACGCCCACCCTCTGGACGTTCACTCCGTTAGTGCACGCAAGCCCCTTTTCATGGACGAGAGTGCCCATGACTGGAGATACCTTCGGATGGGTCGTACCCTAGGTTGGACCGGGGTGGCATTAAAAACTTGCAAGACTCAAACAGGTGCCCTATTGAGCCTCTGTTGGGCAAAAGCCCATGGGATGACTTTAATGGTACAAGATCTTACCAATCCCATGTTAGCTCAGATTCCCCATGTATTGCTGGCTTCCCATGCAGGAACCATCCTTGGTGTGGAGTCAAACTCTATGCAGTTCTACCCTGAAGCATCCAAGCTAGAAGCTGCGGTACATCCTGGCTTATACCGAAGAATCCATGGATGCTTGGACTTAAGCACGTTGGGTTCAACTGGATTCGGATACCGGGTAGCGGAAATTGGCCGCCCCTTGCCTGAAGGGGAGGACGAAATCCATCAGGTCCGAGAGGCAACTCAATGAAACTGTTCTTGCGCCGGGTAGGATACTTTTTTCTATTCCTTATCTTCTGGCAAGGTACCGTCATGGTGTTGGGGATCAAAGAGTTCATCATTCCCACTCCCTTGAAAACCTTGTCCCACATCTTCCACCCAACCCTTGCTGCAAAGTACCAGTGGCCCCTCCATGTTCAAGCGACCCTAATGGAGATTATGTTGAGTTTCCTTATCACTGCAGTGGCGGGGAATCTTGTCGCTCTTCTGATCAGTTGGTCCCGCGCTCTCAAAGTCCTCATCACACCCATCATTGTGTTCTTTAACTCCTTACCAAAAATCGCACTAGCTCCCCTGTTCCTCCTGTGGTTCGGGTACGGACTACTTCCCAATACACTTATCGCCGTACTGGTAGCCTTCTTTCCCATCGTGATCAATACCTCCACGGGATTGGAACAAGTAGACGAGGATCTTCTAAACCTGGTCCGATACTTAGGGGCTACGAAAGGTCAGATCTTCGTAAAAATCAAGATCCCCAACGCCCTTCCTTATATCTTCTCTGGCTTCAAAATCAGCGCAACCATGTGTGTGGTAGGATCCATTGTAGGCGAGTTCATCGCTTCGGATAAAGGGCTGGGGTATCTGTTGAAGGATGCGCAAGCCTTCATCGATACCCCTACCATGTTTGCCTGCTTGCTCCTCATTTCTCTTTTAGGGATCCTCTTTTTTGGAGTCCTTTCCATCTTAGAATCGAGAATTCTCTACTGGATGCCCCAGTCCTCGGTAGGAGGACAACGATGAATATCTTGCAAGTTTCAGCACGACTTAAGGCTCTTGCCCGATGGGTAAAACAGAGCGTACAGAAAAACCTGAACTCCATCTTTGTAGTGTTGGGATTCTTCCTCTTTTGGGAAGCTGTGGTTTGGATCTTCCAGATTCCTCCGTTCATCTTACCCGCCCCTTCCACTGCGCTATCTCATCTCCTGTTCCCTAGAGCAGATGCAAACTATCGCTGGAGTTACCATATCTCCTCTACGGTTCTTGCCATTGGCCTCAGCTTCATAGCTACTTCAACCGTTGGAATCCTGATCGCGATTGCATTAGCCTGGTCAAAACGGCTGAAGGAAATCGTTCTTCCTGCCTTTGTCTTCATCAACAGCCTTCCCATTATCGCCATCGCTCCCATCATTCTTCTCTGGATGGGATACGGAGTATTCACGAACATGGTGATCGCATTTCTGGTTGGCTTTTTCCCTGTGGTGATCAATACCATCACTGGACTAGAAGCGGTAGAAGAGGATCTGCTTGACCTGGTAAGGTATTTGAACGCTTCCAAACTGCAGGTCTTTCTGAAAATCCGAATCCCTAACGCCCTGCCTTACATCTTTTCTGGTCTGAAGATCTGCTCTACCATGAGTATCGTAGGTGCCATAGTGGGAGAGTTCATCGCGTCTGACCGGGGGTTGGGTTACATTATCATCAATGCTCAATACTCGATGAATACCCCGCCGATCTTCTCTTCCCTGATCCTTATTTCCCTGGCGGGAGCCTTGCTATTTACCCTCGTGTCCCTGCTGGAACGAATTCTTATGCCATGGACAGCCCTTGAGGCTGAACCATAATTTTGAAAATGGAGGGAATCTATGAGTAAAAACACACGAAAAACGATCTTCACAGGAATACTACTTTTCTTCGGGCTTGCCCTACTCTTTGGAGGTGGGACAAAGGAAGCCTCACCCAAAGCTCCTGCAAAGGAAGCCCCAAAAACCCTAGAGAAAGTGGACTTCCAGCTGAACTGGAAAATCACCGGGGACCATGCGCCGTACTACGTAGCCCTTGAGAAAGGGTGGTATAAGGAAGAAGGACTAGACGTGAACGTGATCCTGGGACAAGGTTCTGGGTATACCGTGCAGGTGATCGATACCAAGAAAGCGGATATCGGGATCTCCGATGCCCCTGTTCCCATTACCAACCGGGCCAAGGGGGCAAAGGTGAAAATCATTGGGATTATTTTCGACAAACACCCCAACTGCATGTACTTCTGGAAGAGCTCAGGCATCACCAAACCTCAGGACATCGTGGGAAAAACCGTGGCCGTTCCCGCTACCGATGGACATAAAGTCATGTGGCCAGCCTTTGCCAAACAGATCGGTGTAGATCCCAACAGTGTAAAGTTCGTCAACATCGAACCTGCCGCCAAAGTATCTGCTCTCGCTTCTAAAAACGCAGATGTAGTCTTCGAACTATATACGGGGAAACCCTTCATGGAAAAAGCGATCCCTCCGGATCAACTGGGATACTTCGTATGGTCCGACTATGGGTTCAATGCCTATGCTCATTCCTACATCACCCATGATGATACCATTAAAAGTCGGCCGGAGATGCTGCGTAAGTTTCTCAAGGTAACCTACCGGGCCTGGGACTATACACTTAAGAATCCTGCGGAGGCGATCGACATCCTGGGGAAGTACCATCCTATCAACAAAGAAGATTACCTAGCCAACCTGAAGGTAGTGATGGACTTCTTCAAGACAGACCGCTATAAGAATAATGGAATCGGATACATCGATCCAGCTCGCATGCGGGAAACGGTAGATCTGGTGGCTAGGTACATGAACGTACAGATGAACTTTCCCCCTGAGGATGTGTACGACGCATCCTTCCTGCCCTCGCCTCCCTTTAAGTACAATTGGTAGAACGCGATAGGAAGGAGGATTCCAGTGCACGGCAACACCCCCTTGCTTTCGATTCGAGATTTAAAGAAGGTGTACAAGACTCGGGATGGAGAACTGGAAGCCCTAGGGAGTGTCACGTTCGACATCTATCCGCAGGAATTCGTAAGCATCGTAGGACCCTCCGGTTGCGGAAAGACTACTCTGCTCAAAATTATTGCAGGACTCCTGCCTAAAACTTCTGGCGAAATTTTCGTGGACAAGAACCAGTTCGATCCTTCCCGGGAAGTAGGGTTCGTGTTCCAGAAACCCCTTCTCCTACCTTGGCGGAAGGTGATCGACAATGTCCTCCTTCCCATCGAAATCTTGAAGTTGGACAAGCGAAGGTATATCGAAAAAGCCAGAGCCCTACTGGAACTGGTAGGGCTCTCTGGATTTGAGAACAACTACCCTAATGAGTTATCTGGAGGTATGCAGCAAAGGGTTTCCATTGCTCGAGCCTTGATCCACGACCCGAAGCTGATCCTAATGGATGAACCCTTTGGAGCCCTCGATGCTTTAACCCGGGAACGGATGAACCTCGAACTCCTTCGGATCTGGAGCGAATCCCAGAAAACCATCCTTTTTGTCACACATGGGATTCAAGAAGCAATTTTCCTCTCCGATCGGGTGATTATCCTTTCCGCTCGCCCATCCCGGATGATTAAAGCATTGGACATTGAACTTCCGCGACCCCGAACTATGGAGGTTCGCAGTTCCGCGGAGTTCGGCGTCTATTCATTGGAAGTTTACCGTTGCCTGGAACTTACCTAAAGGCAGGAACTTTATCCCTCAAAGAGGTGTAGCATGGGTAAGGGAGTCGCTATTAGAGGGGCCGGTCAGGTAGCCTACCAGTACGCTTCTGCGGTTACTGAGGATCCCTTGCTCACTTTGATAGGTGTCTCTAGTCGCACCCAGGAAAGCGCTGCGCGGCTCGTGAAGCAGTATGCCTCCTATAACCCTTCCAAGCTGTTAAAAGTGTATCCCTCGTACGAGGCTCTCCTACAAGACTCCGAGGTAGAGGTGGTGATCCTCTGCATGCCCAACTATCTTCACGCTCGTGAAGCTTCCCTTGCTTTGGAGGCGGGGAAACATTTGATTCTGGAAAAGCCTCCTGTGATTACGTATGAGGAGATGGAAAGCCTCTGGAACACCTATAAGCGGGTATCTACTCAGAGGCGAGTGTACACGGTAGTAAGTTTCGTCCTTCGATGGCATCCCCTAATACGAACGCTACGTTCCTTACTAGATCGTAGGGTCATTGGCGACGTCTATTACACCGAGATGGATTACTGGCACGGGATCAAGCCTAGCTTCTCCAGCTACCCCTGGATCCGAAAACAGGAGTATGCAGGAGGGTCGATGATTACCGGGGGGTGCCACGCAGTAGACCTGGCTCGGTATCTTAAAGGTGAGGTTAAAGAGGTCTTTGCGTATTCCTACCGGCAACGGGAAGATTTCGACTACCCTACCACTGTTGTGGGAGCCCTTCGCTTTCAAGATGAGTCGGTAGGTAAAGTTTCCGCTTCCCTCGATGGGGTTTCCTTCCCCTACCAATTCAATATCGACCTTCTAGGAAGTGAAGGCGCCATCCGGGGAAACAAACTGTACTCTTCTGTGCTATTCCCCTCCCAGGATCGGTGGGTTGAGCTTCCCTGTACGACACCAGATTCGGGTTCGGTTTCCCACCACCCCTTCAAAGAGGAAGTCCATGAGTTCAGCCGCTCCCTTTCTCAAGGAAAACCCATCCAGCCCGACCTGAAGGAAGGTCTTCGATCCATGGAGGTCGCTTTAGCCATCACCGAATCTGCTCGAACTGGAAAGCCCATCCAAATCGGAAAACTATCTTTCATGGACAGCTGCCCGTAACTACAAAATCTATTCCATCCCCCTACATTTTTTTCGAAAATACACTATACTTATTTCTACTATGTCCTTTCTAGCAAAGGCTACTTCGTATCGGTATTCACCCAAAACGCGTGATTTAGACTCCCTTCTCAACACTATCGAAAAGATCTACCATATCCGCGATTTCGACTCTCTCCTGGAAACGATCCTTTATGAAGCACGAAGATTCGTAAACGCCGATGCAGGCACCATTTATCTTGCCGTTGGGGATAGGCTCTACTTCAGCTATGTGCAGAACGATACTTTGTTCCCCGATGGTAGCAAAGAAAAGTATCTGGGTAGCAACCTTAGCATCCCCATCGATCGGTCCTCCATTGCCGGATACGCAGCTTTATCAGGGGAATCCCTCTTGATTGACGATGTGTACGATATAAAAAGCAACGTATCCTTTAGCTTTAATCCTGCCTTTGATAGAAAATTCTCTTACCGAACCCAATCGATCCTTGTGGTGCCCTTGCTGACACGGGATAATGCTCTATTAGGGGTACTCCAATTGATCAACGCGAAGGATCCTTCAGGAAAGATAGTTCCCTTTTCTATGCAGGACCGACTCTATATTTCCCAATTCGCCCAGAGTGCTGCCAATGCCATTGAAAAGGCAAAGCTTTCCCGAGAAATGGTCCTTCGGCTGGTAGAGGTGGTAGAGTTACGGGATCCCTTCGAAACTGCCTCCCATGTAAAAAGGGTAGGAGCCTTTGCTGTGGAACTCTACGAAGCTTGGGCGGCAAAACATGGGGTTTCCTCAAAAGAACGAACAGATGTGAAAGACATGCTCCGTACAGCTGCCATCCTCCACGATATCGGTAAAGTAGCCATCAGTGACATGATTCTGAAAAAACCTACCTCTCTAACCGAAGCAGAGCGAAACCAGATCAAGCTTCATACGATCCATGGAGCCCGACTGTTTCTTCGAAGCAACTCGGCCTGGGACATTTACGCAGCGGAAGTGACATTGAATCATCATGAGCATTGGGACGGTACGGGATATCCGGGAAAGATCCCCGATATTCTTAGAAGTCACATTGAAACGTTCGGACCTGGGAAAAAAGGAAACGAGATCCCCCTTTCCGCCCGTATTGTCGCCATTACCGATACTTTTGATGCCCTCGTATCGAAACGAGCCTATAAAGAGCCATGGGCAGAGGAAGAAGTGTTTCGGTACCTAGTAGAACAGAGTGGACGTTTCTTCGATCCAGAATTGGTAGATATTTTTTTAAATATCAAGGAAACCATCCAGGCAATTCGGGATAAATACATCGATACGTACAGTCCCGAACTCCTGGAAAACCACTTCCGCGAACTAGGCGAGTAGGAAGTGGGCTAGATCCATATAGGCATCCAGGGTAACAGATGTTCCTCTAGCATAGAGCTTCATCCGCTTTGGATTTGTTTCCATCACGATAAGGGAAGCTCCATCTACCGCTACCTCGTACTCGATGGCGTTCCCCAAGTACACTGATCGCTTTATCACACCTTTGAATACTCCTTCTCGATCACTGATCCAGAGCATCTCGGGTCGCAGCACAAGAACTCCCTTGGTGCCTGCCGTGATGCCCTTTTTGCAGCTTACCTGGAACTCCTTCCCATAGCACTCCACCACAGCTTCTCGACCTTGCACGCTCTTTGCCTTAGCAGGAATGAAGTTTGCTCGTCCAATGAAGTTCGCTACGAATTGAGAGTTAGGGTGCCGATAGATCTCTTCCGGTGTGCCGATCTGCTCAATGATTCCCTGGTTCATGACCACAATATGATCGGAAAGGGTCATCGCCTCGATCTGGTCATGGGTGACATACACGCTGGTGATCTGAAGCTCTTGTTGGATTCTCCGGATCTCCGTTCGCATCTGTTCGCGGAGTTTGGCATCTAGGTTGGAAAGAGGTTCATCTAAAAGGAGCACCTTTGGTTCCATTACGAGGGCCCGGGCTAACGCAACTCGCTGTTGCTGCCCCCCAGAAAGTTGGTTAGGAGCTCGGTTCTCGTAACCCAACAGGTTCACCAGTTCCAGTACTTTCCTTACTCGGCGCTTTACCTCTGGTTCGGGTATTTTCTGGACGTGTAACCCATACGCGATATTCTCGAACACGTTCAGGTGAGGGAAAATAGCGTAGCTCTGGAATACCATCGACATTCCCCGTTTATGGGGTGGAAGGTTGTCTATCCCTACCCCATCCAAGAGAATCCGCCCAGAGGTAAGAACCTCGAATCCACCGATCAAACGAAGGGTCGTGGTTTTTCCGCACCCGGATGGCCCCAACAAGGTAACTAATTCCCCTTTTTCGATGGAAAGGGAAACCCCATTCACTGCGGTCACTTCTGCAGCACCCCCACGGGGTGGAAATCTTTTTACTACATTCTCCAGTACCAGAAACATGCACTCCTCCTAGGCTCCCCAGGTGATATCGATCCCGCCCCGGCGTCTCAGCATCTTCCCGCTCACCAGGTACAGGATACCGATCGCAATCAAAACGAACACGATGATGATCGTAGAATAGGCTGCCGCCATGCTGATCCCTCCCTGTTCCCATTCACTCAGGATAGAGGCTGTCACGATCCTCCACTTGGCGCTAACCAAAAAGATAATGGCCGAGAGACTCGTCATATGACGGGTGAAACTGAAAATAAGCCCTGCCAAGATGGCGGGCATGATCAACGGAAGAGTCACCTTCCGAAAGGTGTACTGAGCGTCTGCACCCATGATGGAGGAGGCCTCTTCGATAGAAGGATCTATCTGCTGTAGGGAAGCTACCCCGGATCGAACAGAAGCCGGTAAACTCCGTACAGCAAAGGCTGCCAGAATGATATAGGGAGTTCCTACCAAGGCCAAAGGTTTTCCCCCAAAGATCAAAGCAAAGGATCCTCCCATGAACAAGGGTACTAAAATTCGCCTAAACGCAGGTTTCTCCTGCAAGGCAATGGTAACGATCAGAATCATTAGTACACAGCCCAAGATGGTATGGGGGAGTTTAAAGAACACTTGGACATAATCCGGGAACTGGGTAGCGGCGTTTTTCCAGGTTCCCTCTGGAATCGTATTCGCTGCCCGCATCAAGGGTTGTGCTACGTACTCGATCAACGTATGAAACGCTGCATAGATCCCAAAACTAATCAACTTAATTCCGTTTTTCTTTTTGGGCCGGGTTAGGATAAGGTAAATCCCAAATCCCAATGAAAGGATAGCAATGAAGTAGGTAAGCAAGACCAAACCGATTTGACTTCCCCCTAGGAAAAACCCTATCCCTAGCAGGGTGCCTACGATGCCTGTAGTAACTTTTTCAACAATGCTCGTTTTCAAGATTCCCAGAGTAAAGAGGAACAGGACTACGTACATGAAGACAACTAGAAACCAGGGGGGAGTACTGAAAGCGAGAACGAATCCTATACCTAAAATTGTCCCTGGAACAGCACCTCCTAGATTGGAGGTGAAATCCAACGCCTGTTTTCCCGAGAATTGCTTCCGCACCACGAGGAACGCTACAATCATTCCAAGGAGTACCGCTATGGGAGTGGCTAGAATGCTGAGGAAGGTGGTATCCAGGATGGACTCGATCCCCCGCTGAAACATCTGTTTCCACCATTCCAAACTGAAGGAATAGTCGATTCCCCAGGCCTTACTGAAGGAACCGTAGATGATCGCCACGTAGAGAATCACGATCAAGCCACTCACCAAATAGGTAACGATGATGAAAGGCCAACGAATCCATCCTTCCTTCTCTTCGATCAACCCTCCTGTCGGTTTTCCCGTGACCGAGATGTAGGAGCGTCGGGAAACATAGTACCGCTGCACGAGGAACACTACGAGGGTTGGGATGAGGAGTACAAAGGCCAAAGCGGAAGCTTTCTGGTAATCGTACTCGCCGGCAATAGCGAGAAAGATCTGAGCAGAGAGTACGGTTACGTTCCCTGCGATGAATAGAGGGTTTCCGAGATCTGCCAAAGCCTCTACGAATAAGAGGAGGAAAGACCCTGCAATTCCAGGGATCAATAGGGGAAGGGTAACGGTACGAAAGATATGAGCTTTCCCAGCCCCCATACTTCGAGCTGCCTCCTCCATGGACGGATCCAACCGTTCCAGCATGGCTCGTAGAATGAGGTAGGCCACGGAGAAAAAGGTGATGATCTGGACAAATACCAGGCCGTCCATCCCGTACACGTCGTTGGACCCCGGGGGAAACCTCATGTTCAGGATTCCCTTCGTCACCAAGCCGTTACGTCCAAAGAGTAGGATGGTGCTCAGGGCAATGGCAAACGGAGGAGAGACCGTAGGAACGAGAGCTAGAACGTGCAGGAAATTCTTCCCTGGAACCCGACACCGGACAATGGTATAGGCAAAGATGAATCCCAGGATCGTGCCTCCTGAGGCGGTCAACACACCCATGGTAAGGGTATCCAGGAAAATTTGCCTTGACACAGGACCGTAGTAAGAGTCGAAGTAGCGGGCAAAGTAGGTCAAACTAAATTGCCCTTCCTTGTTAAAGAATCCACTCCATACAGTCTGAGCAATGGGGAATACAATGAAGGCAAATAGAAACAGAGCACTGATGATTAAACTCAGGGCAAGTACAGGATCTCTCCCGATCAACGAGAACTCCTGCATCCTGCGCTTGATGGCTAACATGGGAATCTCCTAAACGTACCTCAAGATCCGATACATAAAAGGAACGGCCGAGTCATGGACTCGCCGTTCCCAATCAGGATATGGAAATGGAATCCCTCTATTTCAGTTTGGTAGCAGCTGCAATCTCGTTGGTGAACTTATCCACAATCGCTTTCTTGTTCTTTCCTGCCCAGTCGAAATTGTAGTCGATCAACTTTACTTGGAGAAGTTCAGGATGGGAGAGTTTTACTCCCTTCACTGTGGGAGCCTGATACGCTTTGTATTTTGGCCCTAATGCCTGCGCTTCGGCAGTAATGGCCCAATCAAACCACTTTTTCGCGTTGGCTACGTTCTTTCCTCCCTTGATAAGCCCCATACCCCCGATCTCATATCCCGTTCCTTCCGATGGGAAGGTAAGTTCGAGGGGAAGTTTGTTATTCTCGATTTCGTTTACAATATCATGGGAGAACACCACGCCCACGGCAGCTTCGCCCTGCCCCACGAACTTAGCTGGAGCAGCTCCACTTTTTGTAAAGGAATGTACCTGAGCTGCATATTTTTTTATGTAATCCCAGCCTTTTTCCTCACCCATAATCTGTAGGATGGTTGCCAGAGCGGTGTAGGAAGTTCCCGAAGTCGAAGGATGAGCCACCATGATCTGTCCCTTGAACTCTGGCCGCAGCAAGTCCTGCCATGAGCTTGGGGCCTTTACTCCCGGATGGGCAGCCAGCCAATTCTTGTTGGTACAGAACGCCAAGGACCCTACGTAGATCCCTACCCAATAGTTTTCTGCATCCTTGTACTTTTTCTGATCTAGAAGGTTTCCGTAGTTGGGGGAATTATAGGGTTCCAAAAGACCTTCCTGCTTTGCCGCAATAAAACTGTCGATGGGACCTCCCCACCAGATGTCGAATTGCGGATTGTTCTTTTCGGCTCGAATCCTTGCCAATGCTTCACCGGAGGACATACGAACGTAGTTCACCCGAACACCCGTGAGCTTTTCGAACTCTTGCTTCATCCCTTGGCACCATTCTTCCTGGGGTGTCATTAGGACGTTCAGCTCTTTCGTTTCTGCCTCTTTGACTCCTGTGGCGAACAGGATGGGTGATACGAGGGTCATCACAAGGAATAGTGCATAAAACCATCCAAATCTCTTCATATGAAACCTCCTCTTGAATTGTTTAAGCGTGCAAACGTTTACCCCATTATGATAACCCTATTCCAACCAACACGCAAGCAGATTGTCGAATCTTTTTTTTTATGGTAGGAGGGTATCTGATGAAACAGTATGACATTGTCATGATAGGTCATGTATCGAAAGACATTATGGTGTATGGAGGCAAAGAAGAGAGGCTTCTAGGAGGGGCTGTAGTGTACTCCTCAGCAGCCGCCGCTCGTTCCGGCGCAAAGGTTCTAGTGATTACTAAAGCTGCTAAGGAAGATTTACCCCTTCTGGATGTAATGCGACATCCCAACGTGGAGATCCTTGTTGTGCCTAGTCCTACCAGCACTTCGATTCGAAACGAGTACTTCTCCGAGGACCGGGAACGAAGGAAAGTCACCCTTCTATCCCAGGCAGATCCTTTCACGCTGGACGAAATCCCCCCTTTCCAGACTTCTGTACTCCATCTAGCGGGTCTTTTCTATGGAGAAATCCCCGTTACCCTGATCCCTGCTCTTGCCTGCAAATATAGAGTAGCAGTGGATGCTCAGGGGCTTTTGCGGCGGAACATGGGTGGGGGAACTCTCGGATTCCAGGATCTAGAGAACAAGGAGGGAATCCTTCCCCATATCACGTTCTTGAAAACAGACGCAGCAGAAGCCGAGGTTCTCACAGGCCAGCAGAATCGGGAGGAAGCTGCGAGAATTCTAGCGAAGTACGGGCCAGAAGAAGTGATGGTAACCCACAACACAGAAGTTATCGTACTGAAGGATGGAAATTTTTTCCGTGCCCCCTTCACTCCCCGCAACCTGTCCGGCCGAACGGGAAGGGGGGATACCTGCTTCGCTTCTTACCTCTACTGGAGGTTACACCACCCCATTCAGGAGGCTGTGTCGTATGCGGCAGCCCTTACCAGCATCAAGATGGAAAAGCCCGGTATTTTCACCGGATCGGTAGAGGATGTGCAGGATCGGATGCAGTCGACACGTTGAGTTGACCCATCCTGCAGCCTGACCCTCCCAACGCACCTTCCAATACCCATCCCTATCTTTGCGAAATCAGATGGCCTTACACTAGATCGTTCCTCAAGCAGGTACGAGTGCTTCAATATCCTGCCTCATTCGATCCACATCCATTTTTTCTAGGGTAATAGAACCACCCTTTGCATTTTCTTCGATCTGGCTGATCGTTCTCGCGCCACATAGGACGTTCACATTGGATCCCGTTCCCTGTGCAGTCGTCCAAGCAATCACTAGTTGGGTCAGTGTGCAGGAGTACTTTTCACAGAGGGGCTTCCACCCAGACAGAACCTCTTTTAATTTGGCCCCTGCTTCTCCATGGAACCAGGGGATCTTGCTTCGAGCCAGGCCTTTCACTTCCAACCTACCCTCCAGGAAAGCATCTGTCAGAGCCCCCCGTTCAAGGGGTGAATACGCCTGAAAGGTAACCTGATGCTCTTTACAGAGGGGAAAGAAGACCGACTCGGCCTTCCGATGCAGCATACTGTACCGTTCCTGGATCAGATCCAGTTCACCGGCCCCAGTGTACTCCAGGAACTGTTCCCTGGATACATTGCTAGCGCCGATGGCTCGTATTTTCCCTTCTTTTTTTAGGTCCATCAGAAATCCCATTGTATCCGCGATGGGACAAGGGAACTCGGGCACTTCCTGCCAGTGAACGATATAGATATCGATATACTCTGTCTGCAAACGTCGAAGACTGGCATGGATCTCTTCCTTCAATCGTTCAGGTCGAGTATTCCGAACAATCCGCACCCCATCCCGCTCTAAAAGAAGGGCTCCCTCTGAAATATCCCACCGAATTCCACACTTGGTAGCAAGAATGTACCTCTGACGTTTCCCCTTCAATGCCCTTCCCACCACCTCTTCCCCATGTCCCAATCCATAAGCGGGCGCCGTATCTATAAGATTGACTCCTAGATCTAACGCCCGATGGATCGTACGGATGGATTCTGCATCATCGCTAGGACCCCAGTTGCTGTCTCCTCCAATGGCCCAGGCTCCCAATCCTACGACTGAAGCTTCGATTCCCGATTTCCCGATACGCATCCTTTTCATTTTATTCGCCCTTTCCTTTCTATTACAAGAATTAACGGGTTTATAACTTTAATCCGCACTTTCCTATTATACTCTAAATCGATTCAGTATGTCTCGTAGCCCCTGCGCAGTATGAAAGGGCGACACGTAATCGGATAACGCCTTTACCTCGGGTGTCGCATTGGCCGGAGCTGCTCTATACCCCACTTTCTGAAACATGGGGATATCTACTTCTGAGTCCCCTACCGCAAGTATCGCGGACAGGGGAACTCCCAACCAGGCAGAAAGGAACTCTATACCCTTCCCTTTATGGATTCCTTTAGGCAGTATGTTAAGACAGGAAGCAGAATATAAAAGTTCCAATTCCTTAGCTCTTTCTCCTAGCAGAGCCACCACTCGCTCTTTAAGCCCCACCGGTGTGTTCTTACCTCGGGGAAACACGCTAACGGTGAACTCCTTCCCTGGTTGTAGATAGATACTAGCATCCCTCTCTACCTCCTCTTCCAAGGTGCTCCGTACCGTCCGCATGAGAGTACGTTCCTTGATGTCTGGATGGGGGATACTCCGACGACCTTCAGGCACGTATAACCCTGCACCCCCTTCGAATACACCCGGCACAGAAGCATGGAGAGCCTGAAGTACCGCTTCAACGTACGCTTGGGGCCTTCCTGTGCAAACGGTAACAGGAGGCACGATTCTCCCTTCTGCCAATAGCCCTTTGTCCCTTGAACGCTGGTTTAAATCTGCCAGCTGTTTGAACAAATCCAGATCGAAAGGAGCCGATTCTCCGTCGGTAAGAACTCCATCTATGTCCAATACCACAAGCTGTATCTCTGAATTTTTCTGTATATACATGGGGCCAGTATACCAAAAATTGATGCAATATAAACCGTTTTCTTACCGATTTCTAACAAAACCTGCATACTCATTTCCATTGACACCAGGCATTGCCATGGTATAATCAAAATGTTACATAGTGTGAGCGCTCTCACTATGTAAAAATCAAACTGGAGGTGTGATATGAAAAGAACCGTGTTTGTACTCCTCCTAGCCCTTACAGTAGCTTTTTCAAGTTTTGCGGGAGGGGCTAAGGAGTCGGCTAAGACCCGTTTGATCTACATGACCGCAGGGGATACCAATATGCTGGCCTTAGGGCAAAACGTTCTAGGGCCCGGGTTCCAGCAGAAGTATCCGAACGTGAATGTGGTTACCATCCATACGGGTCCAGGAAACGCAGGATCCCAGCGGATTCTGGAAAAAATCTTAGCCGAAGCAGAGGCCAAGAAAGAAGTGTGGGACGTGGATGTAGCCATGGTTCACGAGATCTTCATGAAATGGGCCATGGAGAAAGACCTTCTCCTCAACTATACGAAGGAACTGGAAACTTGGAAGTACGTGACTTCCCCCTTCGTGAAGACTTCTTTGGGAGTAAAAATTGAAGGGTTTGGAATGCCCATGTTCCACAGCCAGACTGCCTTAGCCTACAATCCTGACCTGGTGAAGGATCCTCCAAAAAATTATGCGGAACTGAAAGAATGGGTTAAAAAGAATCCCGGCAAGTTCGGTTACAACGGAATCAAGGGAGGGATGAGCGGCGTGTCCTTTGTGGTGGGCTGGGTGTACGCGGAAACGGGTAAGTACAAGAAGTATGCGGTAGATGGCCCCTTCGAAAAAGAGGAAATCAACACATGGGAAAAAGTATTCAATGAATTGAAGGAGTTCAACAAGTACGTGACGATCACGGGGGGGAACGTAGGCACGCTGGACGCCCTGAACCGTGGGGAAATCTGGATGGGCCCCGTATGGGTGGACATGTTTTTCACCTTCATGAACGAAGGGAAAATGGATCCCAAGACCCGCCTTCTCCTGCCCGAACCAGGCATGCCTGGGCAGCCCATGTTCTTCGTGATCCCCAAGAAATCCGGGAATATTGCAATAGCCAAGAAGTTTGTTGAGTATGTTACCAGCCCTGCGGTACAGGCTAAAGAGATTGTGCAGCGATTCAACTGGTATCCAGGAATCGACGGTAACTATATCAAGGATTCTGTACCCGCAGAAGTGTTTAACAAGATCTACAAGGATGTGACTCCACAGGATCTTCAGAAAAAAGGCCTCTCCTTTCCTCTGGCCCAGTACTTCGATGCCATGCTGGAATCCTACGAAAAATGGATAAAGTAATGCAGGTTTCAATTTCTGCAACAAGGAAGGGACTCACCGTCCCTTCCTATATCATGTTACTGGCACCAGCAGTAACCTTCATGCTCCTCATGTACGCATACCCCTTTTTAGCCTCTATTGTTCGTAGCTTCCTGGATAAGAGCGGTGCCTTTTCCTTTGAAAACTACCTGAAGACCATCGATTTGTATACAAAAGATATTGCCTTCACCTTTACCGTTACGATCTTCAACACCGTTTGTACCGCAGTTTTAGCCATCCTTATAGCCGTATACTTTCGTATTCGGCAGAACCGTATCACAACGATCCTTTCCGCAATCTATAAACTACCCCTGTTTATCCCCTTTGTCGTAGTAGCTCAAATGATGAACAGTTTCCTGGCTCCCCATGGTCTTCTGAATGTAGCCCTAGCACAATTGGGGTTGATCGACTTAAAACAACCCCTTCAACTGTTCAACTTTGCGGGGCTTTCTTTTGGGTTCCTCTGGAAACAGGTCCCCTTTGCGGTACTCATCATGCATGGGGGATTCCAAATGATCGATAACAGTTATATTGAAGCGGCTCGCAGCGCGGGTGCGGGAATGGGGAAAGTGATCACCCGGGTATTGATTCCCATGAACAAGTCCAGCATTCTGGTGTCCCTTGTACTGGTCTACTCGCAAATCGTGGGAACCTTCACGTTGCCCTACATGCTAATCGGTGGGAAAATTCCCACCACCATTACGGTAGACATTGCCCATAGAGTCAACTACTTTCGGGACTTTGGAGTTGCGAACGCCCTCGGGGTGTTTTCGTATCTGTTGGTCCTCCTCACTGCCTGGTACTACTTGAAGACAAAACTGGGAGAAACCAAATGAAACTGAACTATCGTCCCATTCTAATCAAGACGTTTGAATTAGTGCTTTTAGTCCTTTCCTTTCTTATCATCTTTGGCCCCATGTCGAGTTTATTTCTCTGGTCAATAGCCCAAAAATGGTACTGGCCCCATCCGCTTCCTCAGGAGATCAGTTTCGCTTACTGGAAACAGGCCCTCGGGATAGAGAAAAGCCTCGCCATCGGAGCAGTGAGCATCGTTCCCGCCTTCTTTCTCAGTCTGGGGATCGCCATTGTTACGGTAATCATCGCGATGGCCCTAGCGATCCCTGCGGGATACGCACTGGCGAAATACAAAATTCCGTTCGGCACCTTCGTGATGTTTCTTTTCCTCATGCCTAATGCTTTTCCCCAGCAACCGATCTTCGTGAACGTTCTTCAGATGTTCACTCGATTGGGTTTGGCGGGAACGGTGCCGGGAGTGATTATCGTCCACATCCTCGTAGGATTAGTGTTTGGAGTCTGGATCACCAGTGCTACCTTCCGATCCATCCCGCCCAGTATGGAGGAAGCTGCTCGAAGCGTAGGGGCATCTGCTCCCGTTGCCTTCTTTAGAATTACCCTCCCCCTAGCGGCACCGGGCTTACTGGCGAGTTCCGTCTTTGTGTTTATCACGTCGTTAGACGAGTTTACAGGAACCTTTTTCGTTGGACTACCCTTCGTCCACACTCTTCCACTTACCCTGTATTCCTCGAGCGGGTACAACATGCAGTTTGCTTCGGTCATTGCTCTCATCCTCCTTATACCCAGTATTCTTTTCATGTTCCTGATCCAGCGGGTACTGAAAGCGGAATACGTCGGAGGAATGGGATAGGAGGTCAAGATCATGTCAGAACTTAGAATGGAAAATCTTGTAGCCCGGTACGGAAAAGTGACTGCTCTGGATAGGTTAAACCTTACCATCAAGGATGGAGAGCTAGTTACACTCTTAGGTCCCTCCGGCTGTGGCAAAACCACTACTCTTCGCTCAGTTTCTGGTTTCTTAAAGCCCGATGAAGGAAACATATACATCGGTCATCGGAACATCACCGACATCCCACCAGAGAAGCGGGGAATCGGTTTGGTGTTCCAGAACTACGCCCTCTGGCCCCATATGACCGTCTTCCAGAACCTTGCCTTTGGTCTAGAACTCCGCAAAGTCCCATTAGAGGAAATCCGGAAAAAGGTACGTTCCGTTCTTTCCATAGTGAAACTTGAAGGATATGAGGATCGGTATCCTCGACAATTATCAGGCGGCCAGCAGCAACGGGTAGCCTTGGCCCGAGCTATCATCCTGGAACCAGATATACTCCTTCTAGATGAACCTCTTTCTAACCTCGATGCCCTTCTTAGGGAACAGATGCGGTTTGAAATTGCCCAGATTCATAAGCGGTTGGGAATTACGACCCTCTACGTAACGCACGATCAAACAGAAGCAATGGTCATCTCAGATCGGATCGTGATCATGAAGGACGGGAAGGTAATGCAGGATGGAAGACCTGAGGAAATCTATCTAAGGCCTACGAACCGTTTCGTGGCTGGTTTTATGGGTACCACTACGTTCCTAGAAGGGACAGTCCAAACTATCCAGGGGGATTCCTGCATGCTGAAGACTTTTGAAGGTTGGGAACTGCGAGGTATCGCCTGCGGAGGGGTTACACCAGGAACAAAGGCTTCCGCTGCCGTACGCCCTGAAGCAGTGGAAGTACTCTATTCACCCATAGGGGCAGTATCAGGGAAAACCCCTGCTGAGAACTCCTTCGAGGCCGAAGTCGACAGTTCGTACTTCACTGGAGAGGTAATCGATTACCATTTCCGGTTAGGCAGTTCATTTATCCGGGTACGGGGAGATACCAAGCGAATCCTAAAACCAGGAGACAAGGTTACCGTACGCATCGATCCTGATCGTTTGCCCATTGTGCCGGCTGAATCGATATGAACCTAGTATTCTTTGGCACATCCAGCGCCATTCCTGCGGTGGGAAATGGGTATACCTCGTTTCTCATAGCCCTCGATGGCTATCGGATCCTCATAGACACTGGGGATAACCCGGTAAAGGCTCTTCTAGAATGCGGGGAGGATCCTAGAACTCTGGATGCGGTGGTGTTGACCCATACCCACATTGATCATCTAGGAGCTTTCCCCTCCCTTATTTCAGCTTTAGATTGCATGAAACGAGAAAAACCATTAAAGATCATCGCATCGAAGGATACGCAGGAAACCGCAGAAAGACTCCTTCGGCACTTCCCCTTGGATCCCAATTCCCTCTCCTTTCCCTTGGAGTATGGGGACTCCCTGGCATACGGACAATCTCTGGCAACGAAGTCCGGAACCAGGTTTTTCAGCGATTTTTCTCTTTCCCTCCTTACGGGAAAACACGCTGTCCCGACCTCGATGGTACAGATCCTAGTGCCACCATCGCCAGTACCCCCGAACCCGACAAAGGGGCTTCGATCCCAGCATCCCGTCAAGCCCGTTCGATTGCTGTATACTTCAGACTATCACCATGGGACAGAGGTAACGAGACCTTCTGGAGAAGTGGATGTCTTGATTCACGAGGCCACATATCCCCACGATCGTCTCCCATCCAACACCTCCCATAGTTCTGCTCAGCAGGCCGGAATAGCTGCGCAGAAAAGCGGCAGTCACCTTTTATTCCTCTGCCACTTCGAGGTCGCTGCGTATCCCAATGGGATCGAGGCGGCCGGAGAAGAGGCAAGTCGGGAGTTCAATGGGAAAGTGATTGTCCCGACCCTGTATCAATGGTATAAAATCCCGGATTCCCCATGACACGTCAAATTACCATCGAAGAGGTGGCTCGGCATTGTGGAGTTTCCCGTGCCACCGTATCCAGAGTACTAAACAAGGAGCCTCGAGTCAGACCCTCTACCATTGCCAAGGTGGAGAAAGCCATTCAGGAGTTAGGGTACAACCCTAACAGTCATGCCCGGGCCCTTTCCGGTGGCGGTACTAAAACCATCACCGTTCTTTTACCAGGAACCTGGCGAGATTACTATAATCCCCTTCTAAAGGGAATGGATGAAGTGTCCGCCCGTCGGGGCTACTACCTTCTTATCCGCTCCTACAACTATCTTTCTGAAGCCCATCGAATCATTCAGGAAAAACGGGCTGATGGGTTCATCATTCGGAATATGGACCAACCAGAAGAGCACAGGAAACTCTTCCGAAAATTGGAACAGGAGGGAATCCCCTTCATCCTCATTGGGAATCCCTTTCCCCAGTATCCATCCATTCATATAGACAATGTGGGTGGTGCTCGTGCCATGGCTCATCATTTTTTCCATCATGGGTTCAAACAGATTGTGTTCCTTGCAGGACCTGAGACGAACATCGATTCCAACGATCGGTACTATGGATTTCGGTTGGGTTTGGCAGAGTGCGGATTCGATCCGGATCGAGTTCGACTCTTCCGAGGGGATTATTCCATAGAAAGCGGATCTTCCATAATGTCCGAAATCGTATCCTCTTGTAAGCCTGAAGCGATCTTTGCTGCCAACGACCGAATGGCTCTTGGGATCCTTCAATACTGCCGCACAAAAGGGATCCGAATCCCAAACGACCTAGCGTTGACTGGCTTTGACGATACCTTTTTTTCCCAATACATTCACCCCTCCCTTACCACGGTCCGTCAACCGATCCTCGAGATGGGCTCGCTAGCGATGGAGAAGTTGATTCAACTGATTGAAGGACATCCGTTAGCAAGTCCTCACGTGATCCTGCCCGCACCCTTGATCATACGGGAATCATGCGGATGCGGTGGAACTGACGTTCGGATCTGAACTCTATTCCATACGCTGAAGGCTATAAATTTTGACTTTAGAACCCTGTAATAGTACACTTAAACTACACAATTTTTTACCGAAAGGAGCAGCGTATGATCAGTAAAAAAATGGAAGAGGCTTTGAACCTCCAGATCAACAAGGAAATGTATTCCGCTTACCTTTACCTGGCCATGTCAGCACAATGTACAGAGATGGTTCTCGATGGGGTCGCTAAATGGTTCATGGTGCAGTACCATGAGGAAATGTTCCATGCCATGAAGATTTACAATTACATCCACGATCAGGGCGGAACTGTGAAACTTCAGGCCATAGAAGCCCCTAAAGAAAAGTTCTCTTCCGTGAAAGGGATGTTCGAGAAGACGCTGGAGCATGAAAAAACCGTGACCGCCAGTATCAAGTCCCTCGTGGATCTAGCGAAAAAAGAAGACGATCCGGCTACGGAAATCTTTCTCCAATGGTACGTAACTGAACAGGTAGAGGAAGAGAAGAACGCCATGGACATACTCCAGAAACTCCAGATGCTGGGTAAGGAGGAGGGCCCTGGCATGTTCCAATTCGACGCAGCTTTAGGAAGCAGAAAACTCAGCGTTCCTTCCGATTTTTCCGAGAAACTAGCGGACTAAGTTCTTCCACATGGATGGCTACCGCCCCTAGATCCTCCTGTACTGTGCCCCGGATGATCACAGGGCGGGGTTCATCCAATACTCCTGCATACCGTTCGTACGCTTTGGGGAACAGAACCGTCTCAAAGATGGCCGTTTCGTCTTCAAAGCTGACGAACTCCATTGGTTTTCCCTCTCGGGTGAGGATTTCCTTGCTCGTTACAGGCCAACCCACCATTTCCACCCATTCACCGATATGGCGAGGAAGCTCCTTTCCCTGCACCTTCCGGTATCGTTCCGGAATCGGTTCCCATAGATTGAGCGCATGTCCCTCTAGTAAGAATCCCAGACGCTGGTACTCCGCCTCCCAGCGAGCTCGCGTTTGGGTTTGATCTTCTTTTGTCCCTGAACCAGAGTACGGGAGAAGGGTTGAGCGATCCCCTGATGTTTGCCCCAAAGCTCGGATAGATCGAGTAGGTACCTTATTGGGCAAAGAATCCATTTGGGATATAGCATACCAAAGGGATCGAACCCTGCCTGCTTGATTCCCTTTCTGCTTCGCCGTTTGGGTCCTTAACAGGATCCAGAGTTGTTCTGTACGGGACAACCCATCTGCTACAGAATCCAGGGCTCCCACAGAGACGAGTGCTTCCCCATCCTCACCTACCAAATCTACACGAAGGCCAAAGTCCTCCACGCTCTGGAAGGGTTTTCGGGAGCGTTCCCGCACTATTGTCTCTACCGTTTCCCGGTGAAGTCCTTTCACTTCCACGAATCCCACTCGGATCTCCTTTCCACATCCCGTGTACCGGTAGAGACTTTGATTCACATCCGGTCCCAAGATGGTGAGCCCCATCCGACGCGCTTCGCTGATATATGCCGCCGGAGTATAGTATCCACCCCGATTGGAAAGAACGGCTGCCATGAACTCGGCTGGGTAATGAGCCTTGAGATAGGCGGATTGAAAGGAAACCATTGCGTAGGAAGCCGAGTGGGCCTTGCAAAAGGAGTACCCTTCGAAGGAAAGGATCATCTCCCAAACCGCATCGATGGTTTCCCGGGAAACACCTCGCCTTAAAGCTCCTTCATAGAACTGTTCCCTGTACTGAGCTAACCGAACCTCCTTGTTTTTCTTGGATAGGATCTTCCGTAACCCGTCCGCATCGGAATTGGAAAATCCCGCCAGTACCCTAGCTACCTTGGACACGTCCTCTTGGTAGCAGAGAATACCGTACGTTTCCGATAGGATCCGATCCAGATCCGGATGCAGGGGCTGGTATGGCTCTCCTTTGAGCCTGCGAACGTAGAGGTTGATGAATCGATTGGCTGCTGGTCTGATGATGGAGGAATGGATCACCAAATGTTCGAAATCTCCTTTCCCAGTTTTTGCCTGTAACTGCCGCATGGCAGGAGACTCCACGTAGAACACGCCAATCGTATCTCCCCGAGCCAGTAAAGCCTGGGTATCCGGATCTGTGGTAGGGTCACGGAAATGATCCCCTACCGAAAGCCCGTTCCGCTTCAAGTTCTCCAGAGTATCCCGAATCACTGCTAGTGATCGGTTGCCCAATAGATCGATCTTTACCAGACCAGCAGCTTCCACCCCATCCTTTTCCCAGGTAACGATGGGGACTCCTTTTTCAGCTCGTTCCACCGGCACATACTGATCGATGGGCTCTGGCGTGATCACCACTCCTCCAGAATGTACACTCAAATGACGGGGGAGACCCGTGATCCGCTTCGCTACCTTCACTATTTCAGACCAGGGGGATGGATATCTTTGACCCGCAGGCTGCTCCACGGATGGTTTTCCCCATTCCTCTTTTCGAATACTCGCTCCTTCTCTTTTGTCCTCGTGACTATTCTTCCCGTTGCCATAGGGCCCCCTCTCAGACCCCCAGGATCCTAGATCTCTCCGAAGTTTCCGTTCAAAGTCCGTAATTTCCCCTTCTGGGATTCCAAACACCCGTGCGGTATCCCGTAGGGCAGAGGGAAACCGATAGAACACGTGATTACATACCCTCGCACAGTGCTCTCCCCCATACTGACGGAATACATCCTCAATTACAGCATCACGCTCGTCCCAAGCAAAATCTACGTCTATGTCCGGGGGATCCTGCCGGTCAAGGTTGAGGAACCGTTCAAAGTAGAGATTGTGTTTAATGGGATCCACATTGGTGATACCCAAACAGTAGGCCACCACACTAGCTGCCGCACTCCCTCGACCACAGGTACGGGGACTCCGCCGAACAATATCGGCCACTACTAGAAAATACTCGGAAAACCCCTTCTGTTGAATGATGGAGAGTTCATACTCGATCCGTTCCAGGATCCCTTCTGATAACTCCCCATACCTCTCTTCCGCACCGGCCAGTACCTGATCCCGAAGCATCCGAGCCACGATTCTCTTTCGGGTTTCCTCTTCTGAGAATCCGGGAATCTTTTCCTGTGTATGGGGGTACAGGAGTGCATTCGGTAGTCGAGGAAAGATGAAACCCCGAAAGATTTCCTGGAACCGGCATTGATCGGCCAACCGGGCTACATTCTCGAGGGCATCGGGATATACGGCAAATCGGGATTCCATCTCCTTTTCTTCTGCCGGGAATCCTGTCCAAAGGCAGGCTCGATCAGGTAGTTTTGGGGTGGAAAGAAACACAGGATCTTTCAATTTCGATCTACCAAAAGCCTGTACAGAAATCGAACCCGTCTGTATCGTACCCAGCCGACCTATGGCCTCAAGCACCCGATGGACCTCTAGATCCTCCTGCTGGTAAAGAAGGACTTCCGGCGCAATCACAGGAGGGATCCCTAGTCGTTTCGCCGTCTGGTACAGGGATCGATCCAACCCTCGGATCCATACAAAGAGGTCTTCCACCTTTCCGCGCCACTGTTCCAGGAGTTCCACATCCCGTGCGAGCACCGCGTTCCCTTCCGAGTAAGCGGGCAGCTCTTTTATCAGTTCGAAGGAATCTTGCTGTAGCATCCTGCGGGTGAGAAGACGACAAAGGTTAGAAAATCCTTTCTCCTCCTTCACCAGCATTGCCACCTCGTGGGGCCCCTTTTGGATGGTAGCCCCGAGAATGGGACGGACCCCAAGATCCTTACAGGCCTCGAGGAACTCGTGGACTCCATAGAGGTTGTTCCGATCCGTCAGTGCCATCACGCGATACCCCAACATATAGAGATGCCGAACTACCTGTGCAGGCATCCGAGTTCCATATTGCAGGGAATAGGCTGATCGAACTACGAGAGGAACGTACATGGGAACACCAAATCCGCGCAGAGACGAATCCCTTCCCTTCCGAATCGGTTTCTGATTCGATCGAGGCTTTCCTGTAAGGTTCGGACCTTTCCTTCGTGCATCCCTTCCATGTCCAGTTGCCCTGTCTCTGGCTCGAGGCCGCCAAGATCGCATCGAAGGGTTCGCACCCGAATCCGCCTTCGCAAGACTCGGGGTAAAAGAACCTGCCCTGCTTTCATCAGCTCACCATCCGAGGAAACGGGGGTAGGGAACCGCCATGTGCCATGGGCCTGGATCCCATCGGAATAGGTGACCTGCAGTCGAAGGGTTCTAGCAGATAGGCCCCGCGTACGAAGGGTAAAACCCAAATCGAAAAGGAGGGATCTAAGGGCAGACAGAAGGAGATGAACATCGTTTGCATCCTCTGGAAGGCTGATTCCGGCGGATAGAGTATTTTCACCTGTTCCTCGTTGCCCGGCCAGACCCCTACTACCAACCTTTAAAGGAGTGGTGTCCATTCCCAGGGCCCGGTTTCGTAGCACTAGACCGTAGGGTCCCAACACGTCTGCCTCTTCTTCGGAAAGAGAGGCCAGCTCCCCAATGGTGCGGACTCGTAAAAGGTGTAGCCGGGTTAAAAGTCGTGCCCCTACGCCGGGCAAAAGGGATACATCGAGAGGGGCAAGGAAGGACCGCTCCTCCCCCCGGGGGACGGCGATAAAACCAGAGGGACGTGCTACCCGAGTCCCCACCTTGGATACCACCTTTGCCGAAGCAAGGCCCAGGGCGGGAAAGAGGTCGGTAGCCTCGATGATTTCTTTTCGCACCCGTTCGGCACAGTCCACAGGTGGGCCAAAGAGTCGCCGGGTACCCGTAAGGTCCAGGTACAGGTGCCCTCCCCCCCTCTGTTCCACCACCGGGGAAAACCGCCTTGCCACCTCGGCCAACCGAGCATCGGCTCGATGGTATACCTCGTAACAAGGGGCGAGAACCTTCAGGGTACGGACCTTCTTACGAGCCACTTCCAACCACATCCCCCGACGGACCCCCTCCTGAAAGGCGGTTTCCGATACAGCAAGGACAATGGCCCGGCTCCGCCCCTGCCATCCCACCACAAAGGGACGCCCCCGGAGGGAAGGATCCCGAACTTCCTCTACCGCTGCCATGAAATCCGTTACGTTCACATGAAGGATGGTGGACTCCTCCACCCTACCTACCCTCATACTTGACTCCATCTTGTAGGAACATCCGATGCGCTACTACTTCCCCCCTTCGGCGAGGCAACCTAAATAGGTTCGTGTCATCCTCCGCTTCCGTTGAGGAGTTGGATCAGCATCCGGGCATTCACCGCGGCCTGTCCTTTTCGGTGATTGTTGAAGTAGATCCGGAACCGGGCCGCCTGTGCGCTCATCCGACGAATTCGGGGAACCCACTGACGAAGTTCTTCTTCGGTGTAGAGGTAGTCGAACCGGGCCGCTGCATCCGAACCCCACCAGGTTTCCCGGTTTCGGCCATGGAACCGTAGGTACGCAAGGGGAGCCGTAACTGCCTCCCCTTCCTGCGGCAACCCCTTAAGATCCGGCATATCGGTAGCGCAGAACCCTACCCCTCGCTCCCGAAGGGCCTCCAGGACTCGGGGCGTGTGCCATGCCCCATTTCGAAACTCCACCACTAGGGGTAATCCATCCAGCTCCCGAAGTAAGGAATCGAGGTACTTCCGTCGGTCCGCATCGTAGTGGAAACTGTAGGGGAACTGCAGGAGCACTGCCACGAGTCTTCCTGAGCGAAGGAGGGGCCGGAGAGACCTTCGATACTCCGCTACCGCCTCCTTCCAGGAGGCAGGATCCACCTTGTGGGTGAGAGATTCATGAGCCTTGATGGAAAAGTCTAACCGGGAGCCACCCCGTTCCAGCATTCCCTCTAGCTGTTCCTCCCGAGGGATCCGATAATAGGAAAAGTTCAGCTCCACCGTGGAAAAGGTTGACGCATAGGTAGGGAGGAACTCTTCCCGGGGAAGATTCTCCGGGTACAACACCCCCCGCCACTCCGGGTAGTCGAACCCCGAGGTGCCAATCCGTAAATCACAGGGCAGGCTATCCATACCCTAATACTACTACACAATTGTTTAGTATTCAAGGGATCTCTGTTTCCCTTGCATCCTTTCCCTTCCATCGGTATAGTAGCGCAATGAACCAAGATCAGGTCAAAGAGCTTCTTCTTCGATTGGAACCGGAAACGGAGGAGTTTCAGGTCATTTTTTCGGGCAAGCAGAGTAAGCGAGTAAACGGGATCTACCACCCCGAGCGGCGGGAAATCATCATCCATAACCGGAACTTCAAAAGCGAAAACGACCTCATCTATACGGCAATCCATGAGTTCGCCCACCATCTTCATTTTACCCGTTCTCCTGTGCCCATCACTACACGTTCCCACACGCAGGAGTTTTGGGCTCTGTTCCATAACCTGCTGGAACGTGCCGAACAACTATCCATCTACACGAATGTGTTCGAACAGGAGGCGGAGTTCCGTCTTCTCACCGATCGAATTCGGACCTCTTTCCTTGCAAAAAATGGGCACCTAATGAAGGAGTTCGGGAAACTCCTATCCGAAGCGGAAGCCCTCTGCCGAAAGCACAATGCTCGGTTTGAGGATTACGTAGATCGAGTGTTGGGGGTCCATCGAACCACGGCCCGGGTTCTTATGAGGATTCATGCTCTGAACGTAGATCCGGAGATAGGGTTCGAGAACATGCGTACGGTTGCTTCGTTGAAAACCGAGGAAGAGCGAAAGAAGGCAGAAGAAGCCTTCAAAAGCGGGAAAAGCCCGGACCGGGTAAAGGCTGAGTTTTCCCGGAAACGAAAGGAAGAGGATCCGTTAGAACGGCTTAAGCAGGAAAAACGACGGATTGAAAAGACCATCCAATCCCTCATGAAGCGGTTGGAAGAAATCGATCAACGCTTAACGCAGTACGAGGAGGGCTCGACTGGATAACCTCAGACTACCGGTGCGTCTATAAGGAGTCAAACCGGATACGAACGAGAAGCACATGAAAATCGATTCGAAACACGGTATACTGTAGAGCGTGAAGAGCTATCCATCCCATCAATGGGGTCTGATGATTTCTACTCTTCTGATTGGGTTTTTTCTCCTTTTGGGGTTCCTTTCCTGTTCCCCGATCGACCGGTTCTCCGAGTACCGGGGAGTGAACCTACTGGAAGGGAAAAGCCTGGGAGACTGGATTCCTGATTTTAACGAAGCATCCACTCCTACCCCTGCTAACCCAGGGATCTCGGTGTACATGCGTTATGAACAGGTTGGACCCACAGCTGGATACGGAGGTAGCGAAGCGTACCGGCTACGAACAAAGAACCTTTTCCCGAATGGGGATTTCGAAGGAGGAAACACAAGCGGGTGGAGTTCCTATGGAAGTGGAAGTACCTCTTTTTCCTTAACTTCTCTTTCTTCGGAAGCCATTCAAGGAACGTCTTTTAAATACACCATTGCCGCTTCCACCGATTACATCTACTTCCCCCTTTCCTCTCTGCTGGACGGATTTTTACCTACTTCTGCAGACCAAACCATTCAATACACCTACCGATTCGATCTTAAGTTCCCTGGTGCACCTACCCTATCCTTTGATGTGAACGTAAATCCGACATCAGATAACAGCCGTTTCGTTCAACTTCAGAAAAAAGGAGAACTCCCCTATTACCGATACCCGATCGATTTCCCAGAATCCCCTTTGACTCAATCGATATTCCGTTCTTCTAACACCGAAGCATACTACTTCTTCTTAAATACCCCTTTAGATTCTAAGGGTAATGCCCAAACCGGGATTCTGGACAACCTACGTTTTCTCCGGAGCGACTTACAATACAAAATACGTCTCGTGTTACCTCGTAACGATCCTAACAACCCAAATCGTCTTCCCCTTCCTTCGGGAAAATACCGATTCTCCTTCTATGTAAAGCAGGATCCTGAAGCGGGATCCAACAACGTGTTTCCCGCTAGCCGTATCTCCTTTGGCATTGGGACTGCTTCTAAAATCGTAGACGCCACCTCTATACAGTCTGAATGGATTTTATTGGAAGGCACCTTCAACAATCTTCAAATCGATCCGGGATCCTCCATCGAGCTATGGATCTCTGCTACCGATTCTACTAATGCCTTCTATCGGGATTGCGGGAGCATCCTTATCTCTTCTCCTTCCCTAGAGTTCTTGCCAGATTAACCAGCGAACCATAGCCTTGACAGGGGATACAGAAACAGTCTAAATTCGGCCAGCGGCCGAATTATTTCAAAGAGGGGCAATGATGGGGCTCTACCCTCTGGCAACATCTCCACTCGGCCCACACGAACCTAAACTTTTGAATTGAAACATAACGTTTTGTGAGGTCAGCAGGTGAAACAGAAGATACATGCCGTAATTAAAGGAATTGGTTCCTACGTCCCCTCCAAACGGGTATCCAACGATGATCTAGCAAAACTCGTGGATACCTCGGACGAATGGATCTATTCCCATACCGGAATCAAGAATCGACACATTGCTGCAGAAAACGAGGCTACCAGTGATTTGGCTGTACAAGCGGCTCAAAGAGCCCTGGAAAAGGCGGGTTGCCCAGCTTCGATGGTAGATTTGATTCTTGTGGCTACTGCCACACCCGATTACCTTGGGTTTCCATCTACAGCCTGCATCGTGCAGGACCGAATCGGAGCCGAGAATGCAGGAGCGATGGACATCGTCGCTGCCTGCACTGGCTTCATCTACGGCATCGAAACGGCTCGGGTGTTCATCGAGACGGGGACCTATAAACACGTTCTAGTAATCGGTGCGGAAACATTAAGCAAAATCACCGATTGGAAGGATCGAAATACCTGCGTACTCTTTGGAGATGGGGCGGGGGCCGCTCTACTAACCGCCTGTGAGGAAGTATCTCCCAAACGGGGTGTTCTCACTAGCTACCTCGCTTCCTATGGAAAGGATGCCGAGGTGCTTCTTCGACCTGTTGGAGGTACCCGAGTACCGTTTGTTCCAGGAACTACCCCACCCGAAGACATGTTCCTTCGCATGAACGGCCGCAAGGTGTACACGTTTGCCGTAAGTGTATTGGGCAAAACGATAGAAACCCTACTGAAAAAAACGGGCCTTTCACTGCAGGATATTCGGTACATAGTCCCCCATCAGGCCAACGTCCGAATCATCGAAGCTTGTGCAAAGCGGTTGGATATTCCCCTGGAAAAGTTCTTTCTGAACATCGAGGAGTTTGCTAATACCTCGGCTGCTTCGATCCCGATTGCCCTTACCGACATGGAGAGGCAGGGCCTACTCCATCCCGGAGACTTGATCCTGACAGTAGGATTCGGAGGCGGCTTAACGTATGGGGGAAACATCCTGTACTGGTAGGGGTTCCCATTGACATTGAAGGCCCCCTTTTCGGGGGGCCCGAAAGTCAGGAATATTTTTAGGGTAAACTTCTAGCAAGATCCTTTCCAAAATCGATTCCTAGGTTCCTGAACGCTGCACTGATCGCTGCTTCTGCGTTGGATCCAATGCTTCGTTTCAGCATCCGTTTTGTGTACAAGACTTGTCCTGTTTTCAGCTCCGCTGCCTTTAAAGTTCCCGTGACACGAACCTGAAACTGCCCCCGATTCTCTATGAACTCATCGATCCCTACGGTCCCAAACACGATCCGTTCAATCTGATCCCCAAACTGGGATGCAATAGAGCGGATAATTTCTGAGTCTCCCTTCCCTTTTAACGAGGTAGGATCCAAAGAGATGCTCACTGCCTTGAATCCTTCCTCGGTCAACGCTTCCAGTACACCAGCCACAGTTCGACTCGATCCCGTCGGATTCCCTGCGGCATCCAAGTCCAGCACCACTACCCCCATGGGAATATTCTTGGCTCTCGAAACCACCGTATAGGGAATATCCACCCGCTTGGACAGAATCAAGTCCTCTAAACTACTCACCAGAGATCGATACTGCCTAGGTACATTTTCTAGGGGTGTGAGGTAGGCAGAAAGATCCAGCATCATTACCACTGCTTCCTTACCTACAAAGGTAGGAACAGGATGTTTGAACTCTACGATTCCATCCTCTCCACTCTTTAGAGCTACCGTTCGCACCGTAGGTCTACCACCAGACCTTGCCTCTTTATAGGAGACTTGAATATCCGCTCCTCCTACCGGTGGATCCGATTCCCCCTGCCCGTCCACGACCTTAACTTTGAAGGAGGTCGGTAAGGGGTCTCCGATCGTTCCCGTTACTTCTTTGGTAAGAGGCACCAGCCCAATCCTCGACACGACTCGTTTGGCATTGTTGATATTTCGCTCGAACTTGATCTCTGCGTTCTCCACCTTGGAACTAGCAGCAGCTACCGCCGCCTCGATGTAGGAGCGGATAGCCCCAAACAAATCTCCCTGGGTCTCTAACCGCTTGCCCTTTGTTTCTGGGATGGCCACCGCATCCACCTGTTCCTGGAATATGGCTGCGATCCGCGATTTTTCCTTTTCCAACTCAGCCCGCTCATACTGGGCAAGGATATAAACCGATACCCGTTCCCCTTCCTTCTGAATATACTTGTCTACTACACGAAATCCCGAAACTCGAGCACTCCCTTCCTGTTTCACCTGTTGGGTTACCTGAGCTTGAAATCGATCCAACGTAGCTTTAGCTTCCGAAGTTGTTTCTGATGTCACCCGAACTCCCAGATACCGGGTGATTTCCGCGATCAAGTTATAGACGGCTTGTTCTTCTGCTTTTGCAGCATCCCCTTTTGAATCCGAAGCAGAGCCTACAAAAAAGAAATGCTGGGCTGTTTCCTTTGGAGGAGTCATTACCCATTCTGGGGGGGCCTTTTTATCCGGTTCCTTTGTAGCGGTACTTTTAGGGGATCCTGCACAGGAAAGAACACCTAGGATCAACAGCGTCTGGATTCCAATCCAAACGAAGACCATCCACTTCGAGCGAATCGATTTCATCATACTATCTCCATCTAGAAAAAGGGGCCAGAGACGTGGTCTCCAGCCCATTCATGATACCCATGATTTTCGTGAGTTCCTACACCTATAGCCCTTCTTTGGCAAAAGCGTCCTTTACCCGCTTCCGAGCTGTTTCTTCATCGGGGCTCCTCGGTTTATTCGCTACCGCTGCTTCATCCAGAGCTTTCCGGATCTGTTCGTCGAGAACAGTCTTTGGGATCGTGTAAAGGGCTAGATACGTATAGGCATCTTCCTCCACGTTCCCATCGGGTTTATAGTACCGCATCTGGACCCAGTAGCTATCCACCTGCTTGTACCCAACAACTGTGGTATCGCTGAAACTCTTGACCACCTGCTCCATGTAACCTTCCAATTTGTTCATGTCACCCGCTGCAGCACCCGCAAACTTCACCTGAACTCTGTTGCGAATCTGTTGAGCGATTTCTGCGGCTGCCGTAAAGTTTTTGGTCCAGAGCTCTGCACCCTGCAGATCTTTCGCACGGGGAGACTCGAACTTGAATACGTACACATCCTTGTACTTATCCAATTTCTGAAGCTCATCCACATTCATCGTTACCCATTCCGGTGGTTCCCTACCCCACTTGTAGTTCTTGTGATCAAGAATATCTGGTCGTTTTACCAGAGGTTGAGCGGGTGCAGGGGGTTTCGAAGCCTGTGGCTGAGCGGGTTTGGGGGCCGGTTTACTGGCACACCCTATGACAAGGGCAAATACTAGGGTGATAGCCAGAAAGAACAGTAGATACTTCTTCACGATCTTCCTCCTGTGATAGATAGTATTTCGATATTCAGACGGAACGCCGTCCGGTATCTCCTATTTCATTTTGGTATTGAACACGAGGGTCTTCCCTCGGATCATCACCTGTTCCAATCCCTCCAATCCAGGGATGGAATCCGCAATGGAATAGATCAGTTCCTCCAATGTATCGATCCGTCCAAAGTAGAATACGGCAAACTTTGTGGACTCGGCAGATTGGTTGATTACCTGAAGGTCTGCTACCTTAGATCGTAGTCTGCTTCGGAAACGGGTCATGAGTCGCGTATCCGAAGTGTTTTGGAGGATCAATTCATACCGTATCCCCCGTTCAAATGCTTTAGCCAGCATGCTCTTCGATTGTTCCACTGCAATAGGCATCGCTTTGAACAACGTTGATTGAAGAGCATTGGATTTTGCATCAAATTGGCTGACCCTGCTGAAAGTTCGGGGGCTGGAATAGGGAACAGAACCGAGGAGGGTCCCTGTAGAAGATTCGAACATCTTCAGGGTGATCTTCGCAGAACCGTAGTGATTCGTACCTTGAGTTTCGCCCTCCGTCACTGCATCGATCTCAATGTACACATCTGCATTAAGTTTCTGTGCAATCCATTGGATCATGCTCATCTCTTTTCCTGCTTCCTCTTCGTACAGGATCTTCTGATCTTTCTTCAACTTTTCCACTTCCGCATAGTCTACCGCATTCTTCCCGTTGGAAATGAGAATACTGTTCGCCATTCCTACGGCCGCCTTCATCAGGAACGGATCTTCCTTGCTATCTTCATTGAAATACACCATATAGGTTAGGGAATCTAGATACTTCCGAAGAAAATTCTTTTCCTCAGGGGTAGGTTCTTGATACTTGGGTGGTTCTTCCAATTCTTTTGTCGCAGAAGACGCTACCGCCTCCTTCTTTACCAGTTCCTGGGCAGCTGCTTTGGATGTGTCCTGGGTGGAGGCATCTCTTAAAATACCATGGGCACGAAGGGTGCTTTCAATAGCAGCTCGGTTCACCGGAATCCGTATCTCATATACGAACTTCCCCCCCACATTATCCTTCCTAAGGGTCTCCATCGCTTCGTTTTTCACGTAGGCATTTGGATTGGAAGTGGAATATAACACTTCTTCTAATTTCTTTGCATTCGCTTGTTCCTGGGCAGCTCCAATCATGGCGATCACCGCTTTTCGAACTGCATCCATCTTTGCCGCATTCATGGCACGGAGAAGGGAATCGCTTTCCCCTCTACCCATATACACATCCGGCGCTGCCTGGGGAGCAGCCCCGGAAGGAGCCGCTGGTTTTGCCGGTTCGGAAGATTTTCCTTTGGGAGCAGAGGCACAACCCAGCAAGAGAATCGATACAAGAACAGCAAGGACCGATAGCGCGTTTTTCACCTTCATGTCCCTCCTCCTTTTAATATAGCACTATTTAAACGTCACACCAACATTCACGAAGGGTCCTATTTTGGTGGCGAAATAGCTTTTGTCATCCACATCGATCAAGGCTTCTGCCAGCCCTAACCAGAGAGCATACCCCGCATCTACTGTAATCTTTGTGTCCCTTGAAACTAGAGCGCTGAGGGTGAGGAACGCTTTCCCACCCACATGGGTCATGAAGTACTGTTGGTCTGTGTTGAAGAAGGCTCGAGCATTGTCTCCAAGATAGGCTCCTCCCACACCCACTACTAAGGTAGGGGCAATCTGCAGCCGACCTAAATAGAGGTTGGTAATTTCAGCTCCAATGTAGGCATTCATTGGAATGATATCGAAAAGAGACAAGGCTGCGGTAGCAATACTGAGGGGAATTTCAACCCCTACCACCGGCCGAGTACTGAAGAACCCCCGAGAAGCCACAGCCTTCAACCCAAGTTGCGGGATGAACGGCATCTCGTAGTTGTCCACTAAAAAGGCTCCCCCAAAGAGCATCGCTTCAATTCCGATTCTGGGGATTTCCTGAATCTGATCACCCACCTGAGGCCTTCGGCTGGAATAGATCACCTTCCCTACAGAAAACTGGTCCTGTACTTCCTTTACGATGATGAGGCCTACTTCGTCCACTGCCTGGAATCCAGCTACCTGTCGGTAGCCAACGATGCTGAACTCGTCCCCCACCATGATTCCCATATTCTTCCCAAGTTCAAAGATCACATCGCTTCCCATAATCTGGACGATCCCGCTCTTTATTTGGAACTCTTCCACCTTCCTCAACTGAAACTGCAGCATCAAAGGAATCCCATCGATGGCAGCTTTGATGGCTCCATTTTGGGTTTTGTCCTGGCCTGAAGTTTCCACATAGAACTGGGCTGTGGTTTGCAATTTTTCCACATTCAAGATGGTAAAAGAGGTTTGAATACTTGCTTTGTACGAACCATCCCGTAACCGTTCGAGATTAAAATAGCTGACCGATGGGATCACCACGAGAAACGCTCCCACCAAGCGGTTCCAATCCGCCTCGGTAAACGCTTCCTGACCCATCAACACTTTCTCGGGTATCTGCACATTCCGGCTCTTGAAATCCTTGATCTTTTCGATAAATGCATTTACATCCTTCACCCCTAACCGTTGGGTAAGACCCACTACGTTGAACCTACCCATATTGATGAACACAGCCCGTATCTGTTCATCGATCGCCCCCAACGCTGCATTGGGAATGTTCCAATCGTAGTAACTGAGGTTGAATACGGCTATCTCCTTCTTCTCTGAAACCTTCTGAGCCATTCCGGGGATCGCTATCCCAAGACATACAACGACAATGAAAAGCCATCTGTACTTATTGTTCATGAAAAAAGTCCCTCCTGCTCGTAAGTATTAGTTTCGTTCCAGGATTTTTATACCCTTGATCCTCAATGGATGTATAGCATCTACTGCATGGTAGATCTGAATGGAAAAGATTTCGGGCTGCTCTACGATACTACTGGGAAAAGAGACAGATACTTCATTCCATGTGACCGTTATCGTTTGTTTCTGTTTGCGGATGAGAAGTTTGATCGTATCGTTGGTAGGAGGAGAAAGGGCAAACACCTTTCCCTCTGAAGTGATTTCCCATTTCCCATCCTTCCCATGGACAATTACCCAGGGGGTATCCTTGCCTTTTCCTATAAGCCGGATTTCCAGCCGTGCGGTATCCAATGGCTCGATGAAGAGATGGATCTCCTTATGTGCAGAAGCTAATTCGATCGGGCCATATCGAAGAGAACTTTCGGGTGAAAGAATATATGTCGCATCAACTTTTTCCACTCCTCCTTCCGTTTGTACAGGAATTTTGGTATCAGATTCCTTTGAGCTAATAGAAGATTTCTCCACCCGAATTCCGAACTCATCCAACACTCCAACGAATCCGTTTCCCTCTTCCTCTCTGCCGATCCAAGTGATCCCGTCTTTTCCGATCGTAGAAAGCCATCCATCCTGTAGTTCGAGTTTGCCAACCGTTTCTTCTGCGAAACCCTCTAGACTCCACTTTGCCTGAAGGATATTCCCTTTCAGGATGAATGAAAGCTCCACCAACTGCGCCTTCGCTTCCTGAATCGACCCTTTGGAACGAAGAACCATACTCAAACTTCCAACCTCTACAAGGGCTTCCATCTTTTTATCGCTGTTCGTTCGGATTTTTAGATGGGAACTTCCATCCTTTGCCTTCGCTTCAAACCAGGTTCTTCCCCCTACGGGTTCCTCAGGCCTTAAGCGGAACCGTAAGGTAAAGCCTTCCAAGGAGGGTTCCTCCCAAAAGGGCAGCAATAATTGGTCCATGAGGAATCCACTCTTGCCATCCAAATAGTATCCGAATACCGTACCTTTCAGCATCACCTGGGGTGCACCCACCTCTTTCACATGTCCCTTTCCATACTCCACCTTATTCTTCCGGTACCCGGAATCCTTCAAGTTTCCCATGAAATGGAATAGACTCCAATGGGAAAGCTCAGGCTGTAGATCGGTGTCTTGCAGGCTTACCAATGAACTGACCACCAATTGGGAGGTCAAATATAGGGGTGATGAAAACGAATAGGTTGTACCTTCCTTCGGAGGTCGAGGGAATAGCTCGACCCGCACCGGGTACACGCCCTCTTTCCCTGGGGAAGACCACTGAAGTTCTGAGCCTCCCTGGGAATAAAGTTTCTCCTGAACCACTTTTCCCTGTATGGTCCAACGAATCAAGGGATCCGATTGCTGGGGAACTCGAAGAGCTACCCTTACAATCGCCGTAGAGAAGGGAAGTACCGAAGGAGGAAAGAAGGAAATCCTCTCAAGCTCATACGAACCTTCCTCCACAAAGAAGGTGACTCGGTTCTGAAACGCTTGGGTTTGACCTTTCTTCAATGTCAACACTAACGTGTAGGTTCCAGCAGGCAAATTGGGCGGAACGAGGGATGGAAGGGGACCAGAAATCGGTTGTACCTTCTCTAGGGTTACCGCAGCCACCTCCGTCCCATCCTGAGTTCGAATGGAAGCACTCAGAACATAGGGTTCTACCACTTCCTTTTTTTTCAAATCCGTAGTTACGGTAAGGGATAAGGGTATATCAGAAGAAGAACCTAGGATGGTTCCATCGGCTATGGACAATACCTTAGCTTCTGGCTCCGAAGAGGTGGCGTCTCCAAAGAAAGATTCTTTTGAGCAACCACTCGAACCGAGCAGGAGAACAATACACAATAGTACTAGAATCCCCTTCTTCATCCCTTACTTATAGTATACTACGTTTTTAGCCTTGTTACTTGCCCTTTTTCTATAGTAAAAATCTTTTATGCGTAATACTGCTGTGATCATCCATCTAGATCACTTCCTTCATAATATTCAACAGATTCGAACCTTGGTAGGACCCCAAGTAAAAATCTGTGCTTCGGTAAAGGCGGATGCGTATGGGCATGGAGCCGTAGCGTTAGCTCGGGTAGCGGAACGAGGAGGAGTCGATTTTCTAGGGATCGCCTGCCCGGAGGAAGGGGCAGAACTCCGGAATGCGGGGATCCAATTACCTCTTCTCATGTATGGCCTCTGCCTTCCAGAGGATATTCCTAAAGTGGTAGACTTGGAGATATCCGCCATTGTAGCCGACTCAGAGGGAATCGAAGAGTTTGCCCGTTCCGCGAGCCGGCAAAAAAAAGCTGCCCGCCTTCACCTAAAAATCGATACCGGAATGGGTAGGATAGGATGTAAGCCAGAAGAGGCCCTGCCCCTTGCAAAACAGATCGTTACATCCCCTTACCTAATTCTAGAAGGACTGGCTACTCATTTCCCCATTTCCGATGAAGCTGATCGGAGTTTTACCCTACATCAGATCCAGCAGTTCCTTGGGATCATTCAGCAACTGGAGAAAGAAGGGATCCGGCCCGAACTCCTCCACGCATCCAACTCAGGCGGTATCCTCCAGTATCCGGAGGCGAACTTCTCCATGGTTCGGCCCGGTATCCTCCTCTATGGGTATTTCCCTTCCAAGGAGGTGCCTCGACAGCTTCCCATTAAACCCGTCATGGAACTGAAAGCCTCCGTCTTGTTTTTAAAAAAAGTTCCTCCCGGAACTCCTATCTCCTATGGTTGCACGTACAGGACTTCCACGACTACCACCATTGCTACCATTGGAGCCGGATATGCGGATGGATACCCACGAAGCCTGTCCAATCGGGGAAGGGTTTTGATCCGAAACAAGTGCTATCCCATCGTAGGTCGAGTCACGATGGATCAGATCATGGTAGACGTAGGTAAGGAGCCCGAGGTTGAGCGGTACGATGAAGCGATCCTCTTTGGACCTAATCCCTTAGGACCTAGTGCCGAAGAAATTGCTGATCTAGCAGGAACGATTCCCTATGAAATAACCTGCGGGATCAATCGAAGGATTCCACGGTACTATCTAGGCCACTGAACGGAGTACGCGGGTGAAAAGGCATGGGATGCAAATCTTACCCTTTCGCCCATAGCTGTACCAGGTGAATCACCACCTCGGTAGCCCGTACCATGGCCGATAGGGGAACCCATTCAGTTAGGGAATGGAAATTCGATCCTCCCGCAAACATGTTCGGGGTGGGAATCCCTAGTTCGGTAAGTCGGGCACCGTCTGTACCTCCCCGGATACTAGTATGGACTGGTTCGATCCCTGTTGCCCGGATTGCCTCGTCCAAATACTGCACAATTTGAGGATTTTGAGCAAAAGCATCTCGCATGTTTAGATACTGCTTCTCGGAGATCAAGGTCACCTTTCCACCAGGAAAGATTCCTTCAATGGCCTTGGCAATGGACTCGAGGGTTTGGAGACGTCGCTTGATCTCTTCCATCTCGTAGTCCCTTAAAAATATTTCCACCTTCGCTTCGGTTATGTTTCCATTGATTTCCAGCGGGCAATAGTATCCGAATCGGCCATCCGTAGCTTCGGGGCTTTCCGAACGGGGAAGAAAAGAAACAAAACTCGCCGCCATGGTGACCGCGTTCACCAGTTTCCCTCTCGCATACCCTAAATGCGTACCTACTCCTTTGCATTGAACTACAACCCGGTATGCATTGAAGCACTCGTACTCCACTGTCCCTTCCCCATCCCCATCAAGGGTGTACGCCACTTTTGCCTGCACACGGTCTAGCGGAAACCGTTCCATCCCCCTTCCCGTTTCCTCATCCGGCGTAAAAATAAACTCCAAGCCTCCATGTTCCACCTCCGGATGTTGCATCAGGTACTCTAAAGCCGTTACAAGGGCTGCAACACCCGCCTTGTCATCTGCACCGAGCAGAGTGGTACCGTCCGAGGTGATGATCGTGTCTCCTATATATTGGGAAAGCCTTGGTTGATTCACGGGGTCTATCTCGATGCCCGATGAAAGGACAATCCGTTTCCCATCGTAGTTCCTATGGATCATAGGTCGTACAGGATCCCCTGGTACATCGGAAGCAGTATCTACATGAGCAATAAAAGCTACCACGGGTACAGCCATGTCATTTTTTTTACGAAGAGTAGATATATAGGGAGGAATGCGGGCAATGAGGAAACCATGTTCTGTCACTTCCACTGAAGGGACTCCCATGTCCATGATTTCCTGTTCCAATAAGCGGATCAATTTCCACTGACTTTCTGTAGAGGGAGTCTGTGTTTCTGAGAGATGTCGATCTGAAGGAGTCCCGATCGAAGCGTAACGAAGGAACCGCTTTAGTATTTTTTCGGGATCCAACGCTAAGGTAGGTACATAGAGGGACGTAGTTTTCATGCTCTGCATCCTACTGGAAGGCTCGACTCTGTTCAATGGTAGAATAGTTCAATATAATAAGGCTCCCATGCTGAAGTACCGTTGCCTGATTCTCGATCATGATGATACGGTGGTGCAGAGTACGCCTACCATTCATTACCCCGCCCATGTAGAAACGTTAAGGCGTATTCGACCTCATGCGGCACCCGTGACACTAGAAGAATGGTACCAGAAGAATTTCCATCCCGGATTAATGACTTTCTTACGATCAGAACTGCGGATGACCGAGGAAGAACTGGAGACGGAGTTCCATATCTGGCGAGAATTCACTACCCAAAAAGTACCTGAGTTCTACCCTGGCATGTTCGAGCTCTTGCAAGAGTACCGCAGGCAAGGGGGAATTATCACCGTGGTATCCCATAGCGAAGTGCCCCTTATCGAACGGGACTATCGTCATGCTTCACAGCTTGCAGACATTCCCCCCTTCCTTCCCGATCGGATTTTTGGATGGACCCAAGATCCTACGAAACGGAAACCTAGCCCCTACCCAGGATTGAAAATCCTCGAAGAGTTTTCCCTCGATCCTTCAGAGGTGCTTCTCCTGGACGATTTAAAACCTGGAATCGAGATGGCGAAGTCTCTCAATATCGACACAGCCGCAGCGGGCTGGGCCCACAACATCGAAGAGATCCGAAGTTATATGCAGATGAACTGCACCTACTATTTCAAGACCGTAGAGGAATTTCGCCAGTTCCTGTTAGGCATGTAAGCTTGGAATAGAACAGAGAGGAGGTACCCAATGGTATACGATTTTCGAAGTGATACAGTCACCAAACCAAGTGCTCCCATGCGGAAGGCCATGGCCGAAGCCGAAGTAGGTGACGATGTGTATCGGGACGATCCTACTGTGAACCTTCTAGAGGAGAGAGCTGCGGAGCTGATGGGTAAGGAGGCTGCCCTCTTTGCTCCCAGCGGAACCCAGACGAATTTGCTCGCTATCCTTACCCACTGTGGCCGAGGAGACGAGTATATCGTGGGTCAGGATGGGCATAGCTACAAGTACGAGGGGGGAGGAGCCGCGATCTTTGGTTCCATTGTCCCCCAACCCATCGAGTTCGAACCGGATGGCACCCTCGACCTAGCTAAGGTGAAGTCCAAAATCAAACCTAATGACATTCACTTTGCCCGGACCAAACTACTATGCCTGGAAAACACCAACTGGGGTAGGGTGTTGCCGATGGATTACCTTGCTCAAGCCTCAGAGTTCGCAAAAATTCATCACTTGTCTACTCATTTAGACGGTGCACGGATCTTCAATGCAGCTGTAAAACTTAAAATCCCCGCTCTTAAAATCGCTCAATACTTCGACACGGTGTCCTTCTGTCTTTCCAAAGGATTAGGAGCCCCTGTAGGGAGTCTCCTTTGCGGAAAACGGGAGTTCATCGAAGAAGCAAGACGGTGGCGAAAGGTTTTAGGGGGGGGAATGCGACAGGTAGGGATCCTAGCGGCTGCCGGCCTCTATGCCTTAGACCATAATATCGGTCGGTTAGAAGAGGATCACATGAACGCTGCGCTCCTAACGGAGAGGCTCAAGAGTATGCCCGAGATGGAGGTTCTCCCTTACTCCGGGATTACGAACATGGTGTTCGCCTACCTTCGGAAGGGGAATCCCGAAGGACTGGCTGCCTTCCTCAAGGATCGGGGGATCCTTATCACGGTTCGAAATCCACTCCGATTGGTCACCCATATGGACGTGGATCGGAAGGCTGTGGTTGCCCTTGTGGAGGGGATCAAAGAGTACCTTGCGAAACTGTAAAGAGATGCTCCCTTCCTCTTCCCGGAAACCCCTACCTATGACCCGATCAGAAATGGAAGAACGAGGATGGGACCAACTCGATTTTCTCTGTATCACGGGGGATGCCTACGTAGATCATCCTTCGTTCGGAATTGCCATTATCAGTAGACTTCTGGAAGCAGAAGGATTTCGAGTAGGGATTCTCGCCCAACCAGACTACCACAGCGCAGAAGACTTTAAACGGTTCGGTAAACCAAGGCTAGGGATCCTCATCACGGGTGGAAACCTGGATTCAATGGTCTCCAACTACACGGTATCGAAAAAGCCCCGACGAAGGGATGCCTACTCACCCGGTGGGGTCGGGGGACGCCGTCCGGATCGGGCTTCTATCGTGTACGCTATACGTGCGCGGGAAGCCCATAAGGGGATCCTCATTATCCTAGGAGGGTTAGAGGCGAGTTTACGAAGGTTTGCCCACTACGATTATTGGGAGGACCGACTCCGCCGCTCCATCCTCTTAGATGCGAAGGCAGACTTATTGGTGTATGGGATGGGGGAACGAGGGATCCTTGAAATTGCAAAGCGGTTACGGGAACAGGGTCGGGATGCGAACCTAAAAGGGATTCGAGGAACTGTGTATGCCACCTCCTCTCTCCCCCCAGACTTTCAAGGCATTCTTTTACCTTCCTATGAAGAACTCTTAAAGGATCGGACCGCGTATGCCAGGAGCTTTCTTCTCCAGTACCAGAACACGGATCCTGTTACTTCCTTGCCTCTGGCTGAACCCTACGGGATTGTGGGAGCTTCGGTTCAAGGAGCCGAAGGTTCAGATACGAAAAACTCGGGAAACGAGAGACCCCTGATCCAACGGTTCGTGATACAGGAACCTCCTGCGTTTCCCTTGTCGATGGAAGAATTGGATAGGGTGTATGCTTTACCGTATACCAGGACCTACCACCCTTCCTATGAAACCCAAGGGGGAGTTCCCGCTCTGGAAGAGGTCCGGTTCAGTTTGATCAGCTCTCGGGGTTGCTTTGGGGGATGTTCCTTCTGTGCTCTAACCTTTCATCAAGGTAGGATCGTCCAGTCCCGAAGTCACGAATCCCTCTTACAGGAAGCCATGGAGCTCACCCAATTGCCAGACTTCAAGGGGTATATTCACGATGTTGGTGGCCCTACGGCCAACTTTCGGCATACCGCCTGTAGCAAACAGCTCCGTTCCGGCTCTTGTCCCAACAGGTTATGTCTCGTCCCCAAGCCCTGTCCCAACCTAAAGATCGATCACCAGGACTACCTACAACTTCTTCGCAAACTTCGCTCCCTTCCCAAAGTGAAAAAGGTTTTCGTTCGTTCTGGAATCCGGTACGATTATCTATTGGCCGATCCAGATCCTTCCTTCTTTCGGGAACTTTGCCAGTTCCACGTATCCGGTCAGTTGAAAGTAGCACCCGAGCACATAACTCCTCGAGTCCTAGAAGCAATGGGAAAACCTTCCTTTGATGTGTACCGCCGATTCGAGCGGGAATATCAGCGAATCAATAAGGAACTCCAAAAAGAACAGTACCTCGTACCCTACTTTATCTCCAGTCATCCAGGAAGCGACCTGGAAGCAGCCATCGAGTTAGCCGAATACTTTCGGGACCACCATTTCATTCCCGAGCAAGTGCAGGACTTCTACCCTACTCCGGGTACCCTTTCTACCTGCATGTATTACACAGGGATCGATCCTAGAACGGGAAAAGAAATCTATGTACCTCGAAGCGCCCACGAAAAAGCCCTGCAGCGAGCGTTGCTACAGTATCGAGACCCCAAGCATCACAGTCTCGTAGTAGAAGCTTTAACGAAAGCCGGTCGTACCGATCTCATCGGGTTTGGACCCAAATGCCTGGTACGTCCACTTTCCGCCCTCGGGCGCCCTTTGAACCGTAAATCCAAACGCTTGCGAAAACACGGATAGACAGGTACACTCCCCCAAAGAGGGAAAATTTCAAACCAACATGGGAATCAAAAACATCTATCGACATTTGGTATGGCTTCTGAAAGGAATTAAGGTCTTTGCCCTTGTTGGGAAGAGTGGGACGGGTAAGAGTTTCAGAGCCATGCTGCTTGCCCAGAAGTATGGAATCGAACTGATCGTGGACGACGGCCTTCTGATCCGGGATCAGAAGATCCTGGCAGGGCGATCCTCCAAGAAAGAAAAGTCCTACATGGCTGCGGTAAAGACAGCCCTCTTTCATGACAAGGAGCACCGAAAAGAGGTTATCCAGTGCCTCCAAAAGCAAAAATTCAAGAGAATCCTCATCATAGGAACCAGCGTAGGGATGGTGAAAAAAATCGCCGAAACCCTCCAACTTCCACCTCCCAGTAAGATCATTCAGATCGAAGACGTCGCCACGCAGGAAGAGATCCAGACAGCCCTCCACTACCGCAATGTTCACGGAAGGCACGTGATTCCCGTGCCATCCATAGAAGTAAAACGGAACTATCCCAAAACCATGGTAGATTCCATTCGGATCTTCCTGAAGCAACAATTTGGAATTGGTAGCAAAGGGCAGGTATTCGAAAAGACAATGGTCCGCCCCGAATATAGCAAGAAAGGCACCGTACAGATTTCTGAGGCCGCCCTGACACAGATGATCATTCACTGTTTGCAAGAGTACAACAAACTAATTAAATTGAAGAAAGTCACTATAAAAAGCGAGTCTAACGCGTATCGGATCGAATTGTTCATCACGATTCCCTATGGAATCGAATTGATCCCCGACGTGTACGAGATGCAAAAGTACGTCACCGAGAGCATCGAACGGTTTACTGGGATCATGATTGAAGAATTGAATGTCACGGTAGAAAGTATCACGTAAGATCCGTGAACTTAATAGAAGGAAGGGTTGACGAGTATGTTCCACCGTTATTCTATGGACAGGGTTTGTAAAAAAATTCGGTTCCCCATGGGGTATCTACCTATTTTCTGGATCCTCCTTTTCCTAGTAGGAACCCCTAGTAGTTTCAGCCAGACCACTCGGGTGCCTAGTGCAGAAGGATCCTTCCATGAGGTAAAGACCCTACACTACCGAGTGTTGTCCCAGATCTCCCCATCCCATGCCCAGGATATGGGAGCATACCTAGAACAACTGTACCAATTGTTCAACTCCTACTTTCATTTCTCCGAACCCTCTTCCGCGAGTTCCCTCATGGTGCGCATATTCCAGACAAAAGAGCTGTTCGATCGATACCTTTCCCTCTTTCTAACCGAAAGTAGGGAAGATTTCGTGTATCTGCATCATCCTGACCCTTCGCGTAGGGAACTTCTTCTGTACCAATGCCCTCCCGAAGTCTTTTACCCATCCCTCCATCACCAGGCTCTCCTGCAATTCCTCAGGTCCCATATCCA
>JAOABU010000134.1 GCA_026418195.1 Spirochaetota bacterium | reverse complement strand
CCCCAGGTTAACCTCCGGTCAATATAAAGGGAAGCCAAATCAGGTACAGCACATTGGGAAGGCCCAAACGCCTTTAACTGGGATACAACAATGGTCCCCTTTCCAAGGAAGCGATCTTCATCAGGTTGCAATTCTTCGTTCAACTTTTCGAGTGCTAGAGCAGCTCGGGCTGCTTTGTAGGCTGCATTCACCCCTCGTTCGGGCGCCGATCCATGGGCGGAGATCCCTTTGATCTGGACCTCCATCTCCATCCGGCCCCGATGCCCCCGATATAACCGACAACTTGTGGGTTCGGTACTGACAAAGTAATCGGGAACGAACTTTTCTTCCTCTATGAGGTACTTCCAGCACATTCCATCGCAATCCTCCTCAAGAACTGTAAAGGTAAAATACACGGAGTACTGACCTCGATACTCTAGATCCTTCAGGATACGGCCTGCTGTGAGCATAGCAGCAGCCCCTCCCTTCTGGTCCGAAGCCCCTCGACCATATACCAACCCATCCCGTATACTTCCAGAAAAGGGATCCTCCTTCCATTGACTTCGATCCCCTACCCCTACGGTATCGATATGAGCATCGATGACAAGCTTCTGCTGCCCCGACCCAATTCGAGCAATGAGGTTACCCAATCCATCGATCCGCACCTCATCGAACTCTAAGGTTCGACAGAGGTGTTCTAATTCCCGAATAGCTCCCTCTTCCTCACCCGAATAGGAGGGAATCCGGATGATCCGGGAAAGGTATTCCGCTGTGAGGGGGGCGTACTGTTCTGCTAGCTTTTGCACCTTATTAAGGATCATTCAATTTCTCCTTTCTGATATTCCCATCTTTTATCTGCATATCGAGCCAACACATACAGATAATCGGACATTCGATTCAAATACCGTTGACAGGGTACTAGTTCCTGCAATCCTCTGGTTCGAATAAGAGACACTAGAGACCGCTCTGCCCTACGACAGATGGTTCGACAGATATCCAGTTGAGCCGAGCGGGGGCAGCCTCCTGGAAGCACGAACCGATCAGGTGTTTCGATCGATTCCAGCACCTTCTTTTCCATTGTTTCCAGAATCGTGATATCCTGATCCGTGACAAGATCGAGAGAATGGAAACGGGGATCCGAAGGAGGGGTAGCAACCTCAGCTCCAATGCGAAAAAGGTTCAACTGGAGGGATTCTAGATCCTTCAAGTAGGGGAGATCCTGGCTTTCTGCCTTTACCCATCCGAGGAAGGAGTTTAATTCATCTAAGTCTCCCAGCACGTGAAAGACAAGATCGTCCTTGGGTCTTCGTTCTCCATTGTACAGAGTAGAGTTTCCTTCATCCCCTGCTCGTGTGGTAATTCGATCAAATGGAATTTTTCTAGACGGCATCCATGAAACCTCACATCACAGTACCCCGAAATGAAGAAAAAAGCAATTTCCTTCCCCTTTACTTATCTTCCCATTCCATATTACAAAAGCGTATCTGAATCTTAAGGATAAAAAGAGGAACCTTGTATGAACCAAACAACCATCCCCAAGGTGCTAAAGGATCTAGAAGCTCTTTCCTTCAATATGAAGGAGAAAGATTTTCTACTGACATGGGAGTTGAGTAAAGAAAACCTCCTTGCCATTCTGAAGGCTGGACTCCTGTTGAAGGAACTTCACAGAACCGGACGTTCTCTGCGAGTTTTTGATACGGGGTTAGCGGTTTCCATTTTTCGGGACAATTCTACTCGCACCCGCTTCAGTTTTGCTTCTGCAGTGAATGCTCTGGGTTTAACCCTCCAGGAATTGGATGAACGGACCTCTCAGATCGCCCATGGAGAGACCGAACGGGAAACAGCGGTCATGATCTCCTTTCTCACCCAAGTCGTAGGAATCCGGGACGATATCTTCCTTGGAGAAGGAGACCGGTACCAGCGGAACTTCATCCAGGCCATGAAGGAAGCCTATCAGGAAGGAATCCTGCATCAACGACCTGTACTGGTGAATCTTCAGTCCGATATCGATCATCCTACCCAAAGTATGTCAGACCTAGCAAAACTGATCGATTACTTTGGAGGGGTAGAAAACCTAAAAGGAAAGAAAATCGCCGTCACCTGGGCCTATTCCCCTTCCTATGGGAAACCTCTCTCGGTGCCCCAGGGGGTCATTGGTTTAGTCACCCGGTTCGGTATGGAAGTTACCTTGGCCTACCCCAAAGGGTATGAACTACTGCCTGATGTGGTAGCTCTGGCAAACAAGCAGGCCAAAGAGAGCGGTGGATCCTTCACCATAACCGATAAAATGGAAGATGCGTTTAAAAACGCCGATGCTGTATATCCCAAATCCTGGGCCCCCTACCAGGTGATGGTTCGCCGAACAGAACTATTAAAATCGGGGAATACAGCTTCCTTAAAGGATCTGGAAAAAGAATGTTTAGCTACCAATGCAAAGTATAAGAACTGGGAATGTACAGAAGAAATGATGAAACTCACCCGGTCTGGAAAAGGCCTTTACATGCACTGCCTGCCGGCAGATATTAGCGGAGTGAGTTGCAAGGAAGGAGAAGTGGCAGCCTCTGTATTCGATGCATACCGAAAAGACCTATACCATCAGGCAAGTTTCAAGCCCTTCCTCATAGCGGCCATCATTCTTCTATCCCGTATGGACGATCCCCTCTCTACCCTGAAAAAGCTCTCGAAAGGGGAAAAAAGTCTCATCCTATAGGGAGAAAACAATCGGGGGCCGTTTGGCCCCCATTTTTCCCTGTGAAAGTATGTTCTTCCTTGAGGAAAGGGTTTAACCTTCCCGAACGGGGATGGACTTCGGTTGCGCAGAGGCGAGTTTCTTCATGTCCAGAGTGAGTAGCCCGTTCTTGAACTGAGCGGTGATGTTTTCCTTATCTACATCGTTGGGCAGCACGAAGCTCCTCTGGAAGGAAGAGGATCTCCGCTCTCGGATCAGATACCCATTCCGTTTCTCTTCCCGACTCTCGTCCTTCTTGGAAGAGATGGTCAGGAGATTGTCCTCTACCTTCACCTCTACATCCTTATCAGTCAAGCCGGGCAATTCCGCCTCTAACACATACCGATCCTTCTCTTCCCGTACATCTACCGCAGGGATCCGAGCATCCCAAATGGGAGTATCGGAAAAGATCCGATCGATCATCCGATCGAAATCGCCCCATACATCCCCAAGGGTGAAGGGTTTATACGTTACCAAGCTCTTCATAGGCATCACCTCCTCTTCTAAAGAAGATTTATTTAATATGATCACTAACGATAGAGCAATAAATGTGCCAACCTGTCTAATTGAATTACAAGAATGGAACTGTTTGAAAAGAAATAATATCTCTTTTAAATATAAAGATTTAAAAAGATTCTTTCTGTCCTGAAGGACAAAGAACTTCTGAATCTGACTTTACCTGAGCCATGACAAAAAGTTTCTTTTTGACTCACCTATAAAGATAATTTGATACAATTGGTCATTTTGATACAGTTGCAGGTAGGATGCAAAGAATTTTTAGGCTGTCTGAACCAATGAGAAGAAGTGAACTGATCTTAGTGAGGGTAATCGCTCCCTCCTTGTCGCCCACAACTGAACTACTATCTTCTTTGGGCTGGACAAGAGATTCTAGTTCCTTGATCAAGTTCAAAGCTACAGGTTCCCCTTTCGGGTCCGGATATGCAGTATAGAGATACGAGTATAGGAAGGAGCGCTCTACGGTAAAATTCTTCCCCTCTTCCCACTTTCCTTTGAATTGATACGTATACTGCCCAGGATATTTAAAAGAAATCGTGTACGTTCCTAACACCTTAGTTTCCTGTACCAATACGACCTGTACCCCCTCTTTGGAGGGGGGCACCAGATGCAGAATTAGAAGCAAAATCCGAAGTAATACAGGATTCATAAAAGGATTCATGTCCCGTAGTATACCTGTTCCGATCTACCTAGGGAATCCCTTGACAGGGTCTTTTACTGCTGCATAGTATGCAAAGCAACACTGGTATCATAATAGGAGTGATGTATGATTTCCTATAAAGAGTTAGGGCTGGTGAACACGAAAGAACTGTTCGCCAAAGCAATGAAGGGTGGTTATGCCATACCTGCATATAACTTCAACAACATGGAACAACTGCAGGCTATCATTACTGCTTGCGTAGAGACTAGATCTCCGGTAATTCTCCAAGTTTCGTCGGGAGCACGCAAGTATGCCAATTCTACCCTTCTTCGGTACATGGCCCAAGGAGCTGTAGCTTTGGCTAAGGACTTAGGGTATCCCATTCCTATCGTACTCCACCTAGACCATGGGGATAGTTTCGAGCTGTGCAAGTCCTGTGTGGAAACAGGGTTTTCTTCCGTTATGATTGATGGGTCTCATCTTCCCTACGAAGAGAACATCGCCCTCACCAAAAAAGTGGTAGATTTTGCTCATCAGTACGATGTCACCGTAGAAGGGGAACTAGGCGTACTCGCAGGAATCGAAGACGAGGTTTCGGCAGAAAAATCACACTACACGAAACCGGAGGAAGTAGAGGATTTTGTAGCAAAAACGGGGGTAGATTCCCTTGCGATTTCCATTGGGACCTCCCATGGGGCAACCAAGTTCAAACCCGAACAATGTACCCGTACACCGGACGGTGTACTCATTCCTCCTCCCCTTCGGTTCGATATTCTCGAAGAAATCGAAAAGAAACTTCCCGGGTTCCCCATCGTACTCCATGGTTCATCCTCAGTTCCTATTGAATACGTACGGATGATCAATCAATACGGCGGTAACATAAAAGATGCGGTAGGAATTCCAGAGGAACAGTTACGGCGAGCAGCTCGCTCTGCAGTATGCAAAATCAACATAGACTCCGATGGAAGACTTGCCATGACAGCGATGATTCGAAAAGTACTCGCGGAAAAACCCTCCGAGTTCGATCCGCGAAAATACCTAGGCCCGGCACGGGATGCTCTGAAGGAGCTATATAAACATAAGAACATTCACGTGTTAGGATCCGCGAACCAAGCTTAGGGAAGTAGAAAGCAATAAAACACGAACTGAGCACAGGAAGGACAGTTCAGAAAAGACTCCCTTGGAGGGAGTCTTTTCTGTTCATTGGATCCATGTTAGATATTCAGAATCCTGATCCAGGTACGATTCTATATCTTATAGATATCTCACCTTTTCCCAAAGCTTAGGGAAAACGATAATAGATCCCACGAAACTTCCCAGTATGAGAATCCATGCGATGAACCGGATATTAATCCGGTACAGATAACAGAACCATGCCAGGAGGAATACCCATATAAATCCAATGCCCAACACCAAGAAGCGTTCCCACCGTACGGTAGAAAACCAAACTCCAATGGATAAAGCACCCACAAAGAGGAGTTGAATCCATAGAAGGGGTACTAACAGGTACTGCAACCCCTCTTCCCATCCATGAAAGGACAGATGAGCTTGAAGAGCGATAGGGACCAGCCCTCCCGCCCCAAAGGTTAAGAACCTAAATACCTGTGTAGGTAAAGGGATCGCAATTCGTTTGCGGTGCCACCATACATACCCTCCCAGGATGTAGCACAGTGGAATGATCAAATCGAGAAGAAATCCCTTAGCGAATAATCTCCATCCCTCGGTCGAGATTGGGAACAAGCTCTGAAAGATCCCGTGGATCAAAAGGGAGGGGAGAGTGAGAAGGGTACCATACAGGAAGGTGTGGATCCCTTCTTTTCGATCCCAATCAGGTATGTGAGTTTCCAGGTAGTACCATACGAAGAAGGGTGGACCGAAGATTAAAAACAACGCCATGGGTACACCCTATCACAGAGAATCCCTTGGAAGCAAGGCGACACTGTTTGATGTACGGTACTGATCTAACCTAGGTCTTCTTGACAGGAAAGAACGGAATCCTTAGTATCTTCCTAGGGATTCTGAAATGGACAGTATGGGAACCAGAGCCACGCAGGTAGGATCCGTAGGAATCGTTACCCCCAAAGAGTTTACCTTTGGAAGTTCTACAGCACCCTTAGAACTAGAAAGTGGAAAAACCCTCTACCCTATCACAGTACGGTATGAAACGTATGGAAATCTCAATAAAGAAAAATCCAACGCTATTTTGATCCTCCATGCTTTCTCAGGGGACGCTCACGTGGCAGGGTATAAAACAGAACAGGACCGGTATCCTGGATGGTGGGATCCTATGGTAGGGCCAGGAAAACCCTTCGACACGAACAAATACTACGTCATTTGTTCCAATGTTCTGGGAGGGTGCCAGGGGACTACAGGGCCCTCCTCTATCAACCCAGCTACAGGGAAACCCTATGGCCTATCCTTTCCTCTCATCACCATCGGTGACATGGTGAAAGTGCAGCGATATCTGATCGATCATTTAGAAATTGAACGCCTGTTGACTGTTGTTGGGGGCTCCATGGGAGGCATGCAGGCTCTGGAATGGGCCATCACATACCCAGAACGGGTTCGCTCTGCTATCGTTATTGCCGCTACACCCCGGTTGACCGCTCAAGGCATCGCTTTCAATGCCGTAGGAAGAAACGCTATCACTTCCGATCCCAACTGGAACGGAGGAGACTATTATGGCAAAGCCATTCCATCCCGAGGACTTGCCATTGCTCGGATGGTCGGACATATCACCTACCTTTCCGAACAATCGATGCATGACAAGTTCGGAAGGCGACTCCAGAATCGGGAACAGTATGGGTTCGACTTCAATGATCAATTCGCTGTTGAAAGCTATCTAGAATACCAAGGGGATAAGTTCGTGGAGCGGTTCGATGCCAATTCATACATCTACATATCCCGGGCTATGGATTACTTCAACCTGGATGAAAAGTATGGATCCTTGGGAGCCGCGTTCCGTAGAACGCAAGCGAAGTTCTTAATCGTCTCCTTCACTTCCGATTGGTTGTATCCGCCCAAACAATCGAAAGAGATGGTATTTGCTCTGATGAAAGAAGGGAAGGACGTCTCTTATGCAGAGCTGGACTGTCCCTATGGGCATGATTCCTTCCTCATAGAAACTGAACGACAAGGAAAGTTGTTTTCATCTTTTCTGGAGAATCTCTATGCGCACTAACCTATCCGAACGAGTGTTCCAGGAAATCGCTCAATTGGTGCCTACAGGCAGTAGAGTTTTAGACCTTGGTTGTGCCGATGGAGACCTGTTAGAGTACCTTTCCCGAACGAAACAGGTGAAAGGAATGGGGGTAGATATCGACGAAACCATGGTTCTCCAGTGCGTTGCCCGGGGTATTTCTGTCTTCCAAGGCAACCTCGATGAGGGACTCCGAGATTATCAAACTTCCAGTTACGATTTTGTGATCCTTAGCCGCACCCTTCAAGTAGTTCATAAACCTGTTCTCATCCTGAAAGAGATGGTTAGGGTAGGAAAACATGCCATCGTCACCTTTCCGAACTTTGGCTACCTTCCTATCCGTCTACAACTTCTCCTGAAAGGGCAAATGCCCGTTACCCCATCCCTACCCTTCCAATGGTACGATACTCCTAACATCCACCTCTGTACAAAAAAGGACTTCCGAAACCTTTGTAAAGCTTTAGGGATTCTTATTCTAAAAGAAATCGATTTATGGAACAGCAAACGAATTCCTGCGTTTTTAGGAAATCTTTGTGCTACAGAGGTGTGCTTCCTATTACAGGGGAGCAACAATGGAAACACTAAGTAGAAAGCATCGATTCTAGGTCTAACCGATCTTGGAGAATTTGGATATGCCGTCTGGTTTGTTCCACCAAGGAATGCAATGGGATCGTTTCAAGTTCCCGGTTGGCTGAGTTCAAGAGCAGTTCTAGCAATTCCAGAACCAATCGTTCCCTTCGAAGGATGGTTCGAAGAGAATCACAGAAGGAAATGTATCCATCGAAGGAGAGGTGTAAGTCAAAGCTAGAGGGATCCAGAGGGAAAGGAGGTTTAAACCGTTCCTCAAGAGGGGTTGGATCCGCTTCGATGGCTTCAATAACCCGTGCAATTTCTTTTGTTTTTTCCAGATTGCTGGTGAGTATTTTACGTATCCCAAAATGAGAACTCATATGTAAGTACACATCGTAAAGAAGAAGATTGTCTTGTAAAACGTGATGCATCACCTGAAGGATTTGGTGAACCGTACTCACTTCTCAACGATACCATACTTTCCAAGGATCTGTCAAAACCAATAAGGATCTGGACATACAGGATTGTTCTTGGTATAGTCTTCGTGTAACTTTTATAAACTAAGGTATCACCAAGGAGGTCGATTGTCTTCAAAAGATTTACGGATCAATGAAGCGATCCGCGTTCGTGAGGTTCGGTTGATCGATGGAAATGGAGAGCAGCGGGGAATCGTACCGACCATCGAAGCGATCCGCCTGGCAAAAGAGGCAGGGATGGATCTAGTCGAAGTTGCTCCACAAGCAAATCCACCGGTATGTAAGATTCTCGACTATGGAAAATACAAATTCGAACTGGAGAAGAAGAGCAGAGAATCGAAGAAAAAACAGAAACTGATAAAGATCAAAGAAATACGGATGCAACCTAAAATTGAAGATCATGATCTACAGTTTAAGAGTAAACATATTCAGGAATTCCTTGCAGAAGGAAACAAGGTGAAGATTACCGTTCGATTCCGGGGTAGAGAGTTGGCCCATACGGATCGAGGACTGTTGGTATTAAACAAGGTATTAGAACTCCTTGGGGACACCTACGTATTGGAAAAAGAACCCAGTATGGAAGGACGATTCATGTCGATGGTCATTGCTCCCAAAGGGAAAAAATAAATCGCAGGAGAGAGAATACTATGCCAAAAATGAAAACTCGAAAATCGGCTTCAAAACGGTATTCGATTACTGGTAATGGAAAGGTAAAGTATAAGAAACAGGGGTTACGGCATATCCTAACAAAGAAGTCCAGTAAACGGAAACGGCAGCTTAGGAAAAGCGGAATTCTCAGCAAGGTAGAAGTGAAACGCATTCGGACACTTCTCCCGTATGGCTAGATAAAACCATTTGAATCGTTAATCGAGAAGGAGAACATACATGCCCAGAGCAGTAGATGGTACCCGTAGAAAGGAAAGACGGAAAAAAATTCTAGAACTGGCCAAAGGGTATTGGGGCAAGAGAAGTAAACTCTTTCGCACCGCCAAAGACCAGGTGATGAAATCCCTCGTGTATGCTTACAGGGATAGACGTAGAAAGAAGCGGGATTTCCGGTCTCTTTGGATTGCCAGAATCTCGGCTGCCTGTAGAGCGGAAGGAATTACCTACTCGAGATTTATCAATGGCCTACAACGTGCCAATATCCTCATCAATCGAAAAGCTCTATCCAACCTTGCCATTCAGGATCCTTCCGCATTCAAGATCCTAGTATCCAAGGCAAAAGAAACCTTGAAGGTTTAGGCCATGGTAAGCCTCGAGCAGATTCGAAAACTCGAAGCCAGAGTGTCTCAAGCAGTTTCCACTATCCTGGAACTTCGGGAGGAAAATACAACCCTCAGGCAGAAGCTGGAAAAGTACCAGGAAAAAATCGATCAACTGGAACTTCTCATCGCCCAGTATCGGGACAGTCAAAAGGAAATCGAAGAAGGGATTCTGAATGCTCTTCGCCAATTGGACCATCTAGAGGATGATGCTCTGAGAGCATCCTCCTCTACCCCTTCCTCGATACCCCAGGAACCCTTTTCCGAACATGACGAAGCTGAAGACATAGAAGGGAAAATAGTCATTCCAGATAAAACTAATACGGAAGAAGCGAAAGAAGTTAAGAAGTCGGGAGAGTTAGATATTTTCTAACAGAGGGAGAAGGGTATATTTCTAAGAAACGATCTGAACTAAGAATCGAAATTCTCGGAACTACCTTCACTATTCAAACTGACGAAAGTCCTCAATACATATCTACCCTGTTAGACTACTACAAACGGAAAGTTGGGGAAGTACGTTCTTCCGCTCCCACAGCAGATGCATTGAAAACAGCCGTCCTTGCAGGTTTACTCTTAGCAGATGAAGCGCTTCGGAAAAAAGAAACGAATACATCCACTCAAGAGGAAGCAGAAATCGCTCTCCTAACGGAGAAACTCATTCAAACGTTGGACGAATGTTTAGTGCCTAATTCTAAAGAATCCCCTAGTACTTTGGAGAGTTCCAATTTCGAGTAATCACATCCATACACGGACACAATTCCACCTGCTAACCGATTAGCCAATTCTCCGCATTGAGCCGGTGAGCTTCCTTGCAAAAAAGCAAACAGGTACCCCGCTGCAAAAGCATCTCCTGCACCTGTAGTGTCTTTCACCTCGGTTTCCGTAGCAGGCACTCGAATATGGGTTCCTGCAGTACCAATCCAACAACCTTCCTTCCCTATTTTCATCACCACCGTAGGGACTAGGGTAACTGCTTTCGTTAGGATCTGTTCATCTCCCTCCGTTCCAGTCAGTGCCCTTAGTTCATCCCTATTCCCGAACAGAAGGTCCACCCGTCCGGGAATCCAATTCAATAACAGGTCTCGGTACCGATGTACCAGGAAGGGGTCTGACACATCGAGGAAGATCAATCTGCCTGCCCGCTTGGCAATTTCAGCTGCCCGTTGTACGACTTCCCTCTGGTTGGGTGTGTCCCAATTGTAGCCTGTTAGGTAGAGAATATCCGCTTGTTGGATCGTATTCTCGGGGAGATCCTCTAACCCTAGCTCTCTACAGGCCCCAAGGTACGTACACATGGTCCGCTCATGATCTGGGGTAACAAGGACAAGGGATGTCCCCGTTTTACTCCCTCTCTTCCTAACCAAAAGGGGTTTTACCCCTGCATCCTTCAACAGATGGATGAGGGTCTCACCTTCTATATCATTTCCCACGGCACCAAGGAAGTAAACATCCAATGGATGGGTCGTCTTCTTTGACAACCATGCGATTCCTCTGGCAGTATTTGCACCGCTACCTCCAGGGGTAATTGCAAGGATCGTAGCTTCCCGCTTTATCTTTTCAATGAGTGAATATTCAACGAGATTCATACTCCCGGGTGTGATAGACCATTTTTCAATCTGAGCATACTCGGAAGGAACGATCGTGTCACTCAAGGGATTGCAGATGATGAACACACTGGCCATCTAATTCCTCGTTTTAGTTGACTTTTCTCTGGATCCCATCATACTATGGTGACACTGCCATGTCTATCATTACAAGTCAACAAATACACCATTATTATACTACGTACGCAAATATAGAGGTAACCTTCACAAAGGAGGTGATTCAAGCCACCCAATTGGTGTCTAAACATGTATTCCTGAAATGTTTAGGATTCCAATACCCCTGCATTCTGTACTCTAGCTCCATGGTAGGGGCCAAGATCATTTTGAATAGCTCGCCATCTTTCCAAGAATCTCTCCGAAAAGCCAACAATATTGTATACCTTCGGTACTGCTTTCAGAAGAATCCCAAAGGGGATCCGTTGACCTTCTTTGTTCCAGCAAAGGTTGCAGGCTCCTCTCCATACGACAAGAATGGTGGAAACCTGTACTTTTATTCCCTCACCTTCACTCAAAAACCTGCAGATACATTGATCGAAATCCTAGGCACTCTGTTGGATGCTACTTTAGCCTCGCAAAAGAGAAGGGATGAACGAATCCTCATCACAGCGGAGACTCTAAGAAAATTGGGAATTTCTAGTAAGGAGTTGGCTATCCTGATTCAAGGAGTCCCCCGAAAAGGGATCCTAAGGGACCTTTCGTTCGGAGGAGCTAAGGTAATCCTTTTAGGATTAGCCAAGTTCATCATGAACAAAGAGGCGGTACTCCGTTTGGAGATAGAAGAACCGCGACAAGTACTCGAGATCCCCGGTACGATCATTCGTCACGAACCGGTAGAGGGACGGAGGGACATCTCTGCGTTTGCTATAAAGTTTCACGAAGACAAAGTTCCCATGACCTACAAACTTCTTCTTAGTGATTACCTGAAACAGCAGGACAAGCGAAAAGAAATCCCGACCCTATAAAGTTTATAGAACTCCTGTCGATAAAAAGAACGGGGGGAATGGATTCTTTGAGCATGCCAAAGTTTTCTTTTCTCCCCTATCACTCTAAATTTCGGAATAGTTTATTCCGAGTTTAGCAAAACTTTCGGCAAGGATGCCGAAATACCAAATCAGGGAGGAGTGTATGATTATCAATCACAACCTAAGTGCCATGTTTGCTCAACGTACACGGGGAGTCACAGAGGTGAATCTCGCCAAGAACATGGAAAAATTATCGTCCGGGTTACGGATCAACCGGGCAGGCGACGATGCTTCTGGGCTTGCCGTTTCGGAAAAAATGCGATCTCAGATTCGGGGATTACGGCAGGCATCTGCTAATGCCATGAATGGTATCTCTTTCATCCAGACTACAGAAGGGTACCTACAAGAAACGCAAGATATCCTGCAAAGACTTCGAGAGCTGGCCGTACAATCCGCCAATGGTATCTATACCCAGGAAGACCGGATGCAGATACAGGTAGAAGTTTCCCAGTTGATCGATGAGATCGACCGGATCGCTTCCCATGCTCAATTCAATGGCATGAATCTGCTTACCGGTAGGTTTGCCCGCGCAGCAGGAGAAAACGTAGTAACCGCATCTATGTATTTCCAGATTGGAGCTAATATGGATCAACGGGAACGTGTGTACATTGGCACTATGACTGCTGCAGCCCTTGGGGTACGACAAGTAGGAAGCGGAAAACTACTATCCCTCTCTACTCCGGATGATGCAAACCGTTCTATCGGTGTAATCGATGTCGCATTACGGACGGTCAATAAACAACGAGCAGATCTAGGCGCCTACCAGAACCGGTTAGAGCATGCGATTAAAGGAATTAACATTGGTGCAGAGAACCTGCAGGCAGCCGAATCTAGAATTCGGGATGTGGACATGGCAGCCGAGATGGTAGAGTACACCAAGAACCAAATTTTACTAGAATCCGGTACAGCCATGCTAGCTCAAGCTAACACGAAGACACAATCTGTATTGCAACTCCTACGATAGAGTAGTATCATATAGGAGAGTAAAAGGCTCTGTTCTTTGACAAACACCCTCCGTATGCAGCTGCAAAGAGAGGTTTCGGTCCAATTCCGAAACCCTCTCTTTGTTGCTTAAGGGGAGCGGAACGGCAGGGAAGCGCGATCTAGCCCTGAAATATTCCCCTGCAGGCATACAAAACGAAGGCGAGGGATGCCTTCGGTATATTTCAAGGAGGGTTATCCAATATGATTATTAACCACAACATCAGTGCCATGTACGCCAACCGGGAACTTAGTTTCCGAAACGTGGATGTATCCAAAAACATCGAAAAGCTGAGTTCCGGGATGCGGATTAACCGTGCAGGCGACGATGCTTCCGGATTGGCGGTCTCGGAAAAACTCCGGAGCCAGATTCGGGGTTTGAATCAAGCAACACGTAACATCCAGAATGGGATCTCTTTCATTCAAACAACAGAAGGGTTCCTGCAAGAAACCCAAGACATCCTTCACAGGATTCGGGAATTGGCCGTACAATCCGCGAACGGTATCTACACCCAGGAAGACCGACTCCAGATCCAAGTGGAAGTGTCCCAGTTGGTGGATGAAATCAACCGGATCGCGTCCCATGCCCAGTTCAACGGTATGAACATCCTAACCGGTGCCTTTGCTAAAAACTCGGCCACCGGAGCAGTGATGAGATTCCAGATCGGGGCAAATATGGACCAATCCGAACAGATCTACATCGGGACTATGACAGCTCAAGCACTCGGTCTTCAGTCAGCGCAAGGTAGACAGGGCGTAATCTCTATCTCAACTGTGGAAAGCGCCAACCAGGCGATCGGAATTCTCGATGTTGCCCTGAAAACCGTAAACAAGCAAAGAGCCGATCTGGGTGCATACCAGAACCGTTTTGAGATGGCCAGCAAGGGAGTGGCAATCGCAGCCGAAAACCTGCAAGCTTCTGAGTCCAGAATTCGCGATGTGGACATGGCGAGCGAAATGGTTTCTTTCGTGAAGAACCAGATTCTTTCCCAGGCTAACACCGCAATGCTGGCTCAGGCCAACATGCAAACCCGATCCGTGCTTCAACTTCTCGGTTAATACAACCACTTTACTCCGTTCCGCAACATACGAGAGATCACTGGACGTCATCTCTCGCACAAACTTCTGGGAGGAAGGGTTCGCGCTCCCTTCCTTCCAGCCCTTTACAGGGAGGTAATTGTATGTCGATGGAAGTGACAGGTATTCCTTTCAGAAACATAGAGAGCCCCCAGGTAGCAGCACAATTTCTCTCCGCAGGAACGTCATCTGCAGAACAACAGACCCCGCAAGGGCTAGGGGCAAACCCTACGATAGGAAATACTCCCTTTCTTCTCGCAGAACAAAATCTGAAGGAACTGGAAGGATTGACAAGGTTTCTCAACCGAAGACTTAAGTTCTCCTTCAATGAGGAACTCCAACAAGTGGTCGTCAAGATCGTTGACGGCGAAACCGATAAAGTAATTAAGGTACTTCCCCCGGAAGAAGTACAAAAACTTCATCTACGGATCCGGGAAACTCTCGGAATCCTGTTCGATCAACTCATTTAAATCTAGATAGGGGGAAATAGGGGTACGCGTGGCCGACATATCCATACCAGGGATCTCCAGTAAATACAAGACCGACGAATTGATTAAAAAACTCGTCGAAGTGGAAAAGATCCCCCTCAAGAGGATGGAGGAATCGGTATCGAACCTCAAAACCCAACAGTCTACCTGGAGAGAGATCCAACAGGGTTTAAGCCAACTGAGGGAGCGAGCTAGAGGTCTGTTTGGTTTCCAATCCCCGTTCAATGAGCGAATCGCCAAATCCACTGATTCTTCCATCCTTACTGCATCAGCGACTCGTGAGGCTGTGGAAGGTACCTATGAAGTGGAAGTCCAGAAGATCGCTTCGGCAGACAAGTTTCTTTCCGATTCTCTTCCTCTTGACACCCAGATCCCAGCAGGTCGGTACGGGTTCAAGGTGGGAAATCAAGAAGTATCCTTCCAATTCAGTGGAGGAAGACTTTCAGCCTTCGTAGAACTACTAAAGGAAAAAGGGAAAGACCTAGTCACAGCCGGTATTGTGAAGGATACCTCTCAAACGCAAGTGCTTTATATAGAGTCCTTAAAACCAGGAAAGGAAAATCAGCTTACCTTCACAGAAGCTTCGATCGAGCTAGGGGAACGACTGGGTATCCTACGGAAAGATTCTTCTACCTCTAGAACCATTAAAATCGATCAAGCCTTACTGTCTGCTTCTAAAATTTTAAAGAATCCTTCTGCTGTACGAATCGAGGGAAACCTTCTTCGGGTTGGCAGCGATGGGGAGCTGGAGATCCCCTTGAATCCTCCCTTGGAATTGAGACCCGAAATGGTGATGGAAGCAGAGCTTCGTTTACGAAAAACTGCCGAAGGCCCTCCTCCCCCCCCTCCTCCCCCCCCGGGTCCTGCGATTCCGGAACGGGGTAGCGTTACCCTGTCCGATGTTACCGTTTTAAATAGCCCTTCGAAAGTGGTACTTCCTGAGTGGAAACCTCCACCTCCACCTGAAATTATCGAAGACTTCAATGTTCTATCCCTCCGAAGCGATGGAATCACGAAATCCCTCCCTCCTGTGGAAGAATCTTTAGAGTTCCGAACGATTCGAGTACCCTTGGAAACCATAGGGAACCGGGTGGAATCGATCCTGTTGAGGAACAGAAACACCCTGCGGGAGCTGGAGATAAAAAGTATCCGTTTGTACGACCCTGCTACTAGGGGAGAGTATCGTCCCCAACATGCCATTTCCGCTGCTCAGGATGCAGAAATCCGAGTCAATGGAATCCCTATGACTCGAAGTTCCAATACCATCGATGATGCTATTCCCGGAGTTACCCTCTCCCTGAAAAAGCCGGGGGAAGGAAAAATCAAACTCTCTGTCGAACCCGATCGGGATAAGGTGAAGGATGCCATCATTGCCTTCGTAGGAACCTACAACAGACAGATGGCACAGATCAATATCCTCACCCGGAAGGACGAAGCAGTACTTAACGAAATTACCTATTTAAAAGATGACGAACGAACAAAAGCCAAGGAAAAACTAGGCCTTTTACAAGGGGATGTGGGACTCATGCAACTAAAGAATACGTTTCAATCCATCCTTATGAACCCTTATCCTACTCGTTTAGGAGGGGACCTTTCTCTCCTTTCCCAAATTGGCATTTCTACCAATGCACAAACAGGTGGTGGAAAAGGGATTGATGTGTCGAAACTTCGGGGGTACTTAGAAATCAATGAACCCGTCTTGGACACTGCGTTGCAGAAAAATTTTCAAGCCGTAAAAGATCTCTTTGGATATGACTCTGATGGTGACCTTGTGCCCGATTCCGGTGTAGGAGTCACCATGGATACCTTCCTCCGTCCCTATGTACAAACTGGAGGGATTATCTCTATGAAGTTAAGTACTCTCGACACTCAGATTTCCGCTACGAATCGAAGAATCGAGTCTTACAATCAGTATTTAAATCGATACGAACAAGATCTGAAACGAAAATATGGAGCTATGGAAAGCACACTGAATTCATTGGAAAAGAGTTCTGCAGCGATCGAAAGGTTTAACAGCGGCAATCAAAACAATCGATAATGAGAACAAGGAGCGATTCGTGAAGATTACCCTTGACGGACAACCACTCAACTACACCCTGGAAGGAGAACAAAACCTTTATCAGGTTCTTGCCAGTATCGCCCAATGGCTTAGCTCACAGAACGCAGAAATCACCCACCTTTCTTTGAATGGGAAACCCCTCGATCAGTGGAACCAAAAGGATTTCGAGACTATCCCCATACGCGAAATCGACCAGTTAGATATTACTACGGCAACAGAGACCGAACAGGAATTCAATGAACTGGAAATCCTGCTTCACTACTTTTCTCTACTACAGAGAGCCTTGGAAAGCAGAGATCCTAACCCCCTAATGGATATCCTAAGCGAGTATCCCCATGTACAACCCCCTTTGGAGCATTATCTTCGTAGTGTGTTTCTTACAGAAGGAAGTGCTCGGTTTCCCATTCAAGGAGTCCCTTCGAAGGAAGACGACTGGAAACAAGCAGAACAGTTCGTTCAAAAAATCGTATCCTTATTGGAATCTCGTTTATATGAGATCACTCATCCCTATGAAACGTGTGAATCTTTGATCCCTATTTTGGATCAGACAAAACAGGAGATCGAACACACCTCTGTACTCCTACAAACTGGAAGGGATCGAGAGGCCATACGAAATGTACTTACTTTCATTGAAATCCTGTCGAAAGCTCTTCGAATTCTATCTCGTTTACATCCATCGGATCACAAAGTGAAAGAAGTGCATAAAAATCTCTCCCCACCCTTGAAAGAATTAAACGAAGCATTTCTTCATAGAGACTCTGTCCTCATCGGAGACCTTTTGGAGTATGAAATCGCCCCCAAACTAGAAGAACTTCGTGCTCTGCTTTTGAGGACTCTTGCGGAACGGACTTCATGATTCTTCTACAAACCCAGTATCAGTTCTTTGCGAAACCAGACCCCACCCAGAGCCTTATCGCTATCAGCGTTTTAGGGATCCTGATTGTAGCATTCTTACTTTGGGCAATCCTCACCTCTCGTTCCAGTAGCAAACCAGGAACCTACAGCAAGAGAGCTTTCCGAAAACGGGCAAAAAAACTTGGACTCAGCAGGGCTCAGATCCATCAGTTGGAATACTACCTGAAAGCCACAAAATACTTGAGCCCTTTACGAGTCTTGGAAAACAGCAAAGCTCTGGATGGTTTTCTCCGTAAAGCCCTTTCATGGATCGATACACAGAATCTATCGGAAGAGGAAAAGGAGAAGCGAAAGTTTGCCCTTTACCAGATCCGTCAAACCATCGAAGCAAACACTAGGGAAGAAAAAATCCTTTCCTCTACCTTGAGCCTACCCCTCCATACCGAAGTTACCATCAAGACTCCATCGGGAGAATCCTATCCTAGCTACATCACTTCCAACATGCAAAGTATGCTTGGTCTGGAATGCCCCATTGCGGAAGAAAAAGGGAAAGGGTACCCATGGAAGAAGGATGAAGAATTGGGGATCGTAATCGTAAGAGGGGGAACCGAGGTATATGCTTTCAAAACAAAAGTCCTTGGGTACAAACGGGTGAGAGGGGTATTATCCGTTTTCGTAACCCATGGTCGTAATTTAAAACAGATTCAGAAACGTAAGTATAGGCGGAAGGAAATCTCTAAACCCGCTATCTTCTATCCTGTTGAAGTTGTCCAGTCGAACAAGGGAAAAGAAATCGAGAAACAGGCTGTAGTGAATCGAAACCGCAGGGGCTTAGGAACTCTACAGGATATCTCTGCGGGAGGTTGTGCCATGGTAGCACGAAATCCGTTGCCCGCGGGAACGTTGATTCGCATAGAGTTTGAAACTGAACGGGGGAAGCCGATCGTCGGGTATGGCAAAGTGAAAGGAGTAACAAAGATACCCCGAGGGGGGATCATGCACATTCAGTTTACCAATGTGTCCCGGCAACATCTGACCAAGATCTTAGACTACATCTATGAGTACACCCCTTCTACGACAAGTGCAGGAATGTCGGCTTGACCATCCTCTGTTTTTCTCGTAAACAAGTTCTATGAAAATAGTGGAGTTGAAAGAACTGGAAAGAAAGAATGGGGAGCTTCACTACCGAAAAGTTTACACGGCAAAAGTAGTACTGCAATTCCCTCTTGAAACCGTCGAACGTCCCATAGAAATCATCATCGAACACACCCCATTAGGGCAGGTGCACACGAAAGTGACGTTGCAAGAACCTATCAGTTACCCTTTGCTGCCGATCCTAAAAGATCTTTCCTCCTACGCTTCAGACTTATACAGAAAGGGGCAACTACCCTGATTCAGTTCCTTTCTTCTTCTCCTGAAATCACCCGCGAAATAGGAAGAACCCTCGCTTCCAACCTTAAAGCAGGCTCTATCCTTCTGCTAGATGGCGGTCTAGGCAGTGGGAAAACTACCTTCGCCCAAGGAGTAGCGGAAGGGTTAGGCATTGTTGAACCTCTTCTTAGCCCTACATACCTGTATGTGGTCCCCTATGAAGGGAAATTACCCCTATACCATATAGATCTCTACAGAGTGGAAGACGAAGAGTTCCTAGAAGAGTTGGGTCTTCGGGAACTCCTTCATGGAAACGGGGTATCCATCGTGGAATGGTGGTCTAAGTTCCCTGCATTCTTCCCTGAACACGGAATCCGTGTAACCCTCACAATCCTTCCAGAAGGGAATCGATCCATTACCATAAAAGGTTGGTATCCATGAACCTATTGGCCCTCGACACTTCCACAGAAGTCCTTTCTATCTTTTGTGCCTCTGGAATTAAGACAATGGAACTCACTCGAGACATCGATCTTCGACATTCGGAACAGCTTATCCCACTCGTCGATTGGGTTCTTAGACAGCTTACCATCAAACCCAAAGACCTTGATCTGGTTGTCACCGCAGGAGGCCCTGGGTCGTTCACCGGTTTACGGATTGGGATGGCTTTTGCCAAGGGACTTGCGGGAGGTATTGGTTGCCCGTATGTAAGCGTGTCGATTCTTGATGCCTATGCAGCTCGTTTTTCCATGGTTTGCAATTCTTTCATTGCACCGGTAATCGATGCGAAAAAACAGCGCTTCTATACAGCTCTATGGAAAGGGCCCCAACGGATCTCGGAATACCTGGACATATCTCCCCAAGAGTTCCTTCACATGATCCCAAAAGATCAATCCTGTATCCTCACAGGACCGCATGCACACATATTGAAAACTCTCCTTCATCAAGATACGTTTCTTCTCGACCCTGCACACCGTTGCGGAGCAGCGCCCATGTTGGCTAAACTAGGAATAGAAAAGTACCAAGCAGAGGGTCCCGCCAAGGACAATGAGGGGCCCCTCTATGTACGAAAGAGTGATGCTGAGATAGCTAAGAGAGAGTTATGAACCAAGAGAACAATAATGAAATAGAAGAATTGTCCGAACTGCAAGAATTAGTTCCAGAGGAATCCAATGCTATCGAACTGATTGGTAAAGATTCAGCCGATGAGAAGGGATTCTTACTGGAAAACCCTTGCACGAAAGGATGGTTGCAATCCTTCGAGGCACATAGTATGCCTTGGATTCTCCTAGATAGAAAATTGAATCTGCTCTGGCGAAACAGAGCCCATGAAGCTTTGTATCCAGATTTCAGACCAGGGGATAACTTCATTGCCTATTTTTACAAATACTTAGGAGAAGAGGAAATTAGTAAAATCTATCGATCCTTACGTTCAAAAGAACAAGGATTTAGTTATCAGGGCAGATTAGAGTATAAAACGGTAGAACGGGCAAAAATCATAGCGAACATTACCCTTTCTCCCCTCTTTCTAGAAGTAATGGGGAAGGAAGAACCTGTTGGGTTTGCCTGTCATTTCGATGATGTTACTTCTGATATCCAGAACATTCTTAGGCAAACCTTTAAAAGTTTACTGGAAGCCTCGAAACTGAAGGACAATGATACGGGGAACCATATTGAACGAGTGAATGCCTACTCGTCCCTTTTGGCTGAGTATCTGTTTCGAAAGCATTCCTTTCCCCAGATCGACCAGGATTTCATCAACGATATCGGGTTCCTCGCTGCCATGCACGATGTAGGAAAGATCGGAACTCCCGATGACATTCTTAACAAGAAAGGCCCGTTAGAGCCTTGGGAATGGGATATTATGAAGGAACATACCAAAAACGGAGCCTTTCTACTCAGCACCTACCCGAATCCTATGGCTAAAGAAATTGCCCTTGCCCATCATGAAAAGTGGGATGGTACCGGATATCCCTATGGTCTGGCAGAAGAGATGATTCCCCTCTCTGCTCGTATTGTGGCAGTATCGGATGTGTACGATGCTTTGCGTTCCAAGAGAAGTTACAAGGAACCCATCTCCCATGAGGGTGCGATGAACATCCTAAAGAAGGGAATCGGAACTCATTTTGATCCCAGAATTGGAGAGGCCGCACTTCAGGTGCAGAAGAACTTCGAAGACATTTATTCCCGATTGGCCGATCCCTGATCTACAGGGATTCATCATCTTTTTTCTTTTGATCAAGAAACGATTCCAACGAAGGCAATGCTCCCGAACTCTGGAGAGCTTCGCGGTTCTCCCTTTGAATATTCTCATATACCTCTTTACGGTATACTTTTACTTTCTTGGGGGCTCGAATCCCTAATTTAACTTGATCTCCCTTGATGTCTACCACGGAAATTTCAATGGAGTCACCAATCATGATACTCTCATTGGCCCGTCTGGATAGTATCAACATACTCAATCCTTCAACGCCGCTAATTCATCTAGGATCACGTGCTTCACCTTCCAGCTGGGATTGAGGGAGATGGATTGACGGCCGATTTTTTTCTTCCGATTGATCAAAACTGGGCCTTGAAGGTTAGCTGTCATCCGATTCTGGTTCTCTGGTATGGTTACAATACAAAAAACCAGTAAATCATCCGGTTTTTCCAACTGGAGGTCTTCCAAATCCTCCTCTGCCACATCCGGGGTATAATCCGGCCTGAACACCAAGGGGTTAATAAGAACAAAGGCAATTTCCGGAACATCGAGGGATTGTAGCCAGTAGAAAGGCTGCTGACTGGCATCTAGAAGAGCAAAAACCTTGAATTGTTCAAAACCGATCAACCCATAGGGGAATTGGATTACCTGTCTTTCATCGATTTCTAGAGGGCCATAGGCCTTTGTGACAATTTTCATATCACCTCAAGAAATCCAGTAGGGTAGGTTGCAGAATCCTAGCCGCAGTAGATAAAGCGGCCTTATGGGTATTTTCCATCAATTTTAAGTCAATGATCGCAGAGGTCATATCAAGATCCTTTGTTTGAGAGTATATTTCTTTCATATCCGGTATCTCGGTTTGTAACCTTGTGTAGGTGTACTCCAACCTCTTCCCCTGAGCACCGATATCCCCTAACGTAGCAAGGAGACTATTTAAAGCGTTATCGATTCCCCGTAAGGCCCGCCCCCCCACATCGATGGTGTTTCCTTTCAATAGTTCATCCCGTAACCTAATGACCATATCGAATACGGATCCTCCAAAAGTTCGAACGGTAGGATCCAGGTTCGTAGGAGGAGGAGATGATCCATCCCGTAACAGTCCTAGCTCCTGCAACACTTTTCCATCAGGACTATCCTGAAGCCAAATCTGATGAGGAGTGGTAGATTCTAGCACGAGGCTTCCCCGCATAGGGTCAAGTCTTGCTCTGACTGGTGCATCCGAATCGTTGATTTTCGTAATAATGGCGTGGATCGAATCACCGGCTTTTAGATCGATTTCTACTCCGTCAATGAAGATCCTTGCATCTTCCCCAAGAACATACTCGGTAGCGTCCACAACAGAATACAACTGCTGATTTTCTGCCCAGAACACTCTGTTTCCGGGATAATTCAATCGTATAAAGGTAGCATCAGAAACTTCTGCTCGATTTTCCGTGATGGTCCCTAGGTATTCCACTTGGGTAATGGCACTTTCCCCCATACCGCTTACGGTTCCCATCACCGCTCTAAAAGGTAAGGCTCCTGTCTTGTCTCCGGAAAACAGGGTAGTTCCATCCGCATTGCGGGCATTCGCAATTTCTACCAATTGATTGAGAAGTTGATTTACTTCCATGCCCATGGCTCTTAGGTCTTCCTTGGCATAGACACCATTTGCACCCTGGACAGAAAGCTCCCGCACACGCTGAAGGATCTCCACAGCCTCACGCACCTTGTCTTCTGTGATTTTTAAGTGCCCTTGAGCATACTCTACATTTTTACTGAATTGTTCCAACCGATGGATTCCGGATTGGTATCGAATAGCATGGGCAGCCGCTGTAGGATCATCCCGTAGATTCAGAATTCGAGTTTGACCCGCCATTTTATTTTGCACCGAATTCATCCGATATTCCCGTTCCCGCATATAGAACTGCATATCGGTGTTGGGCATTTGGGTGCTAATCCGTTTCATCCGTCCGTTACACTCCTATTCTATTGATGATGGTATCTAACATCCGGGTAAATTCGGAGATGAATCTAGCCACTGCAGCATATCCATGCTGGAACTTGATCATTTCTGCAACTTCTTCGTCGATATTCACTCCCGAAAGAGATTCCCTCATGTCTCGTAGATCCTTCATGATCTGCTGCTGGGTTCGAAGCATGATCTCTGCTTGCTCTCCTTTTAGACCTATCCCTGCAACGGCATCGGCAAAGTAATCATCGAAGGTGGTCTTTTTTCCGATCATCACGGGATGGTTCCTTAACGATGCAATAGCTAACGCAGCCGAACCATCGCCGACTTGACCTGGTCTTCCAGCTGTCCCCAATGAAGCTACGATTGACGCTGGTTCCAGAACTAGTGCTCGATTCACTTCGATCCATCCGCTCGGGTGGGATAGGGGTGCTACCGCATAGGAGAGGCCCCCTCCCTGGAGGGAAAAAACCGCATCTGATTTCCCCCAGTCAAAGGCTCCCTCAGGACCAGATTGTCGAAGGATCCCTGAGTATCCTACAAGAAACTGTCCTGTATCTTCCAAATGTCGGATAACGAAGTCAGGAAATGCCACATCGGCGGATGGGGTCCCTTTTAACGAGAGTTTCCCGTCTCGATCCAACCGAGCCGTAATCTCTGCTCCAGAAGTATTGATCCGCTGGATTACATCCCCTACAGTATCGGTGGCATGGTACGGCACTCGGATATTCCCTTTTGGGCCAGGTAGAATCAATTCTCCTGAAATCCCCAATATATCCTGCGGGTTGAGGGTACGAGATCCATTGATCCGGAAAATATAACTCGAATCATACGCTCCATCGCCGTTTCGGTCATAGTTGCCTGCTAGATTGTTTATAGAAGGATACTCGGTAAAGAAATCGTTCCCTGTTTTCTGATTCAATCCATACCCAACCCGATGGATTTCATTCACTAGGTCTATGAAGTTGAGGGTAAACGTATCAAGATTCTGGATCTCTCCTCGCACATCCCCATCTCGCAGTTCCACAAGGGCAGCGAGTTTGCCTCCTCTTAATCTGACATCTTCACCATCCCTCTGCCAAAAGATCCTGCTGTATCCTTCATTCCGTGGATCCCCTTCGATTCCCAAGGTTTGGTACTTGCTTCCCTGAACGATGTGGTATCCACCCGTATGGAGGATGAACTCATCGGGATCTCTCCGCTCTACGGTGACTTCCAAATACCCTGATAGCTTTTCTACCAATAAATCCCTTCGATCCATTAAATCATTGGGATTGTCTCCCATCGATAAGGACCTTAAGATTCGGTCGTTCAGGGTTGCAATATCCTTTAGCAGGTTATTCACCTCCCCTACACTTACCTTAATTTCATCCTCGATCATGGCTCGTGTTTGCTGGAGGGAGTGGTAACGGGTATGGATAGCATCGATAAGGGTTTTCCCACGTTCCAAGACGGCCATCCGAGCCGCCATTTCCGAAGGATGGATGGAAAGTTCCTGCCATGCACTCCAGAATCGATCCAAATGGGATCGGATGGAAACATCCATCGGCTCATTGTAGATCTTTTCTACCATAAGAAGGTATTTGTCCCGAGTTTGCCAGTAGGCTTCACCATTTGCCTGGGCAACGATTCGACTTTCCAATAGATCGTCCCGAATTCGCTCGATTCTTGCTATGTCTGTTCCTTGACCGATCTGTCCCGGAGTTTCTTCTCTGTTCAAGCCTGGTACGTATAGAGGATCCGTGGGTTTCAACTGAACACGTTGACGAGAGTACCCTTCCGTGGAAGCATTACTGAGGTTGTGACCAATGGTAGAAAGCCCCTGGGTGTGGGAAATGAGGCCCCTTTTCCCCAATTCGATCCCGGAAAATGTAGATTGCATCCCTTACCTCCTACAAAGCCCGATTCACCAGGAGGGGTTGTTCCGATTCTTTTGGGACCCCCTTATGGGAATACACTCGGTGCTTCCATCCCGGTACTAGGGTATCCATAAATTTCCCTAGGATAGATAGTGTAGAAGCGCAGTATGTATCGATCCCACTGGTGATTCCTTCCACTACTACAACGGAGTGTTTTAATTCCCGATGCAATCTGAACAATTCTTCCCTTGTTTCTCGAGGAAACCGGAAACAAAAATCATAGAAGGACTCCTCCTTCCTTACACCCATCAATTCTCTTAATTCCCGATACGTTTTTTCTCGTTTCTCTTCAAGACTGACCAATTCCTTTGCAGTCACTTTCAGAGATTTCAACATGAGATTCAGGTCTTTCCAGTTTTTAGATAGAATCCCCTCCTGTAGTTTTTGTTCTAATTCGATAAATCTATGGAATGCGACTATCTCTTCCTGCAAGATGCCTCGTAGAATTTCTATTTCCTGGATGCTGCTTTCCATGCTAACCCTTCTCCTCTCATGGAGATTATCGACGGGTTTAGAGAGGAAATATAGATGTTTTCCTTCATTGCAGAACTCGGTATTTCCTGTTATTTTATAACCAAAAATCCGCAAAGGAGCATGTATGCTGAAACCGGACAAAGACTTGATCATCATTGGAGGAGGAGCAGCAGGACTATCAGCAGCTCAATATGGAGCAAGAGCAAATCTCAGAACACTGCTAATAGAAGAAACTGCTCTAGGAGGGCAAGCTCTAATTATTGAGGGATTGGAAAACTATCCAGGTTTTCCTGAGCCCATTTCAGGATTTGAATTGGCACAACGGTTCGAACAACAAGCACGCAATTTTGGTGCAGAATTCCTAACTGCTTCAGTCAAGAAAGTCCAGAAACATGAAGCACTCTTCAAAGTTGAAACCTCATCGGGAATACTTACCTCCTATGCAGCAATCATCGCAACAGGGGCAAAACATAGAATGCTGGGTGTTCCCGGCGAAAAAGAATTAGCAGGAAAAGGGGTTTCCTACTGTGCTACCTGCGATGGACCGTTTTTTAAAAATCAAAAGATGTTGGTGGTAGGCGGTGGAGATGCAGCTTGTGATGAAGCTATGTTCCTTGCCAAACTATCTGACAAGATCATCCATATCCATCGAAGGGATCGGTTCCGCGCCCAGAAGGCTCTAGCTCTTCGGGTGTTGAACAATCCCCATATCCAAGTGAGGTTTCATACGGTTTTAGAACGCATCCATGGAATGAAGAATCCCATGGGAATAGAGAAAGTACATAAAGTTACCTTGAAACAACTCGATACAGGGAAGGTGTACGAGGAGGAGGTAGCGGCTGTATTCGTCTTCATTGGCTCAGACCCTAATACAGGATTCATCGAAGGAGTAGAGAAAGACGAAAATGGGTATATTATCACCGATCAGCGGATGCAGACAAACGTACCGGGTTTGTTTTGTGCAGGGGACTCTAGGGCTACTCCCTTTAGGCAAATCGTAGTCGCAGCGGGAGAAGGGGCAATCGCTGCTCATTCTGCAGCCCAATATATCGATGAACTACTAGGGCAGGCGTACTAACTCCATGGCTTCCGCTTCTCTTAGGGTTTTCCTGATCGGTTTTTGCTGCTTCTGGTGGACTGTCCCACTTCCTTATTCCCTTCCTCAAGAACAAGATCCTACCCTTTTCACAGAGTCCCTCATTAACCAGATGACAGACGAAGAGATCCTTGGACAGATACTTTTAGTGGGATACTCCTCCGTAGAACCGACACCACTCTTGTTGGAATGGATCCGATCGAGAGGGATCGGAGGGGTGAAAATCTTTGGTTGGAACGCAGAGGACTTAAGCCGCTTGTACCGCAGTATTCAGCAGATGCAGGAACATTCTAAAAGAAGCAGAATGAAACTTCCTCTTTTCATTGCTACAGACCAGGAAGGAGGATGGGTAAGGCATGTGAAAGGGGATACTGCCATCACTCCTGGAAACCTAGCGTTAGGAGCTACCCGGATACCCTTCGATGCATACCGAACCGGATACCTTATCGGAAAAGAGCTCAAGATGTTAGGGATTAACATGAACTTCGCTCCTACCGTGGACGTGTATGTGAATCCAGAAGCGAATGTGATCGGGCCTCGAGCGTTCTCCTCTGATCCCGTCCTGACAGGGATTCTTGGAGTAGCCTACTATCGAGGGATGGCAGAAGCCGGAATCATCTGCGCAGCTAAGCATTATCCGGGTCACGGAAATGCGGATGAGGATTCCCATGGAGTCCTACCTGTGATTCATGATTCCTTCGATACTTTATGGAAGAGAGATTTGATTCCTTACCGAATGTTGATTTCTGAAGGCATCCCAGCGATCCTCTCAGGTCATTTAAGTTTCCCCAAGATCACAGGGGATAATCGTCCTTCCTCTCTGAGCCCTTTTTTTGGAACCGAGCTGCTAAGAAAGCGACTCGGATTCGAGGGACTATTGATAACCGACGACTTATACATGTCCGGTGCCAACCGAGGCAAGACGATGGCCGACGTATGTATTGAAGCTATAGATGCAGGGAATGATTTGCTCCTCCTGTCCAAAACCCCCCAATTGGAGGATCCTATTTGGAGGGCTATCGTTTCAAGGTATCATAAGGAAAAAGCTTTCAGGGATCGAGTTCTGTCTGCTGTTCGGAGAGTAGTAGGAACAAAGATTCGTTATATCCATGAAACCGAACGAAAAACGTTGGATACGACTCCCATACAGGTGGCTACTCCAGAAAGCAGGGAATTCTTCCTCGAACAATCCGCTCGTAGTGTAACATTGTTAAAGAATCATCTTTCTCTAATCCCTTATTCCCCTTCTTCGGAGGAACGTGTCCTTCTGGCAGGACCTTTCAAGGATTTTCTACGAACAGGAAAAACCTATTTCCCCAAAGCTGAGGAGTTTGCTTTCTCCTATTCTCCTTTCTATCGGGCTAACCCAGAGGAAAAGAAAGCCTTTCAACGGGTAAGTACTAAAGTAGATACCATCATCTTTTGTTTAGCCAACCCGAACGGTTTAGAACTCTTACGTACGCTAAAGGATTTTAAAGGGAAAATCATCGTTTTTTCCATTCTTACCCCTGTGTACCTAAGAGAAGTCCCCTGGGTTCAAACTGCCATCGCCGTGTACGGGTGGAGTATAGATTCCTTCAAAGCTGGGTTTGCCGTTATCACAGGGAGTATTCCACCATTGGGGAAAAATCCCATCGAAACTCTTCTTTCGGAGAAAACTCCGTGATCTGGGAATCCCTACAGGTGAAAGATCTATCAAAAGCGATACAATTTATAGGGGAAAAGGAATGGGTGTGCGAACACCTTTTTACCCGTCTATTGAAGAAACAAAGACAAAAGTGCATCGCTCCGGATCATGTATGGATCAGTTATGAGAATGGAAGTCCGGCAGGAATACTCTATCTCTCGAACCAGGGACTTCTGCTACCGTATTTACCCTTCCTAGATGCAAAATCGAACCTTTCCATGGCAACAGAAGATTATTTAGAAGATTTAGATTCTTTGAAGAGATTATTGTTCCCTAAAACTATCCGAATCTATTCAATTGTAGGCAAGTTACTCTTTGTGCAGGCAATGGAAGAACTCTTTGGATTCAACGAAGGGGTCAGTGTGGATTATCATCTAATGACCCGAAGTCAAGCAGACCCCTTACCCCCTTTACCGAACTTGCCTAGCTTGCATATTAGAAAAGCTACTCGAGATGACATTGAACGTATTCTTCCGCTTCAAATATTATACGAAAAAGAAGAAGTCCTCATCCGACCTGATCTCATGGATCCGGCAAAAACCCGTAAGGATTTGGACCTTGCTTTACGGGAACAGATCATCCTTTTGGGGGAAATTGAAGGGAAGGCTGTAACGAAAGCAGGAACCAATGCACAGGGGCTTCTCTACCATCAGATAGGAGGAGTATTTACCGATCCGAATTATAGGGGAAGACACTTCGCTCGAGCCCTCATGATTAGACTCCTGCAACAGATCCATGGAGAAGGGAAAAATGCGTGCCTCTTCGTGAAAACTCAGAATAAGACCGCGATCCACCTGTATGAAGAACTCGGTTTCCAGATCCGGGAAGCTTTTCGAATCCACTATGTATGAAAGAGGCAGAAAATGACTAAATTACGTATTCTTATGGTAACCAGTGAAGCATCCCCTTTTGCAAAGGTTGGAGGATTGGGAGAAGCGGTGTCCTACTTATCTAAGTCCCTTCGTAAACTTGGGCATGATGTCAGGATCGTACTCCCCTACTACAGAGCTGTACGATCCATGAAGGATGCTTTGCAAAAGCATCCCGCCCCCTTAGGAGTACCGCTAGGGAATAAAGAGTATTGGACAGGAATCTTTGAAGGAACCCTTCCTGCAACAGATGTCCCTGTCTACTTTATTGACCATGAGATCGCCTATGGGAGGGAAGGCATCTATGGTAGCCGCACAGTCCCCTTTTTCCCCGATAATGCCTTTCGATTTGCCCTCCTTTCCCGGGCCGCTTTTCAACTCTGTCGACTGTTGGATTGGTATCCTCATATCATCCATTCCCATGATTGGCCTACCTCCCTCTGTGCTGTGTACAGAAAAGCCTTCGAAGGATCGGGGCCGTTTCAAGACACAAGGGGAGTCCTTACCATCCATAATGTAGGATACCAGGGCATTGTTCCGAAAGAGGAATTGGAAAACATTGGATTGAACTGGGAACAATTCTATCGATACGAGTTAGAATACTATGATCAAATCAATCTCTTGAAAGGAGGGATCCTACAAGCGGATTTCCTTACCGCAGTCTCACCTCGTTACGCGAAAGAAATCCTCACTCCAGAGTTCGGGAGCGGGCTGGAAGGATGTCTGGCCAGGCGAAGGGATCACCTCGTAGGCATTCTAAATGGAATAGACTATAAAGAATGGAATCCAGAAAACGATCCTTTTCTTCCTTACCCGTTTTCCTCTTCTAACCTTTCAGGGAAAACACTGGTGAAACGATTCCTGCAGGAGCAATTAGGGTTGCCTCCAGAACCCAAGATACCCTTAATCGGTTTTATAGGAAGAATTGTGGATCAAAAAGGATTCGGGTTACTGTTAGATTCAAAACCCATGAACCTTTTTTCCATCTGTAGAGAACTGGAAGTCCAGGTAGTGATCCTTGGTACTGGGGATCCTAAATACGAAGAAGAGTTGGCTCGGATGGCCTGGAAGCTGCCTAACCTAAAAGTAGTGCTACAGTTCAACACACCCTTGTCCCATTTGATCGAAGGAGGAGCTGACTTTTTTCTCATGCCTAGCGTGTATGAACCCTGCGGCTTGAATCAACTTTACTCCTTACGGTATGGAACAATCCCTATCGTCACGGAAAGAGGGGGGCTTGCTGATACGATAGAACCGTACAACGAAGTAGACTGTAGTGGAACAGGATTCATCATTCCCCATCCGGATACAGAATCAATCTTTTTAACGGTACAAAAAGCATTAAATGTGTACAGAAATCGTCCCGATCATATCGCGATCCTTCGGAAGCGAGGAATGGAGAAACGTTTTTCTTGGGATGATGCTGCGCAGCGATATGTGAATGTATACGAACAGGTCTTGAACCTTTCTTAGTACCCTGAAGCTTGTGGGTGAAGGGAAAGGGCTCAGTCCAAGATGAACCGAGGGAGGTACACCTTTCCCTCCCCATACGGGGTGCCCCACATCCGTGTCCAGGTTCTCCATCCCTCTGCCAGGTAGAGTCCATGGGTGAAGAACCTACGCTTGGTGTAGTACCTATCTCCCACCTCCTGCTCAATCACCTCCCGAGCTAATCCCGCCACCTCCCCATGGTAACGTGTATCCCGCTTGTCGGGCCGCAACCGGTAGGACTTACGGTAGTTGTGTACCACCCGATAGATGGCTAACCGGTTCATCAGA
>JAOABU010000124.1 GCA_026418195.1 Spirochaetota bacterium | reverse complement strand
TTTGCATTGGTACGCTATAATGAAGATGGTTCTTTGGATACAAGTTTTGGAATAGGGGGGATAGTCACTACACAAATAGGAAATACTGCAGGAGCGAATGGAATTGCAGTTCAATCGGATGGGAAAATTATTTTAGCTGGTTATGCGTTTATGGATTCAGCTTTAACTTTTACTCTTGCTCGCTACAATCCCAATGGGTCTCTTGATTCAACCTTTGGTACGGGCGGAAAGGTTACAAATAAAATTGGAAATTATAGTATAGCGAATGGTGTAAAGGTTCAGACAGATGGAAAGATAATTGTAGTAGGGAGCCAAAAGATTAATAACTACACCGATTTTTCTATCGTTAGATATAAAGAGAATGGAGTATTGGATACTACCTTTGGTAATGGGGGTATCGTACTAACCTCCTTATGTCCTTCCAATGATTCCGCAAGTTGTGTAGCTAATCTATCAGATGGCAATATTCTTGTAGGAGGATACTTAAAAAATGGGTCGTCTTATGATTTCGCTTTAATTCGATACAAACAGGATGGTTCTATAGATATGAGTTTTGGACAGGAAGGCAAAGTAATTACCTCTATCCAGACTGGTGATGACCGCGCTAATAAGATTCTGATTCAATCGGATGGTAAAATTATTTTAGTAGGATATTCTTCGGGTACTGATTTTGCTCTTGCCCGCTACAATCCTGATGGATCCCTTGATTCATCCTTTGGTACAGGCGGAAAGGTTACGACAAAGATTCTATATGGAAACGGGTCCGCAAATGCTGGTATCCTCCAACCAGATGGTTCGATCGTGGTGGGGGGGTACGTGGTTTCAGGTTCGCAGAAAGATTTTGCCTTGGCAAGGTATAAGCCTTAGACAGATCATGATCTGATAGACGATACTCGGACTTTAATGTAGGATGTGAGTTCTGAGGGTTATCCTCCATAAGGAGTCAGTTTGAATCCATCATCCAAATCCCTTTCCATTTTACTCTTATTCATCGGTATTGGTGCGGGAATAGCCGCGGGAGCAGGGGTTTTCTTGCGAGGAGAACCAATCACGAGGCCGTTTACTAGCCCTAGGGGAGAGGTCTACGAGTATCGGGACTCCGGAGTGTACCGATTTACGGCGGAACGGGTGGTAGCGGAGGGGGTTGGATGGGATATGGTAACCCTGGGGTTAGCCGTTCCTTTTTTCTTTCTTACCTGGGGTCGTGTTCAGATCCTTGAACGACGACGAGCGACGGATATCCGTATTCGATTTCTTCTTGTAGGAATCCTCTGCTATTTTTTCTATCAGTACCTGGAATACGCCATGTACTGGGCTCTCGGTCCGTTGTTTCTCCTTCATGTGTTTTTATTCTCTGCTTCCGCGATCGGGATCATCGCACTTCTCCGTGACATAAAGGTTGAACAATTACCCGAGGCTTTTCATGCATCCTTTCCCCTGAAAGGGATTGCGATCCTTTCTGGATTTGTGGGAATCGTGTTACTCCTCATGTGGATCCCCTTCGTATTGGAAGCGCTTCAGGGTAAAATTGAAGGAAAACTCTATGGATCTACAACATTGGTCGTTCAAGCTTTGGATCTAGGATTCATCGTTCCCTTGGCGTTTTGGACAGCATTCTCTACCTGGAAAAAACGGGCAGTGGGTTACCTCCTTTCCTTTGTGGTGATCATCAAAGGGGTTCTCATGGGAGCTGCTCTCTGTGCCATGCTTGTGAACGTGTGGATCTCTACTGCCAAATTGGAGGCAGTCCCCCTCATGCTCTTTGGGGCTATCATGCTGGTAAGCGCATACCTACTATGGAGGATCTTTCGAAGTTATCCCGCGAATCAGGAGTAGTATTCCATTATTCAGGCATGAAGAAAAATATTATGAAGGATTGATGAACTATCCTCATAAAAAAGGGCGCCTAAAGGCGCCCAATCAATACCCTATCATCTTTAAATGCAGAGTCCTTTCCACGCAAAATCATTCAAAGGGGAACTTGTAGGGGAGTTTGTACCAATCCCGCAGGGTGATCATATCTTTCTGGAGGCTTTTCGGTACGGGAATTCCGTGCACCTTTCGGTATTGCCAGGCGATCCATTCTTTTTCACCTGCAGTGAAAATTCGTTCCTCTCCAGGAGCCTTTCGGGAAGCCCGTAATTCCCGTAGAATGTCCCCTGCGATCTTCTTGAACCGATCCACTTCTATGAACTCATCGATGTTGATGGCAATGAAAAAGTGTCCCAATAGGATAGGTATTTTTTTCCCATTCGCATCCACTCCGTTCAGCATCTTGAGGTATGGATTGTCCTGAAGGGCTGCGCTTAAGAGTTCCACTACGGTGGCATACCCATACCCCTTGTAACCCGCTCCCTCTTCACCTAAACCACCAAGAGGAGCGAGGGCCGCTTTGCCGCGGGTGAGATCGATCAGCACCTGTTCGGTGTCCGTGCGGGTTTTGCCTTCCACATCTATGACCCATCCCGGAGGTAGGGGTTTACCCAGACGGGCATACAACTCAATTTTCCCTCTTTGGGTAACGCTAGTGGCACAGTCTAAAATGAAGGGAAACTCTTCATCCGTTGGGATTCCAAAGGTCAGTGGATTGGTACCCAGCATGTTTTCCACCCCAAAAGTAGGAGCCTGGGAAGGACGCGCGTTCGTTCCCGTGATCCCGATCATGTTTTCTTTCACAGCCATGCTGGCATAGTACCCGGCTATCCCGTAGTGGGTGGAATGCCGAACCACCACCATTCCCATCCCGTGTTCTTTGGCTTTCTGGATAGCCATCTCCATGGCCTTCTTTGAGACTACATGCCCCATTCCATTGTTACCGTCCAGGACTGCAGTGGTTTTCCGGTCCCGAATAATGTCGATTTTCGTCACGGGATTCTGTGTACCTTCCCGGATCCGATCGATATAGATAGGTTTCAGCCGCCCGATTCCGTGGGAATCGATTCCTCGCCGGTCCGATTCGATTAAAACATCCGCTACGATTTCAGCATCCGGTTTGGGAACCCCTGCTGCCACGAGAACATCGATCATGAACTTTTCCATGTAGTTTACATCGATCCAGATGCAATCCTCGTACTGTTTAGGATAATCTTCCACGTATCCCATACAATCCTCCCATTATGTGGTTTGATTCGGCTCCGCGATGATGATCCGGATACCGAGTTTTTCCAATTCGGAACGGAAATTTTCTTCAATAGGCGTATCGGTTACCAGTACATGGATTTTCTCAATGGGAACGGTTACAAAGTTGGAAACCACTCCGATTTTGCTATGATCCGCCACTACGATCACTGGTCCCGGAGTCCGTTCGATCATTCGTCGGGCGATCTCTGCTTCCTCCAGAATGGGAGTGGTTAGACCATAGCGGAAACTGATTCCGTCCACGCCAATGAAGGCTTTGCTTCCGTACACCTGTTGAAGGGAAAGTTCTGCCAGAGCCCCTACCAGGGAATTAGACCGTGCCCGGTACAATCCTCCTATAAGGATGCATTCAAAGTCTCCATCCGCAGCAATGGCTGCCGCTCCTAAATTGCTGGTGATGATCCGAACCGTGCGATTTTTCAGGGCTCGGATTACTTCCAACGTAGTAGACCCGCTATTGATTAGAAGGGTGTCTCCATCTTCTACCAATGCAGCCGCCGCTCGTCCGATCGCTTCCTTTTCTCGTTTATGAGTGGCATCCTTCTGCTGGTATAGGGGTTCTACACTAACCCGTTGATTCAGGATTGCTCCTCCATGGGTACGTTCGAGAATCCCTTGCCGACTCATTTCGTCTAGATCGCGTCGGATGGTCAGTTCGGACACTCCCAATAGAGTAGCAAGTTCCGCGACAGCCACCACTCCCTTCCGTCGGAGAAGTTCATGAATCTGTCTGCGTCGATCCGCTGGTATGGGTGCTGATCCCAATTGTTCCCTCCAGTGTTGATTATATCTGAATAATTCTGAATGTCAATGATCATTTTTACCATTTATTTCTATTGACCGTACAATAACGATCATACTATACTGAAGGTAAGCCTTAAGATGGAGGAGTATGCAGGTGGACAATCTGAAAGAAAGAGCCCTGGCTTACCATAGCGAGGGGAAACCTGGAAAACTGGAAGTATTGCCTTCCAAACCTTGTCGGACTGCCGACGAACTCTCGTTGGCCTATACCCCTGGTGTAGCGCAACCCGTTCTGGAAATTGAGAAGGATCCCGAGAATGCCTATAAGTACACCACCAAGGGGAACCTTGTGGCAGTAGTATCCAACGGTACGGCAATCCTCGGCCTGGGGGATCGTGGAGCTTTGGCATCCAAACCTGTAATGGAGGGGAAAGGAGTCCTTTTCAAACGGTTTGCCGATATCGATGTATTCGATATCGAAATCGATACGAAGGATCCCCAGAAAGTGATCGAGGTGGTAAAACTCTTGGAGCCTACTTTCGGGGGAGTAAATCTGGAAGATATCAAAGCTCCCGAATGTTTCGAAATCGAGCAGACCCTAATCCGGGAATGCAACATCCCGATTTTTCACGATGACCAGCACGGTACCGCTATCATTGCGACCGCAGGAGTGATGAATGCAGCGGAGATTGTAGGGAAACGCCTCAAGGACCTTAAGGTGGTATTCAATGGCGCCGGTGCAGCGGGTATTTCCTGCGCGAAGATGTTCGTAGCGGTAGGAATCCCACGGGATCAGATTATCCTTTGCGACAGCAAGGGTGTGTTGCACAAAGGAAGGAGCGGACAGGTCACCAAAGAGAAGGAAGAGTTTCTGGCAGATACGAAAGCGCGCACACTGGCAGAGGCCATGGTAGGAGCCGATGTGTTCATCGGTCTTTCCGTGGCGGACTGCGTAACTCCTGAGATGCTGAAATCCATGGCAAAGAATCCCATTGTGTTTGCTATGGCTAACCCAAATCCAGAAATCAAGTATGACCTTGCGGTGGCTACCCGTTCAGACCTGATCATGGCTACAGGCCGGAGCGATTACCCGAACCAGATCAATAATGTTCTTGGATTCCCCTTCATTTTCCGGGGGGCTCTGGATGTACGGTCGGTTAAGATTTCTGAAGGAATGAAACTGGCTGCTTCCAAAGCCCTTGCGGGATTGGCCAAGGAGCCGGTACCCAAGGAAGTAAAGATAGCTTATGGAGGAAAGGAGTTCAGCTTCGGTCCGAACTATATCGTACCGAAACCCTTCGATCCTCGAGTGATCGAATGGGAAGCAGTCGCAGTGGCAAAAGCAGCCTGCGAAGAAGGACTGGCCAAGTATCCCATCAAGGACTGGGAGGCTTATCGAAAGAGCCTTCGGGATCGAATGGCGAAGTACTGGAAGGGATAGGAAGTTCCGAATACGTAGTTTGGAGGAAGAGATAGGGGCCGCTAGAAACGGCCCCGCTTCTGTGCTGTTTATCACAATTAGAGTAAAGTCCTCTGTGGCATCCAAAAGATTTCGATGGTTAATGCCCTCTGTTGCCTAACCCTTTCCCTTTTGTGTATGCTGGGAATAGATGTCGAAAAGCAAACGAGAGTTCATCGAAGGGATGCGGGACTGTAGTCCTCTCGTGCTAGGGGCGGTTCCTTTTGGAATCATTTTTGGCACTCTCGCAATTCAGAATGGTTTAACCTTCGGTCAAACGATGGCCCTCTCCCTAATTGTGTTTGCGGGTTCAGCCCAGTTCGTGGCTGTAGGATTGTTTGCCGCAGGAGCTAGCCCCCAAGTGCTAATTCTGACTACCTTCGTGGTCAACCTTCGGCATGTCCTATACGCCGCTACTTTAGCCCCGAAAACCAGGCACCTATCGGGAACTGTCCGTGCGTTGATGGCTTTTGTATTGACTGACGAGAGTTTTGCTGTGTCGGCTGCTCGATACACTTCTGAAAAGGATCCTGAGTATCGTCACTGTTACTACTTTGGAGCTTCCCTTCTGATGTATGTGAATTGGCAGCTCTGCTCCCTTATAGGCGCTTTGTTTGGAAAGGCGATTCCGGGTGCTTCGCAGTGGGGCCTTGATTTTGCGATGCCTGTAGCTTTTATTGGAATGTTGGTACCTTATCTACGAACCGTATCCTTTTCAGTTGCCGCCGTTACCGCAGGTCTTGTGTCGGTGATTACGTATTCCTGGCCGAACCGGTTGGGGTTGGTGATAGCGGCTTTTGCCGGAATCCTAACAGGGTACCTTGTCTTCCGGGTTCGACGAGAAGGAGTAGCCTAGGATGTCTGGTCGGGAGATGCAGTTTCCCTTTTCGGCACTGGTAGGGCAGGAAGCCCTGAAGACCGCATTGATCGTGAATGCGATCGATCCTTCCATAGGCGGGGTTCTGATCCGCGGGCAGAAAGGCACGGGTAAAACTACTGCCGTGCGATCCTTCCGGTCGGTACTTCCCCCTATCCGAGCAGTGAAAGGATGTGTGTATCACTGCCCACCCGATACTCCTGCCGAGATGTGTGGAACCTGCTTGGAACGGTTTGAAAAAGGCGAACACTTGGAAGAGGAAAGGATCCCCATTCCTCTGGTGGACCTTCCGTTGAACGCTACCGAAGATCGTATCGTAGGGACTCTGCAGTTGGAGGTAGCTCTGCACGAGGGAAGGCGTAAGTTCGAACCCGGGCTATTAGCTGCAGCAAATCGGGGGATCTTATACATAGATGAGGTGAATCTTCTTGAGGATCATCTAGTGGATCTCCTGTTGGATGCGGCTGCAATGGGGGTAAACCGAGTAGAACGAGAAGGGGTTTCCTTCAGCCATCCCGCTCGATTTATCCTGGTTGGTACCATGAATCCCGAAGAAGGGGAACTCCGTCCCCAATTCCTCGATCGGTTCGGGTTGTGTGTGCAGGTTTCAACGTTATCATCGCCCAATCACCGTGCGGAGATCGTTCGCCGGAAGATCCAATATGAGGCGGATCCTACGCACTTCATGGCTCTATGGGAACAAGAGGAACGACTCCTGTCTCACTGTATCGTGGACGCACAAAATCGATTAAGTCGATACACGGTTTCTGAGGAAACTCTTGCGGAGATCGTGCGTCTCACAGAGCAAGCGGGGACTGCTGGTCACCGGGCAGAGATTACCATCTATAAGACAGCCCGGGCGTTAGCTGCGTTTACAGAAGCCGAGATGATCTGTAGGGAACACATAAGGGAAGCTGCTCGCCTCGTGTTGCCCCATCGAATCGAACTAGGTCCTTTCCAAGACGAGAGAAACATGTTGGAACGGATCGACGCGCTGACAGAAGGGAAAGAGTTGCCTGCCAAATCCCATGTTTCGGGAGCGACCCTGAAGGAAGAGGCAATCTACCAAGAAGAGTATGGAATCGATCCAACGGTACTGGAGGAGATGCAGGTGCCGGGCAGCACCGCAGCAGGAAGCATCGTATTCGAGTTCCTTAAAAAAAAACGCTACCTTCCCTGATTCCTGCCGAAGCCCTTCACTTTCAAGAGCCCTTTGAACTAACCACGGGTCGAAAGAGACCCACTAGCCGCGGTCGAGGTAAGAGTGATGTACAGGAAACTTTGCGGGGGTACTACATACGTGCCCGAGTTCCTAGGGATCCTTCTAAGATTCGGGATTTAGCGTTGGATGCTACCCTCCGGGCTTCGGCCATCCGAAGAACATGGGAAGCCATCAGGCAACAAAGAAACGATAGAAGACCTTTGATAACATCCCAGGATCTTCGGGAAAAGGTACGGGTAGGGTGGGGGAACCGATTAGTCGTATTCTTAGTGGATTCTTCCGATTCGATGGATGCGTCCCAGCAACTGGCAGCGGCAAAGGGAGCGGTGTTTCTCCTATTATCCAGCGCGTACGTTCGACGGGATAGAGTGTCTCTCGTTGCGTTTCAAGGTGAGAGGGCTCAGGTGATCTTACCTCCTACTGCGAGCATCCATCTAGCCCGGAAGAAACTCGCCTATCTTAGCCCAGGTGGAGCGACTCCTCTGGCAGACGGTCTCTATACAAGTTGGAAACTCCTTCGAGCCGAACGAATCAAGAATCCCAAACGTCGGATCGTGCTGGTAATCCTTTCGGATGGAGAGGGAAACGTGCCCCTCATCCCGGGTGGAGATCAGGAAAGAGAACTGACCGCCTTAGCGGAACTTATTCGAAAGGAAAAGATCCATGTGGTGCTGGTAGATACGAATCCGGAAGGAAAGGCATCGGAACATCCGAAAAAGTTGGCGACCACTTTAGGAGCGGAATTGAAGAAACTTAAACGAATGGCATCTTTTGAGTTGGTGAGGTTGGTTGAAAAAGGATAAAACACGGGTGAAAAAATGAAACAGGTGAAAACAAATGCCATCCGCTTGTTGGAATCAAAAGGGATTGCCCATTCAATCCTTTACTACGATCCTTCCGATGGAAGGATCGATGCGCGAGCAGTAGCGGAAAAGTTGGGTAAACTACCCGAGCAACTATATAAAACCCTCGTCTGTAGATCAGAAACGGGTGTCCTTGTGTTTTGCATCCCTGGTTCCGCCGAACTGGATTTGAAGAAAGCCGCAAAAGCGGCCGGAGTGAAAAGGGTAGAACTCATTGGGGTTCGAGAACTGCAACCCCTCACAGGGTATGTGCGGGGTGGATGTTCCCCTATCGGGATGAGAAAAGCCTACCCTACCTTCCTGGACAAGTCCTGCCTCTCTCATAAGACAATCATTATCAGCGGTGGTGCACTGGGAGTTCAGGTAGAGATCTCGCCCGAAGATTTGTGGATGCTTACGGAAGCAAGGATATCGGATCTGATAGGATGAGTTTTCGAGTTTTACAGCGCGCTTTAAAGAGCGCATCCTCATGCATCTTGGCGGTGCATTAGGTACAGCAGTTCCCCTTCCTTTGTGAGGGGGATGATGGTGTTACGGTAGAACTCTGCTACCACTTCGGCATTCAATTGGGTTCGAATGGGAGTTCGAATCGTTGCCTGAATTGTACGAGCCTTTTCCCGCACCCGTTCCACTATGGTGTCTTCCACGGTTTTACGGGTAAGAGCTTCCAGCACTGCGGCTCGGTTCCCGCTGGAGAGAAGCTTTTTAAACTTTTCCGGATCCTGGCGATACTTCACCTCTCCCACATAGAAAGCCCCATAGTGAATCCTTCGGGATATAGCCTGTAATGCATATACATCATGCTCACAACTGGAACCATAGTGTCCATCATCCCCTGGAGGACAGATGTGGGGTAAAAGGTTAAAGTAGTCTGCGAGGATGTACGAGGTAAGGTTTACCAGGTTGTAGTCTGGGATATGAAGGGGTGAGTCTGGATCGATCCTCTTTCGTTTAGGGGGAGGTAAGTTCATGGTGAAGGGCCGTTCCTCGGGAACCATGAATCGACCGAAGATAGAGTCCATCTCTTCCTGGTGTCTCAGGCGAAGTTCGAACAGGCTAGCAGTTTCTCCAGGAAAGCCACTTTCCCCCGGTTGGTATACGGGTTCATTCCTTTTAAATTGAATCCGGTCGATCAGTTTATAGAGAATGGTCTCTTCCAGGCCTTCCAAAACGGAAGCGATTCGATCCAGGGAGAGTTCATCCATGCTTCTTCCTCCCTGTTAATCTACGCAGGGGAACCAAAGAGGATCCATACAGGAAGGATCCCCATTGTAGTTGATCAGGATCTCTTCCCCTGGCTCGATATCACGGAGGGCAACGATTTCGATCGTCTGGTTTGCATAGTTTCTACGATAGTAAGCGTTTGGATGGTATGAATGGTTGTAAAGAGAACCATAACCCAAAGCCAAGGCATTAAATCCGTCTTTCCATCGATAGTAGTAGTTCCCTAGGGGGGTAGCATCTATGTGACGAGCATCCTCTCCGTCATTGAACAGGAGTACAGGACATGCTTCGATAAGTTGGTCCTTGGAGATTCTATGTTCGGTAAAGACCCCCCGGCCTTTACCGGGGGACTCTGCCACAAAGAGAGAAGAAGAGGTATGTATTTTTTCGAGGAGAAGATCTGTACTACTCATAATTCCCTCATCAGTTTACCAATCAAAGGACAGGTTTCCCTCCCCATCGAACGGTAGTTCCTTAGGCTCTTCCAAGACTTTCATTTGGGGATGCCCTTTTACCTCTTCGATCAGGGCTTCGGAAACCATGATTTCGTCGATGTGGGATGTATTCTTTATCCGAACGATTTTTGGTCTCAATTTATCGATTCCGGTGCAACAGAAGATTGCGGCTTGGATAGCTTCCCGATCACTCTTTAAAACCATGGGCATCTTGACGCCCATTACAACGGTAGCGGTAAGAGCGTTGGGATACGTAGCATCAAAGTCGGTCTTATCGAAGACACGTTTGGTGGTAAAGTCCGCCATCCCAATCCCGATAGCGTTCCCATGGGTTTCATCGGATAGATCCAAGATTACGTACCGTTGGAACTCCGGACCTCCCGACGCATAGGGAGTCGCGTAGGTTCCCGTAATGTTTGGATCTGCTCCATCCCCAGAGAAGTTCTTACCGATCTGGTCTACGATGAGGATATCGAACTTGGGGATTAGTATTTTAGGCATCAGGTTTTTTGCCAGCTCGAGGAGCTCTGCCTCTCGTTTCTTGAACTGCTGGGGAAGGATCGCTTCGATCAGGTATGTATCATCGAAAGCATTTTCTACGATCCCTACCCCGAAGAGTATGTTCGTCTTGGCCATAATCACATCGGCGTACACCTCGACATTGTACGCCATCCGGCCAAACCCCTCATCGTGACAACTTTCAGCTCCCTTTTGTTTACCCATCCCGATCACCATCATTTTCAACAACCCGCTTTCCCAAGTTCCCCGGAAAGCCGTGTGGGGTTTGATCCTTCCTACCACCACGATCCCATCCGCTTCAAACGCGTGCTTGTCGATATAGACAGGTTTCCCTTCAGGGGTATGCCCGATCACCACTGTCTCCATACTCGAAATGATGGGAACTCCCATGGTTTTTTCCGTGATCCCGTAGCTTTCCAGTACCTCTTTCTGTCCTTCGGCAGTCGCTCCCCCATGACTTCCCATGGCTGGAAAGATGAAGGGTTTTCCACCTAGTTTCTGGATCTGTTTCACAATTTCCTTGGTAATCTCGGCAATGTGGGCAATCCCCCGACTTCCTGAGGTGACAGCGATCCGCATTCCCGGTTTGATTCGAGAGGATATCTCTGGTTTCTGGAACTCTTTGGCAATTGTTCCAGGAATGTCTTTTAGTCGGTTATCTTCGAAAGTCTGCTTTACCCTCGCCATGCGGGGTACTTTGCACTGCCCTACGATGGTGCCAATGACTCCATGTCGGTCCCAAACTGAATTGCGCATCCGTTCACTCATTTGTCTCCTCCGTGGGTAATAATTACTGCAATAAGCCGTAAGTCAGTTTTTTGATCGTTTAAAATGGAGTGTTCAGACCCGTGCCCCGTAATCACGCAATCGCCTGAGGAAACCCGTACTTCCTTCCCATTATCCATCACGACCCCAGATCCTTCTAGGATAATGTAGTACTCGGTTTCGTTTAGGTGTTGATGCTTTCCGATCCCTGCTCCGGGGGGGATTCGAACATCTGAGATCAGTCTGCAGTTCTTGCAGGGGCCGTTTCCCCCTGTAAGGTCTGTCATGAAGAGGGTGCCGGGTCCTCCCCGAAGGGTAGTCTCCTGAACAGACATTGTGGATCTTTGCACTACCATACTCGTTTACTCCTTCCTAAAAAGTATCTTGCGGTTCCTCCAACGAACCTGTATAGAGGAACCAGTGGTATAGAGGTACGGTGACACTCTTTTCTGAATAGGATAGGAACGTGATTTCACCCTGTCCCATCTTCACCTTTCGTACTTTATCGAACCCTTTCGGTATTTTAGCTGCTCCCTGAATATAATTTATGATAGTGGGCCGCTTTTCGGAAAGGGTTAGGTAGGTAGGGACTCCTTTTTCAGAAGCACGGTTTTTTCGTACGGATTCTCGTAGGCCTAAGGCTAAATAGGCGCACACATCTTCCAGGCCGATACAACAGTTCCTTCCATTCCAGGGTGGTTGGTAACGACCATGATTCTCCATCCAGATCACTGTAGAGGGTAGCATCCGCGCATCCTTCAACGCATACCACAGGAATCCCTCCTTTGGATACACTGCGCAGACCCATCCTGGTTTCTTTTTTTTCTTGTTATATACCTGAACAATATCCACGAACCCTCGTCGACGAGGGAAAATGGTCAGGTCGTCGTAGGGATACTCCTTCCAAACGGTAGGAACCTTTTCTAGATCCTTGAAACTCTTGTTCGATTCCAGTGCGTAGTACTCTCCGTTGTTCTCCTGCCCCGTAAGGTGGGGATTGGTGAGGCCGAACTTGATGGGACTGACGGATATGTGCATCGTATCAGCTTCTCCATGAGGATCCAATGTGGCATGATGTCCCAAGCACATCTTCCCTGTATACCCTTCCAAGATATGCTGACAGTATACGGCATTGTGTCCATCCACTAGGCGGAGAACTTTCGTCGTTCGTCCTGGGCGGATTTTTGTATCCATGGTAAGAGTGAGATATACCACGCTTCCCTTGCGTCCGGAGTCAGTTAACACCCAGTATCCCGTGGCGGTTTCTCCATGAACTTCGTGTACTTCATCCCGGTATGAGTTCCGCTCACCAAAGGGCATGCAGAAGAAGTCTCCACGGAGGGGTTTCAAAACAGGTGTTTCTATCGTAATGTTCTCCGCATGCCAGGGATTGATGTAGTAGGGTTCGAAGGGACGGTCGTTACGAAAGAAGGTAACGGGAGCCATATGTCCCCCTAATTCTGTCACTGCCAGTTCAACCTCATCGCTACGGATGATCCATGAGGGCTGGGAGAATAGGGTCTTTTTTTCTGGTACCATCCCAACCTCCTTTGATTTCAGTGTATATGGTTTTTCCCCTCTTGGGAAAGAGCTTCCTCTACCGATCGGGGGAACCTTCGGAAGAAATATTCGCTCGCTCCCCAGGATAAAAACAGCACCACGCTCAAGGCTAGGAAGACCTCATGGATACCGAACTGGATACTGACGTAACTCCCTATAAGGGGAGCTACGAACCATCCCAAAGATCCAATTGTGGTCTGTACACCGAATACGATCCCTTTCCGGTTCTGAGGGGCTATGATGCTCATGGAGGATTGGATGATGGGCTCTATTCCGCCCATAAAGTAGGAAGAAACGAGAAAGGAAATGCTGAATCCTGTCACTGAACCCGTGAAACCCATAGGTAAGGCAGTGACGGCGCTGATGAGGAAAAGGTTTTTCAGGAGCCGTTCTCGAGGTCTGCTGTCCCCTAACCTCACTAAAGTCACCCCTGCCAATGCAGTGAGGAGGCCTGAGCCTGCGCTGATGAGTCCCATAAGGGAAGGAGCTCCTTCCATCGTTCCCCTAACATCTTGGATGTACAGAGCAATGAAGGGATTTGCGATGTTTCGGGCAATGCGGAGTATGAACAACAGAAAGAATAAGGTAAGAAAAGAGCGATGAAGCAGGTTCCTTAAGGGAAACGGTTCCGTTCCATTCCCTTTAGCCATACCCTCTCTGTCCAATATTGTAGTTTCTTCAGGGATTCCTTTTTCGTTTAATTCCTCCACATATACAATCACGATGATGGCCCCAATGAAGAGAATCACCCCTCCCACGATAAAGGTGGTGCGGAATCCAAAGGATTCGGCAAACACCCCACCGACTAGAGGCCCCAATGAGGTTCCGATATAGTTGGAAGAAGAGAGAAAGCCAAGGGCATAGGAAAGTTTGTTGCGAGGGGTGCCTGCAGCTACCATGGTGGTAGAGGCTGCGATGGTTCCTGTGAAAAATCCTTGAATGACTCTCAAGGCTGCTACAGACTGCACGGTAGCACAGAACGCGTACAGCATCATGATGATTCCGCCTGCAATCATGGCTCGGAGAATCATCAATTTTTTCCCCCACCGATCCGCTGCCATCCCCCAAAATGGGGATACAACGGCAAAGCTCAATGCGGGGGCGGATGCGATAACTCCAGTCCACATCCGAAGGGATTCCGCTTCACGTACTCCTAGTTCCTGGATATAGTAAGGAAGAAAGGGAAGCACGAAATTGAATCCCATCAATGAAAGCACCTGTGTGATCCATAGAACGATTAAGTTACGCTTCCATTGGGGCATGGTAGACATCATACAGGAAGGTACATTTTTTGAAAACTAGGAATTGACTAACCATAACATGTGAGTTATCATACAACTATCCATGCGAGGGAATGTAACCGATGGGCCCGTACTAAAACCTGTCCGGAAGGAACGGGTAAGCAGACAGGTCTTTGATCAGCTGAAAGAACAGATCGTGAAAGGTCAATGGCCTGCGGGCACGAAACTCCCTTCTGAGAATGAGCTAGCGAAACAGTTGAACGTGAGTAGGGTTTCCGTACGATCTGCCTTGCAGATGCTGGCAGCCCTAGGACTTTTAGAGACTCGCCACGGGGAAGGAACCTATGTCCGGGAGCTTTCTGGAGATCTCTACCTCAATGCTTTGTTTCCCCTGTTAGCTCTCTCAAAAACCAACATCTTCGATGTGTTGGAATACCGAAGAGTGATGGACCCAGGAGCGGTAGTGCTAGCTACCGAACGTGCGGAGGCAGAGGATCTAGCGGAATTAGAACGAATCTATCATAGGATGGAAGTTGATAAGGAAAACTATAAAGCCTTTGCCCACGCAGACCTGGAGTTTCATCTCTGCATTGCCAAAGCAACGAAAAATCCTATCTTTATCAAGGTGAATACCATCATTCGGGATATTCTCAATGCTTCAATGGAAGGCATCGTGCGCGCCCTTGGGATACGGGATGGATTGCATTACCATCGACAAATCCTCCAGGCCTTACAGGATAGGGATCCTTCCAGGGCCGAACGGTTGATGAGGGAACATGTTGATCGTACAATCCAGCGACTCAGGGAAGAGGGTGGAGAGAAAGTAGGAGGAGAGGCTTAGCATGGATTCAAGGGTCCACCATCGTCCCAGCGTCTCCGAGCGACTCCAGATGCATAGACTCTACTGGCAGCGGGAGAAACAACCATATCCCCTAGCTGCGTTTCGGGTAGAGAAGGATTTCTTTTTCAGTCGTCATTTTCAAGCAGCGAAGCCCTTACTGATACCCGGCAAACGGATACATCCAGAGATGCTATCTGTAGAGGAGTTCCTACCCGATTATGAACGGATGTACCAAGTTTCTGAAGAAATTAGACAGGACGCATTCTGGACGGCTGAACCCTTCACCGGAATCCCCTGGATGGAGGCGATTCTCGGATGCGAGATTTATGCGGCAGAAGAAAGCTTCATCTCGAAACCATGGCTCAAAGACTTCAACCAAATGGAAAGCGTGCGGCTGAATCCAGAGAACCCCTGGTTACGCAAGTATCTGGAGTTCACTGACAGGCTCGTGACTTTATCGAAAGGGAGGTTTCCGGTAGGTATGCCCATCATGCGAGGCCCCTCCGACATGGTGGGAGCTTTGATGGGACAGGCGGAGATGGTGTATGCTCTGGAGGATGAACCTGCTCGAATGAAGGACCTGTTCCTTAAGGTTACAGAGATTTTCCTTCAAGTGCAGGAACTTCAACGCTCACGCATTCAACCCTTCTTCGGCGGGTGGGCACTAGGGTTCTACCATGTGTGGTGTCCGGGGCCGTCCATCTGGTACCAGGATGATCTTTCGGCATTGCTATCACCCGATTTATTCAGAACCTTTCTGGCTCCTACTTCCCGAAGAATCTGTGAAGGATTCTCTTACACAGCAGTGCATCTTCATCCAGCGTCCTTCTTTCTATTGGAAGAAATCTTGGCTAATGAAAAGCTTACAGCCGTAGAAGTAAACAAGGATGTGGGAGGCCCTTCAGTACAAGGGATGCTCCCCGAACTGGAAAAGATTCTTACATGCAAAAATTTGATCCTATGGGGTGATTTGACGATTCAGGATCTGGAGGTGATCAAAAAACGGCTTCCCTTACGAGGGTTGTTCTTTCATATCCTTTCGCCTTCGATGGAAGAAGCGGAGGAACTTCTTCGCTATATTCGGAATTGGCGAAACTAACGTTGTGGCAACATAAAATTTTTTGATATAGAGGTGGACAATGGAGGCAGAGAAAGTAGTAGAGCTGAAAAGAGTCGCCCTAAAACTACGATCCAACGTTTTAGAAATGGTGGGTGTAGGGAAAGCGGGACATCTTGGGGGATCTAGTTCACTGGCGGAAATTACAGCGGTGCTGTATTTCCACAAGATGCGATTGAATCCGAAGGATCCAAAAGACCCCAAGCGGGATCGGTTCCTGTTGAGTAAAGGGCATGCAGTACTGATCCAATATGCTGCTCTGGTAGAATTGGGGTATTTCCCAAGGGAAGAGTTGAAGAAAGTAAAGACTCTTGAGGGGATCCTACAGGGTCATCCAGACTTGAAAACTCCGGGGATCGAAGCAGTGACCGGTTCCTTGGGTCAGGGGCTTTCCATTGCCAACGGAATGGCGTTAGCTCTTCGGTTGGAGAAGAATCCAGCTAGAGTGTACGTGATTATGGGGGATGGGGAACTTTCGGAAGGGCAACTGTGGGAAGCAGCTATGGCGTCGGCTAATTTCAAGGTGGATAATCTGGTAGGCATCGTGGATTACAATAAAATCCAGGCTACGGGACCTATCAAGGAAGTATTTGATACGGGAGACATACCCTCCAAATGGAAGTCCTTTGGCTGGCATGTGATCGAGATCGATGGACATGACATTCCTCAGATTGCAAAAGCGTTGGATGAAGCGGAAACGGTGAAGGGGAAACCTACTGTGATTATCGCCCATACAGTGAAGGGTAAAGGGTTCTCCTTTGCCGAGAACTCGGCAGCATACCACAACGCGGCTCTGACAGAAGAACTCTATAAGCAGGCGCAAGAAGAATTACGGAAACAGGGGGAACTCCTATGATGATCAAACTGGAAACAAAAAGTCTCCGGGAAGCGTATGGTCTATGTTTGGTAGAATTAGGGAAACGAAGCAAGGATGTGGTGGTGCTGGAAGCAGATTTAGGAAAGTCCACTCGTACGGTGTTATTTAAGGAAGCTTTCCCCGATCGATTCTTTGAAATGGGAATTGCAGAACAGAACATGGCATCCACTGCGGCCGGGTTCGCGCTAGCAGGAAAGATTCCTTTTTATAATTCCTTTGCTGTATTTGCCTCCGGCAGAGCGTTTGACCAGATTCGAAACTCTATCTGTATCCCCAAGCTGAAAGTTCGGATCTGTGGCTCTTCCTGCGGCCTCTCCGATTTCGGGGACGGGAAAACTCATCAGTCTGTGGAAGATGTAGCCATCCTACGAGCGATTCCTAACATGACGATCCTTTCCCCAGCGGATGCGGTAGAAACTGTCATGATGATGGAGGCCATGCTAGCTGTAGATGGCCCCGTTTACATTCGGATTAATCGGAACGATCTTCCCATCGTGACTCCGGAGAACGAGCCGTACAGAATCGGGAAGATCTGGGAACTACGGAAGGGGAAAGACGTGGCTGTGTTCGCAACGGGATACATGGTGAAGAAAGCTCTTGAGGCGGCAGAGGTGCTTTCCCACGAAGGGATCGAGGTTCGGGTGTTGAACGTGAGTACCATCAAACCCCTTGATGTTAAAGCGGTTATTTCTCACACCAAGGGAGTAAAGGGGATCGTAACGGTGGAAGAACACAGCATCATTGGGGGATTGGGTTCCGCTATTGCAGAAGCTTTGCGGAAAGAAGCGCATCCTCCCATTGAATTTATTGGGATCCAGGACAAATTTGGTACTTCTGCCAAAGCCTATGAAGAGTTACTGGAAGCGTACGGTTTAACCTCGAAGGCCATTGCAGATTCGGTGCGGTCCTTGGTGGGACGATAAAAGCTAGGTATTGACAGGAACTGAAGCTTCCTGTGTTTAAGATTAATGAATTTTTTATAGGGTTCAGGAGGAGACAGTATGAAAATAGGATTTATTGGATTGGGAATCATGGGGAAGCCTATGTCGAAGAACCTGCTGAAGGCAGGCTATAAGTTGGTAGTGTACGATATCGTTCAGGATGCAGTGAAGGAAGTGGTAGCCGCTGGGGCCGAGGCCGGGACTTCACCAAAAGACGTAGCATCGAAGACAGACATCGTGATCACAATGTTACCTAACTCCCCCCACGTGAAAACGGTAATCCTCGGAAAAGACGGCGTGCTGGAAGGGATCCAGAAAGGAAAGATCGTTGTGGACATGAGTTCCATAGCCCCTGCGGTATCCCAGGAAGTGGGGAAGGCGCTAGCCGAAAAAGGTGTGGAGTTCCTCGATGCGCCCGTGTCCGGGGGAGAGCCCAAGGCGATCGATGGTACTCTTGCCATCATGGTTGGCGGAAAGGAAGAGGTGTTCAACAAAGTGAAGGATATCCTGTTGAAGATGGGATCTTCGGCAGTCCTCTGCGGAGAAATCGGCGCAGGGAATGTCACCAAATTGGCAAACCAGATCATAGTGGCGTTGAATATTGCCGCTATGTCCGAAGCCTATGTACTAGCTACCAAGGCAGGTGTAGACCCTGCAAGGGTGTTCGATGCCATTAAGGGCGGTCTAGCGGGAAGCACGGTACTGAATGCGAAGAGCCCCATGGTGCTAGAGGGAAACTACAAACCAGGGTTCCGGATTGAACTCCACATCAAAGACTTGCAGAATGCCCTCGATACTGCTCATGACATTGGAGTCCCTGTTCCTCTCACCAGTGTGGTCATGGAGATCTTCCAGGCAATGAAGGTAGAGGGGAAGGCAAAGGAAGACCATTGTGGTATCATTCAATTTTACGAAAAGCTCGCTGGAGTGAAGGTAAGGAGAAAATAATTTACGTGAGGTTTTTTATAATACTATAATACGGTCTGGTACATTACTCACCGGTATTCTATTTTTAAAAAGGAGCTTGAGTATGTCAGAGCTCGAATACAAAGTAAAAGGATCTTTACTCCGGATTCAAAACGTGATCGAAAAGGTACTCAATGTCACCGTTGCTCTTCTTCTTGTCATGATGTCCATCACGGTTTTCATGAATGTCATCTTCCGGTACTTTCTCAATCAGGCGATTGCATGGTACGAGGAGGTATCGAGGTTCTTGCTGATCTGGATCGTATTTCTGGGTGCTGTAATCTCGTACATTCGAAAAGATCACTTGGGGTTAGATGTGATTCTTAACTATCTAAAACCAAAAGGAAAACAGATCGTGATTCTGGTTGCGGACTTCTTCGTCATTTTATCCCTGATAATCATGGTCTATGGTGGTTTCCAAATGGCTTTAGATTCTCTGGCGAGTGGTTGGGTAGCCTCTTCGGTTCCAATCCCCTATGGGTGGGTATACATGGTAGGACCTGTGAGTGCACTGTTGATGCTTTTTCAAGCCTGTTTGAAAACTGTAGATGATTCTTTAATCCTTCGTGATGTGCTGAAAGGAGGTGCGTGATGTTGGTAGTATTCCTCATCTCCCTATTCGGCTTCATTGCTTTGACAGTCCCCATCGCATTCTCCTTGCTTCTGACGGCGTTGGTGCTTGGAATCGTAATGAATGCATGGTCGCCCGCGTTGGTCATCCAGAATCTTTTTCGTGGGATTGATAGTTTCCCCCTTATGGCAATTCCATTCTTTTTGCTAGCAGGAGAAATCATGAACACGGGGGGCATCTCCAACAGGATTGTGGCGTTTGCAAAAGCTATGGTCGGGCATGTGAGGGGAGGGTTGGGGTATGTAACAGTGGTCGCTAGCATGTTGATCTCCGGAGTCTCCGGATCAGCAGTTGCTGACACTTCTGCGATCGGTTCTATTCTGTATCCCGTGATGAAAAAAGAAGGATACGATCCAAAGAAAAGCGCTGCCCTTTTCGCTGCTTCCACTACCAACGGTCCGATCATCCCTCCGAGTATCCCGATGGTCCTATTAGGAGTGATAGGGAATATTTCGGTGGTGAAATTGTTTATTGGCGGTATCATCCCGGGGATCATCCTAGGGCTGAGTTTGATGACGGTATGGTATTTCCATGTTCGAAAGAGAGATTTCTATAAGGTGGAAGGTGTCTTCAGTATTAAAGCAGTATTAAAGGCAGCCTATGATGCGTTCTTGGTCCTTCTGATTCCCGTTATCATTCTTGGCGGAATTGTGTTCGGGATCGCTACACCGACAGAAGCAGCGGTAGTATCGGTGGTG
>JAOABU010000106.1 GCA_026418195.1 Spirochaetota bacterium | reverse complement strand
CCCCAGTATAGACCCGTTCCACCCCCTCCAAGCAACACGAGTAACAGTAGAAGCTTTGCTATTGCTTTACGTTTTCGCCGTTTATCGGCGGCGAAACGAAATCGATTCTGTGGGTAAAACATGCTCCCGCTCGGCTCATTTAAGGAGTTTTTCTATAAAAAGTCAATGGATGGATATCTTTCCTTAGCAGTTCCAATATGGTAGGATGGATCAACCGGAGCAAATCCATGAAACTTCTAGGTCTCAGAAATATTGGCATCATGGCCCACATCGATGCCGGCAAGACTACTACTACCGAGCGTATCCTCTATTATACCGGCAAAAGCCATCGGATTGGAGAAGTAGACGATGGTGAGGCTACCATGGACTGGATGGAGCAGGAACAGGATCGGGGGATCACCATTACAGCTGCTTCTACCACCTGTTTCTGGAAAGACCACCAAATCAATATCATTGATACACCGGGACATGTGGATTTCACTGCAGAGGTAGAACGATCCCTCCGAGTCCTTGATGGAGCCATCGCCGTGTTCTGTGCGGTGGGAGGAGTGGAACCTCAATCAGAAACCGTATGGCACCAGGCAGATTCGTACGGGGTACCCAGGATAGCTTACGTGAATAAGATGGATCGGGTTGGAGCCGACTTCTTCGAGGTGGTAGAGGAGATCCGAAAGAAACTCGCTAGCAATCCCCTTCCTGTCCAGATTCCCATTGGGAAAGAATCCGCCTTCCAAGGGGTAATTGATCTCATTGAGTTCCAAGAGATCTACTGGAATCCGGAGGACAACGGGCGAACTTACACGTTTGAGCCTATTAAACCCGATCGTGTCCCAGAAGCCTCCCTCTGGAGAGACCATCTACTGGATGGATTATCCCACTTTTCGGACGAGCTGACCGAACGGTACCTGGAAGGGAAACCGATCCCGCCTGATCTTATTCGGAAGGTAATCCGACGCGAAACTATCTCACGAAGGATTGTTCCCGTGTTCTGTGGATCCTCTTTGAAGAACATGGGAGTACAACCCTTACTAGACGGCGTGGTGTACTACCTTCCCGCTCCAGACGACCTACCCCCTGTTGTAGGGCATCATGCCACTAAAGAAAAAGAGGTGTCTGTTCCCAGGGATAAGAAGGGCCCTCCTCTTGGCTTGGTATTTAAAATACAGACAGAGAAGGAAGCTGGAGCTCTCTGCTACATTCGGGTCTACTCGGGATCCTTTCGGAATGGAGCCACGGTCTACAACATCAACAAGAGAAAGAGGGAGCGGATCAATCGTCTGGTTCGAATGCATGCGAATCGGTTTGAGCCAGTGGACGTGCTGGAAGCGGGTGACATTGGAGCGGTGATCGGATTCAAACTTGCTCAGACAGGAGATACCGTTGGAAGCGAAGGTTTCCCGATCCTCCTGGAACGGATGCACTTCCCTGAGCCCGTTATTTCAGTATCCATCGAACCGAAAACGCTATCTGAAAGAGCCCGTCTTTTAGAAATTTTACAACTGCTTGAACGAGAAGATCCCACCTTCTTTAAACGGGAGAATCCAGAAACAGGAGAGATCATCATCTCTGGGATGGGAGAACTCCATTTGGATGTACTAGTAACCCGAATTGTGAAAGATTTCCGTCTGGAAGCGAAGGTAGGGAAACCTCAAGTGACCTATCGTGAAAGCATTACAAAGAAAGTAACCCATACAGAACGGTTCCATAAGGTGATTGCGGGCAAGGACAATACGGCAGAGATTACGTTAACGGTAGAACCGCTGGAACGGGGAACGGGAAACCGGTTTGTCAATGCTCTGAAAAAGGAGGAACTACCTGAAAACCTAGTAGAAGCGGTAGAAAGAGGAGTAATAGGTGCTTTTTCTTCAGGAATCCTTTATGGATACCCGGCGTACGATATCGGAGTAACGTTAGAAGCGGCTGTATACAATGAAAACACGTCGACTGAATTTGCCTTCGAAGCGGCTGGCTCCATCGGTTTCGACAATGCCTGTCGAAAAGCTGATCCGGTTCTCCTGGAACCCATTATGCTAGTGGATGTGATGTGTCCGAAGGAGTTCTTGGGAGAAGTGATCAATCAACTCACCAGTCGAGGAGGAACCATTCTTAGTCTCGACTCACGACCTGCCGTTGAACATATCCGCGCCCATGCACCTCTGGAGCGGATGTTCGGATACTCTACCGCTCTACGAAGTGTGACTCAGGGACGGGGAACGTTCGCAATGGAGTTTTCTCATTTTGAGCGCAAAGGGAGTAAGTAGGAAGAATTCCTTGACAATCTTTCCTAACGGACCCTATAGTGCAGAAAATAGTCAATGAGAAGGAGCGATCCATGAGTATCGGTACAGAAAAAATTAGGAATTTAGCGATAGTTGGGCATGGAGGAACAGGGAAAACCTCCCTCACAGAACAAATCCTATTCGTAGGAGGGGTAATACCCAAACCCGAACCTGTAGAATCTGGACGAACAGTAAGCGATTTTACCGAAGAGGAAATCAACCAAAAAATTTCTATTAAAACGTCCCTCTCCAACCTCCTGTGGCAGGGGGTAAAGATAAACCTCCTTGACGCTCCTGGATCTGGAGACTTTTTTGGGGAAGTGATCGCGGCTCTGCGAGCTGCAGAATGTGCCTGTATTCTAGTGGGAGCCAAAGCAGGAGTACAGATCGAGACGATCAAAGTATGGAGAAGGCTGGAACAGCAAGGTAAACCCCGCATCGTGTTCATTAACAAGATGGAACGAGAACAGGCAGACTTCAAGAAAGTCTTGGAGGACCTCCGCGAACGGTTCAAGAGGCCCTTCGTTCCTATCACTGTGCCAGTCGGATCCGGACCTGACTTCAAGGGGGTAATCGATCTTCTGGAAAATCGTTTTTATCCCGTTCCTGGACAACTGAATGAAGAGAAATCTATCGAGATTCCCAACGAGTACGCTGCTATAAAAGAGGAGTTCCTTACATTGATGATCGAGTCTGCAGCGGAGGGGAACGATGAGTTGATGAATACCTATTTCGAACAGGGAACCCTGGAACCTGAACAGATCCAGAAAGGCCTATCCTTGGGACTTCGGAATAATCGAATCATCCCTCTCTTTGCTGGTTCAGCCCTTTCTAACTCTGGAATCCGGTCCCTTCTGAATTTCCTTGTATCTGCTGGCCCTTCCCCGATGGGGTTCCAGGAAACCATCGTAAAGGAAGACGGAACAGAGGAAAAGGTCCCCATCGAAACCAACCTTCCCATGTCCGCCTTCTGTTTCAAGACCACCATAGACCAATTCTCTGGCCAACTATCCTATTTAAAAATCATCACAGGGAAGATCGTTCACGATAGCGAAGCATTGAATCCTCGGGAAGGTAAAAAGGAACGAATCGTAAAAGTATTTACCGCTCTGGGAAAAAAGTTAATTGAAATCCCAGAAGCAGAAGCAGGGGATATCTGCCTGCTGGCAAAACTATCCAACACCCATACGAACGACACTCTCTGCGCTCCAGAAAAGGCAGTTCGTTATAAACCTCTTGAGTTACCTACACCCGTTTTCTCCATTGCCGTCTCTGCGGTTTCTAAAAAAGATGAAGATAAGCTTTCCCAACTTCTTCTACGGGCTGCCGAAGAGGATAAAACTTTCCGGATCGATTACAATCCTGAAACGAAGGAAACCATCATTTCTGGTATGGGAGAGCTTCAAATTAACATGATCCTCAACAAGATTCGGGATGGTCAAAAGATTGAGATTCACACAAGGGTTCCCAAAGTGGCCTACCGGGAGACCATCACCAAGAACGCGGACGCTGTATACCGCCACAAGAAACAAACCGGAGGACACGGACAATTCGCTGAAGTATCCATTCAGATCCGTCCTCTCCCTCGAGGAGAATACTATGCCTTCGAAAATGCCATCCGGGGAATGGCCGTGTCCAAGGGGTATATTCCCGGTATCGAAAAAGGGTTGCATGAGGCAATGGAACGGGGGATCCTTGCAGGTTACCCTGTGATGGATATTGGGATTACTCTAGTGGATGGTAAAGAACATCCGGTGGATTCATCCGAAATGGCGTTCAAGATTGCAGCTCGCGAGGCTTTGAAAGCTGCAATGGAGAAGGCGAATCCGGTCCTTTTAGAGCCCATCATGAACCTTTCCGTATTTGTAGAGGAACAGTACCTTGGGGATGTTCTTTCGGATCTCAGCTCCCGAAGGGGTAGAGTATTGGGGCAGGAACCCTTGGGGGGAGGAATCGTTGAGGTGAAAGCACAGGTACCTCAAGCAGAGCTCCTCAGGTACTCGATCGATTTAAAAGCGATGACCTCGGGAACGGGGACCTTTGAAACAGAGTTTTCCCACTACAGTCCCATTACAGGAAAGGTAGCTGAAGAGGTAATCCGGGCCGCCAAAGAAGCTGCAGCTGCCGAATCTCATTAGTTGGATTAGGGGCACTCCTACCACACGATCATCCCATCTAGGGGACTGTGATCTGTGGATAAAGGGGCTTCTGGTATAGATTGAAAAAGCCTCCCGTAAGGGAGGCTTTTTCTGACCTACGATATTATCTTTGGGAAAGGGGTACGTACTCTTCTTTTTTTGTATACACGTTCTTGTAAGCAGGTCGTATGATCTTCCCTCCGCTCACGATTTCTTCGATCCTATGAGCAACCCATCCAGAGATACGAGCGATGGCAAAGATGGGCGTATAGAGGGCTCCGGGTATGTTCAACATCTTATAAACGAATCCAGAAAAGAAATCTACGTTCGCAGCTATAGGTTTGTCCGAGTTTTTTTCTTCTTTGAACGCCCGAGGTACTAGTCGTTCTATCCGTTCATACAGGTTAAACTCTTCCGTGTATCCCATCTCCTGGGCGAGGACTTTTGCCTTCTCCTTGAGAAGGATCGCTCGCGGATCAGAAAGGGTGTAAACGGCGTGACCCATCCCATAGATCAAACCACTCTTGTCACCCGCTTCTTTTCGGAGGATTTTCTTCAAGTAGGATAGCACTTCTTCATCGTCCTTCCAATCCTTCACGTTCTTTTCAATGTCCTCCATCATCGCCATTACCCGGTTGTTCGCTCCTCCATGCTTTGCCCCCTTGAGGGAACCGATAGCGGCAGCTACAGCTGAATACGTATCGGTGGCAGCGGAAGAAACTACCCGGATCGTGAAGGTAGAGTTATTTCCTCCTCCATGCTCTGCGTGGAGGATTAGAGCAAGATCCAGAATCTCCGCTTCCAATTTAGTGTATTTGGAATCAGGACGGATCAGGAGGAGAAGGTTTTCGGCAGTGGAGAGTTCTTTATTCGGAGAGTGCAGATAGAGACTTTCACCAAAGTAATAATGTTGTCGAACCTGATATGCATACGCTACCATGGTGGCAAAACGGGCAATTAACTCGATGGACTGCCTTAGGATATTTCGAAGGGATGGATCCTCTGGATTCGGATCGTAACTATAAGAAGCGAGGACACTACGAGCCAATTTGTTCATGATATCCGGACTCGGTGCTTTCAGGATCATGTCTTCGAAAAACCCGTTGGGAAGGGTTCTAAGTTCTCCCAGAACGTTCTGAAAATCGGCCAACTCTTGTTGGTTGGGAAGCTTTCCAAAGATGAGGAGAAAACTCACCTCTTCAAATCCAAACCGATTCTCCTTGTAACATCCTGCTACCAAGTCCTCCACATCATACCCACGGTAGTACAACTTCCCCGGAACAGGAACTTTTTCCCCCTCGTCCAAGATGTACCCATGCACGTTTCCAATTTCCGTCAACCCCACAAGGACACCTGTTCCATCCTCATTCCGTAGACCCCGTTTTACATTGTACTTGGTGTATAAGGCAGGATCGATCTTGTTTCTAGTTTCCACAATAGGCGCATAGGAGTCTAAAAACCGTTCTACCATCTTCTCCATTAGACACCTCTTTGTATAAATATAGAATATTTATTACATAAATATACTAAAATATCGGGAATGTAAAGAGGGTTATGAGAAAATTTACAATTCTATAGACGGGATCGAGGAAGTTTGTTTTTTTAAATAGATTTCATGAATTTTTCTTCCTGCTCTTATACCTTTTTGCTCGAATGCGGTTTTCGGTCTCCAAGGAATGGGGGGTGCAAAGGTATCGTAGGGATTTTTCAACAACGGACATTGAGAAACTTTCTCCATGATCCAAAAAGCATAATCTTCCCAATCGGTTACCATATAGAGATACGCTTCTTCTTTCATCCGTGATGCTACGAGGTTCAAAAAGTCTGTCGTGATTAGCCTGCGTTTATGATGGCGCTTCTTAGGCCATGGATCGGGAAAGAAGATATGGACTCCATCAAGAGATTCCGGAGGGATCATGTCCTGTAAGACGAGGATGGCATCGGCTTGGATGATCCGCACATTGGAAAGATTCCTCCGCCGTATTTCCCAGAGTAGCCTCCCGACCCCTGGTGTATGGACCTCAATACCCAGGAATCCCACTTTCAGCATCTTTTGAGCTAATTCAGCCGTCGCCTCCCCCATCCCGAATCCAATTTCCAGCACAACCTGTTCTTTCTCTGGAAAAAGGAAGGAAAAATCCAGAAACTTTCCCCTTTCAAAAGGGATGCAATAGGTATCCTTCCATTCCGCATATGCCTTTGCCTGAGCCTTTGTGATCTTTCCCTGCCTGAGAACATAACTCCGGATGTGATACATGGATTCCCCCTACAGCAGTACAGACAACCGATCCCGAATGAACTCGCTTTTTTCCTTTAGACCAATCAGGTGAGTTTCTACCAGAAGCACATAAGGACGTTTTGGATCCAATCGAACTCGACCCCGACTTTCCTTGATTAGCTTCAAGATTCTATCCACGGAAACTTTTGCAACCTTGGAGAACTCAACCTCTAGAATTCCTCCTCTCTCCCGCATCGAAGAGATGTATAGTTTCCTGCATAGAATCCGAATTTCGGCTAAGCAAAGTAAACTCTGCACCTCTTCGGGAAGAGGACCGAACCGGTCCATTAACTCGTACGTGATGGATTCCAATTCTTCCTCGGATCCAACTGCAGCGATCTTTTTGTACACTTCCATCTTTTGTTCAGGTTCCGAAATATAGGCGTCGGGAATGTATCCGCTATATTCCAGATCGAGGAAGGGTTCTGGAGGTGTTTCGTCTCCTCGGCCCTCTAGTTCCCGGATGGCCTCATCCAACAAACGAAGGTACAGGTCGAAACCTACACTTCCGATATCTCCGCTCTGCTCCTTTCCTAGCAAATTACCTGCTCCCCGCACCTCTAAATCCTTCAAAGCTACTTTAAAACCAGAACCTAGCTCCGTATGATCCGATATAATCTGAAGTCGTTTCATGGCTAATTCCGAGAGGACTCGATCTGCAGGGTAGAAAAGGTAGGCGAAGGCTAGACGGTTGGACCGCCCTACCCTTCCCCTCAGTTGGTACAGTTGGGAAATCCCATACATGTCTGCCCGGTCGATGATGATGGTATTTACATTTGGGATATCGATCCCGTTTTCGATGATGGTGGTAGAAACCAGTACATGGAACCCTCCATGGATGAATCGGTGCATCACATCTTCCAATTCTTCCGCAGGCATCTGTCCATGCACCACGCCTATCAAGGCCTCCGGTACTAACCGTTCTAGAAACCGTTGCACCTCGTCCAATGTCTCCACTCGATTATGAAGGTAGAACACCTGTCCTCCCCGTTCCATCTCCCTACGGATAGCCTCCGCTACAGCTTCTTCCGAGAACTCGCCAATATGAGTTTCGATGGGCATCCGATCATGGGGAGGGGTTTTCAAAATGGACATATCTCGGATCTTCATGAGGGACATGTGGAGAGTTCTAGGAATCGGTGTAGCCGTGAGGGTCAAGCAGTCTACGTTCGTTTTCAATTGTTTAAGCCGTTCCTTGTCCTTCACTCCGAACCGCTGTTCTTCATCGATCACGAGAAGGCCTAAATCTCGAAACACCACATCCTTCTGCAAAATTCGATGGGTACCAATGAGGATATCCACCTTCCCTTCTTGCAACATCTTGAGGGTTTTCCGCTGTTCTGCCTTATCCACGAATCGGGATAGCATTCGAATGGAGATCGGGTAGTTTCTCATCCGTTCTTGAAAATTCTCGTAATGTTGTTCGGCTAGAATGGTCGTAGGGGCGAGTACAGCTACCTGTTTACCACCCAGTACCGCTTTGAAAGCTGCCCGAATCGCAATCTCTGTCTTGCCATATCCTACATCTCCACAGACTAAACGATCCATAGGGAAGGGTTGTTCCATATCGGCCTTCACTTCTTCGATGCACCGGAGTTGGTCTTCCGTTTCTTCATAGGGAAAGGATGCCTCAAACTCTACCTGCCATTCCGTATCCTTGGGAAACGCATACCCCTGGATCGTTTTTCGTCGGGAATACAACTCCAGAAGTCCCTTGGCTATATCCTCTACTGATTTTCGTACCCGATTTTTTCTACTTTCCCAACTTTTCCCACCTATCTTGTCCAACCTTGGTTCGTTGCCTAAATTCCCGATGTACTTCTGAACGAGGTTCACCTGTTCGATGGGAATATAAATGTATTCCTCGTTCGCATACTCTAAATGGATATAGTCCCTCTCAGTTCCTCCCGCCTTCATTCGCTGGATTCCAAGAAATTTCCCAATTCCATAGTTCACATGAACCACAAAATCCCCTGGGGATAGTTCAATAAAGGTGTCAATAGCTTGACCGATTGCCGTTTTTACCGATTTAGGAACTCGCTTCCTTCTTCCAAAAAGTTCATTCTCGTGAACTACGAACAGTTTCAATCCCCCGAAGGAGAAGCCAGAGGAAATTCCCGTAGGAAGGATTGTCACTGCCAACCCTTTGAGGATGTGGCTCAGCCGCTCTGCTTGAGCTTCTGTATCGGCAAACAGGTACACCGTGTAACCGGCAGCTAGGAGATTGGAGACTTCTTCTTTGAAAAAGGTTACATTCCCAAAGAAAGAGCGCGGAGGATCGTTTCGAAGGGAAATATATTTCACAGACTCTTCCGGCTTCAACAAAGTCAAAAGGACTTTCCGCTGTAGGGATTGCTCCAGAACAGGGAGTTCGAACAGTAACCGGTCTGGTCTCGGTACAGGGCGATACATCCGAGCTTTTCTATATAGCCCATCGTACTCCTTTTTAAGGGTTTCCCAACCGGTCTGTAGTCGTTCATACTCTGAGAGCCAGAGGATACTCCCCTCGGGTAAATATTCCGAAAGAGTAGCGGGCGAATCAAAGGCTAAAGGATAGAACAGCTCTTCTCCTTCCCAATGTGCACTCTCATTCAGGGACTTTAGAACGCTATCTTTTTTGCCTTCCATCTCAGGCAACTTTTGGAGTTTTTTCTTTAATACCTCCCGTCGATCCGGACTCCAAACGACTTCCCGTCCAGGATGTAAAATGATCTCGTCCATTGATTGGAGGGATGCCTGAGTGTCCGGTGAAAAGGTGCGAATCTCCGCCACCCTATCGAAGTCTAAAAGGATTCGATACGCTTCCTCGTGTCCAGGTAAGTATACATCCATCACTTCTCCCCGTACGGCGAACTCTCCGTGAAGGGATACTTTCGGTACCCGAAGGTATCCATAGGAAGTTAGGAGGCTAGCCAAGCCCTGCGGTTCTATCCGTTGGCCCTTCCGTATGGAGATACGTTTCCCTTCCAGATACGAACGTTCAGGTAACGGTTGAAGGAAGGCTCGTAGTGATGTTACTACCACGCCACTGGTAAAGGATGGAAGGCTCACTAGCACTTTCACTCGCTGTCCGAAGATGGGCGCGTTGGATCCAACTTCCTTGTAAGGAACAGTTCCCCAGGAAGGAAAGAACTGGGTAGGTACTCCGAAACGTTCCAGATCTTCCACTATCGTTACTGCTTCTTGCTCTGAAGGGAGTACCACGAGGTGAGTTCTACCGAGGGTAAGGACCACTTCCCTCAGGAGAAGGGCGAAAAAACTCCCTTGCGGGCCATACAGTACCTGGGGAAAGGTCTCTTTCCGAAGGTGTTGAAGGAAAAGGCGAAACGGTTCAAACGCATTGAGCTTTCTAGAGAAAGCAGTTAAGAATAATGTTATCATAGGGGTTGCCGACAATAAAAAAGACTATGCATGCAAAACAGTTGGTAAGATTCCTACTAATCCTTCTTTTCCTCCTCCTGGGATTGGGAGGTCTAACGGCAGAGATTGTATGCACTATCCGGTATTATGACAAGAAGGTCTACTACCCGGAAAGTGATATCGAACTAAAAGTTACCCTAACCAATCAATCTCCCAACCCTTACCTGTTCCGTATTTCGGAGAATCGGGCCTTCAGTGTAGCCTTTGAGGTAAGAAACTTAAAAAACCAACTTCTTCCTCAAGCTCAAAAGTTCATTGCCCAACGAAACTCCAATTTACCCGTTCTGTTTCGGGACATCTCCCTGGAACCAGAAGAAGAATACTCGTTTCGGGTGAACTTGAAAGAGTTCGTACAGATCAGTGAACCTGGTACCTACACCGTTCAGGCGCTGTTTTACCCTCGATTGTACGGAAATCCAAGGATCGAAACGGTAGCATCCAATATTCTTACCCTAGTAGTGAGACCTTCCGTAGCAGGGTTAGAAGCGGTGAAAGACCAGATAGATCTCCAGGTTGGGGAGTTCTTGAAACAGGCCGCCCTTCCCCCCGATGAGGTAGTGAAGTACGTGCTGACTGCCCGGCAAAAGAGCGAGTGGAACAAGTTCTTTCTATATATCGATCTGGAGAGTCTCTATCAAAGAAGTCCCGAGGGGGCGAGAAGATACAAGTATCTCTCGGAAGCAGAGAGAATTGAAACGCTGAAAAAGTTTCGTCAACAACTTACCGAGACGGTTGTGGACGAGGATATCCTCATGATTCCCAATGAGTTCGAAATCTTAAAAACTACGTATACCCCCCGAGAAGCTGTGGTGGAAGTCATCCAGAAGTTTGCCCAGAAAGGCTTTAAGGAGGTCAAACGATATACCTATTACCTTTATCGGAAGAACGATGTATGGTTCATTTACAACTATGAGACTCGAAACCTTGGCACCGAATGAATCGGGAGATCCATGAAAGTACTCCTCATCTGTGAAAGAGAAAAAGTAAAGGATCAATTGGTCATTGCCCTATCCTCTTATCTGGTAGAGGTGATCTGGTACCGAGATCCCATCAAAGCAATGGATAACCTAGACGAGATAGATCCAGATACGATAGTCCTTTCTGCAGCTGATTTCCCCAGACACTGGAAGGTGTTCCTTGCCTTTGTCCAGGGTACCATAAAAAAATCTGTTTCTGTTTTTCTATTGATCAGCGATACCTTCGATCGGGAAGAGAAATCCAAAGCTGAGGCATTAGGGGTTCAGGGAATTTTCCATGAGGAGCTTAGGAACGAGACTGAATGGGAATCCCTCATCAACGTCTTACATCCACCAGCCAAAGGAAAAGGAGAGCAGGGTATTCCAACTTCGAAGGAATCTTTCTTTGAGCCCAGTCCTAAGGATCGGATCGAACTCCTGTTCCTACATCCCGAAACCCTCCATCTTATTGAAGGAAAAATTACCCGTATTGGAAAGGAAACCCTCTGGTTTTTGCCATCCAAGAAGGAAAAAACCCAAGATCTTACCCCACCTTTGCACCTGCCCGCCTGCTCTTTTCGAGTAGGTAGTTCCCTCCATACTATCGATCTGGAGCTACTGGAAAATCGAGAGCAGTTGGTCCTGCGTTTCCTCCAAATACCTCCAGAACTAGCGGAACGGTTCTAGTTGACTATCTGTCGATCTGGAGTATATTTATCTGTGGTATGCCCTACACGAAGTATCTAGAAGAATTACCGACTTTAGACGTCATAAAGTTTGACCCTTCCAAACGGTATCGGGAAGAAGGTGTCCTTTACTCCGGAACTCCCAGAAAACATCCTTACGATCACAACAAGATCATCCTACTGCAATCCCCATTCACTCCGGATGCCGTATTCTTTGAATTCAAAATTCAGGATGTTCTTTATGTAGAAGAACTCCCCTCCATCGTTACTCAGATGGGAGAAACCATTAAAATGGTGAACCTGTGGATTAAAAAGGGAGCGCTAGGATTACGTTTCCAAGCTTTCTTTGTTGGAGGCCCAGCGTAAAGGGTCTTAGGATCATTCCATGAAGAACCTCTCTAGTCCTAGGTTCGTAGAAAACCAGAATAGCACCGTCCAATGTGTCCTTTGCCCTCATCAGTGTACCCTCACAGAAGGAAAAATAGGAATCTGTCGGGTTCGGAAAAACGAGGGGGGCAAGATGGTACTACCCTTCTATGGAGTGCTGAGTTCTGTTGCGGTGGACCCCATAGAAAAGAAACCCCTGTACCATTTTTATCCAGGATCCTCGATCTTTTCTGTAGGGTTTTATGGGTGCAACTTTCGGTGCCCTTTCTGCCAGAACTACACCATTTCTCAATACACGGAGGAATCTGCTCGGCGCATCTCTCCTACCTCGTTAGTACAGGAGGCTCTACGGGCGAACTCCTTTGGAATCGCATATACTTACTCAGAACCTTTGGTGCATTTCGAATACGTGATGGATACTGCTAAGATTGCAAAAGAGGCAGGGTTAAAGAATGTTCTGGTTTCCAACGGGTACTTAAACTCCGAACCCACTGAAGAGCTATTGCCTTGGATCGATGCTGCCAATATTGATCTTAAAGCTTGGAACGAGGAGTTCTACCAGAAGGAAGTGAAAGGTACTCTACCCCCTGTGTTGGAGTTTTTACGGAAGGCCTCTAGTCGGATACATTTGGAGGTGACCACCCTCGTAATTCCCGGCGTAAACGACGATCCTAACGACATCGAAGAGGCAGCTAGGTTTCTTGCTTCCCTGAATCGAAAGATTCCCTACCATCTAACCTGTTATTATCCTCGGTACAAATATTCGGTCCGTCCCACACGTGAAGAAGATCTGTTTCCCCTACTAGAACGAGCGCGAAAGCACCTGGTCTTTGTCTATGCAGGAAATACAGGGGGAGGTAACGTAACCCTATGTCCTTCCTGTGGCCAGGAGGTGATTCGACGGATAGGGTATTTTACCCGTGTGGTAGGGGGACAGAGAGGCCGTTGTTCCCGATGTGGGGAAGAGATTTATGTGGAATAAGTTCCTCTTGTTAGAAGGACTTGGAAGAATCTTTCTCGGGTAGGTGCCATTTGAGACAATGCCTTGACAATATCCAAAAGAGGTCCTTCTATTCGCTCTTTCGAGGATCTAGGAAAGAGGAACAGGAACTCTTCAGGAGAAAGCTCTCCTTTAAAAAACCGTTCCATTTCTACAACAATTCGTCCCCATACTTCAGGTCTTAATCTTTTGTATAACCATAGAGCCAAGGGCGAATTCCTAAGGTCGAAAGAGGATTCTTCCAGTCTTCCATCTCTTAGAAGTCTTACTACGGGATGATTTTCATCTAACCAGGGAGGAAATGGTAGAGTAGGAAGGTAACGAATCAAGCATTCAGAATCGGCGTGCAAAGCGTTCAAGTCCCCCATGAAAAGGGCTATGGGTGCATCTCCACCGGATAGGATCGCCAGAGCTTCTAAGGTTGAAACTGCCAGAAGTTTAGCCTTTAGGTATTGTATGGAAAGAGCAAGGTTTATCCGAGCAACCTTCCGAAAGTTCTGCAAATCTTTGTCGGATGGTTTTCCTCTATAAGAATGAAAAATCCTTTCTGGATCAAGGGATCTGAAGAAGTTCAGCATGCCATACAGGGCAATCCGATACTCTCGGATACTGTAGGATCCCCGATCTTGAAGAGGGATGTTTGTTTCGGGAAGAAGTTTCCATGTATTACTAAGAAAGGCAGCTGTATCTGGATTGCAGAAATCTTGTACGTCCCGATTAGCGAATCCAATGGCTCGATGGACCATCCTTTGGATAATCTCTTCAGAAACCTCAGGAAATGCAATCCTAGCCCGAGCTTCTAATACTTCCCCTACTGTACGCCCTTCTGAGTCAAGACCTCTAAAGGGTATGGTTGCTTCGATACAAAGCAGAACTGATCCTAAATGTAGGTAATTCAATTTACCTTGCATACATAAACAGAAGGAGAATCCACTGAGGAACTCGTTCATTCCATTGGGAGGATCAAGTGGATGGGAAGAGTCCCTTCCAAATAGGGTACAACAGAGCTGAAATTCCTTGGATTCCAGAGCAAGGGGCAAAAATGTCACCCTTGTACCTTCAATTTGTAAGTATGGTTCGAACAGGTCTTTGAGGGGTGGCGGCAATCCTCGATCGACCTGAAGGTAAACTAGGTCGTGGAACACTGCAGCCAATGCAATGACCGGGTCAGAAGAATCGAGGAAATTAAATACATGTTCCATACTATGAAATATTCGTGTTTTGTAATCCATAGCCTTATAAACCCTTATGGCCATGTGTTCTAATTCCAAGGGTTCTACATCCCCATCTAACTTACGGATGGCATCCCAGAGAATATAGATTAACTGATGAAGATAACCTTTTTTCATACTTAACAATGTAATACATTTTTCTTTCCTCTGCAGACTCCTAGTCTTGACGAAGAGCTGATTTTTCGATAGATTTTTTTCTGTCGAAAGACGTTCCCCTGTAGCTCAGCCGGTAGAGCAGGTGGCTGTTAACCACCGGGTCGGGAGTTCGAGTCTCTCCGGGGGAGAACTCATGTTCCATAAATGAAACCAACACGAAACCCGCTAGAGAAATCTAGCGGGTTTTTTTATACCTACTATGCTTTCTGTAAATTGTTGTATAATACGATGAGAAGTGCCGGAGGTATATCATGGAGGAATCAGTCTATAATCCGATTTCCCTTGAAAAGGCGTACACCCTCCTTAATGGGGGCGGACTTCTTTGGATCTGTACAAAAAGCAAAGAAGGTCGCTACGATCTGGCTCCCATTGCATGGGCATGTCCCCTTGATTACGAACCCGTTACCAAGTTTCTCTTTGTCTGTGATCCTGGACACGCTACCTTCGAGAACGTGGTAAACCAAAGAGAGTTCATCGCAGCCTTGCCTACATACAAACAAAAGGATCTAGTTCTTAAAACAGGGAGCGTTTCGGGACGATCCTACGAGAAGTTCTCCCAATGGCGCATCTCATACATGAAAGGAACAGTAGTGGATGCCTGGGTGCCTAAAGGGGTAGCAGGGTGGTTGGAGTGCAAAGTGCTGGAGATTTACCGTCCTAGCTCCGTTGCCATCGTATGTGGTGAGACTCTGGCAGCGTTCGCCCTTCCGAATGCTTGGAAACAGGTACTCCATCATGTGGAGGGCGAACACTTTTACCAACCTGGCGATCGGGTATGAAAAGGGGACAGGGGAATGACGATCTACCTTTCTAATTTCCGAATGCAGCATCGGATCGTACTTCTCCTGCCCCTTTGGGTACTATCATGTCATCTTCTTTTCTGCTTGGGGAAAGAAGAACCTAGAAAGATTCTAGATAAGGAGGGAAGATCCTTCTCACCACAACAAGAGGCAGCTTTCAACCAAAAGCGTGAACGGATGGTTGTTTCTCAGATCGAAGCACGGGGAGTTCGAGATCCAAAAGTTCTCGCCGCTCTTAGAAAAGTACCCCGACATCGTTTCGTGCCCCCACCATTGGAAGAAAGGGCTTACGACGATACTCCCCTCCCCATCGGCTATGGACAGACCATATCTCAACCGTACATTGTGGCCTATATGACAGAGGCTCTACAACTCAAAGGAACCGAGAAAGTCCTTGAAATCGGTACAGGCAGTGGATACCAAGCTGCTATTCTTGCTGAAATAACTCCCCATGTGTGTTCCATTGAAATTATCCCCGAGTTAACGGATCGCGCGAGAAAAATCCTTGACGAAACAGGATACGGGTTCGTGAAAACTAGAAAAGGGGACGGATACTACGGATGGGACGAGGAAAGTCCTTTTGATGCTATCATCGTTACAGCCGCAGCAGGTCACGTGCCTCCTCCACTTCTACATCAACTTAAAACAGGAGGCAAACTTTTAATTCCTCTCGGAGGACCTTATGAGGTACAAATGTTGACACTAGTGGAAAAAATGCAGGACGGTACTTTTCGTACGACCCAGCTACTTCCAGTCCGCTTCGTCCCCTTTACTCGAAAAACAGGGACGATGAAATAGGGAGAACGTGCGGTGTATTCCATTCAAAGGTTTGGATTTTCCTTATTCTTATTTATCCGAAAACTCGCAACCATGATCACCATGTTCTGTATAGGGTTCAGTCTCATTGCAGAACAGGTAGTTCTTATGCGGTTTTTTTCAGAAACGAAGCATCATCATATCGCTTTTTTCGTGATAGGCATCGCTCTTTTAGGAATCGGAGCCAGTGGAACTATTCGTAGTCTCTTACACCGAACGGTATCCCGCCGTCCTGAGTTTTGGATCGGTGTGGGACTTTCCCTGTTCACCCTTACTACTGCGGTATCTTTACCCTTAATCGAATCCCTTCCTGTAGACTTTTTATATTTCGTATTCGATCCAATACAGATAATTTACATAATAATATACATATTCATACTATTTCTAATTTTTTTCTTCGGTGGGTTTGTCTCGGCTTCCATATTAGAGCTTTTTTCCCAGGATGCTCCCCTCCTCTATGGGATCAATCTTATTGCAGGAGGTCTTGGTGGATTAGCCCCCCTTCTCTTGCTCCATTGGATCCCTTCTCACTTTCTGTTTCAAGCCATCAGTTTCTTCGGAATTCTAGGGGGGCTTTTTTGGATCCTCACTGTTTCACCTAGGGAGGGTGATTTGGTTCAACGGTTATGGGTTTCCTCCCTATTGGTAGTGCTAGTAGTGGCCTTTCTCCCTTGGGAACCAAAACCCGCGATCTATAAACCTCTTTATACTTTTATAAGACTTCAAGAGGAGGGTTTAGCAACACCGTTATTGGAAAAGCGAAGTCCTAGGGGAACATATCACATCTTTGAAGCTCCTGTTTTTCACTACACTCCTTTCGTAGGTCTACAGACCTCTTCTTCTATTCCTCCACAGATTTATATCCTGAAGGACGGAGAATTGGAGGGAAGTATTTTCAAAGTATCTTCCCTTGAAGAAGCTGAAATCCTCGACAGTACTCCCCAATCCGTCCCCTATAGACTTCTGGACCAGCCGAAAGTTCTTATTCTTGATGAATCGGGTGGTATGAATCTCTTACTCGCCAGAAGGTTCCATGCGTCTTCCATCACAATTGTAGTCCGAGACCCTATCCTAGCAGAGATTTTGAAGGAACAGTTACAGCAACAGTGCGAATCCGCCCTTGGGAATGATCCCATAGAAATCGTAGCAGAAGAACCAAGATTGTTCCTGGAACAAGCGAAGATGCAGGACAAAAGGTTCGATCTTGTCCATATCGCCTCTACAGAAAGTCTGCCAACGACCTCTTCTGGTCTTCTAGCGTCGCGAGAAAATTACCTTCTCACTGTGGAGGGTATACGGGAAACCCTTTCGATTCTTACCGAGGATGGGATCCTATCTGTCAGTCGAGGATTGCAATCTCCACCCCGGGATGCCCTTCGTCTCCTTACCCTTACGAGAGAAGCATTGCAACAACGGGGTGTGAAAGATCCTGAAAACTATGTGCTTCTGGCTAGAAACTATCTAGCT
>JAOABU010000088.1 GCA_026418195.1 Spirochaetota bacterium | reverse complement strand
GACCACCTGTGAGGAAAGAATCACAGGTCGATTTTCAAACAGGTAAAGACCTGAAAGGATGGGTGATGAAGATGAAAACGGGCTACCCTTACTTGAGGCGTTGGAAGGCCACGGAACGTGCTTACCCAACCTATGGTAACTATATAGAAGGTTTCCTTTTGGATCGTAGATCCCTACCAAGTCGATTCCAATATTCTCCAGTATTTGGGAGGTGAGGTTCTTCTCGCAAAATTGGGGATTTCTACCTTGAATGTAACTCCACGTTTCATCCCATTGAGCATAGTCTTTCGTAGTAGATTCGATGGTTCGAATTTTAAAGTGAATGAGGTTCTCCACTCGTCCAAGACTTTTTATAGCCTCTAGTTTTTCGATTTGAGTGAACCTAGCTTCGGAGTATAGGATGTACCCGAGCAGGAAGGCACAAGAAACTATCGCGCTAAGGAACAATCCAACGATAGCAGTGTTATACGGAGCCAGAACTTTTTTCATATCCGCAGATACCTTCAATCGTATATAAAAACGATCAATTTTCAAGCAGTTTGCCTATAAGGTTGTGGTCTTAAGTACAGGCCAGTGTCGAAGAGATCTGTTTTTACTTAAAAAAACGCTTTGTACAACTCCCGGTAGGTTTGGACTATTTGCGAGTCCGGACCATCGAAGGCAGCGGAGTCTTGGATCGTACGGAAGGGCTCCATCATACAGGATGCCATGTGAAGTGATGAATTTTGGGACTCTTTTTCGCTATCTGTTTCAGGGTGTGATAGACCGATTATGTGGCCTATCTCGTGACCGAGAATCCCCTCGATGTAGTAGGAATGGGGTTTTCAAGTCCTCCGGGTGGTAAACAGGGCGACGGCCATGTTGAAGATAATATCCAACTCCACGATATTCCTGTTTTTGTCCAAACAGTTCTGACAGTAGACCACGTGTTTCATCGGCACCTCAGGAGGCCATTTCAACAGGAAGGCAATGGTGTTCTTCCCATCCCTCCAGAGACTCGCCCGGTTTCTCCCTTTGTATACGAACTTAAAATGGGTCGCTTCTGACCATCGGTCAAAGGTCTCTCGCACCGTGACCTCGGTAAGGTCCGAAGATTCCTCATTCAAATAGTATTCGATTCTAGGATGAACCCGGAGGTGGACCTTCGGGATTTCCACTTTCTCTATATTTCTTTCACCAAAGAGGAATACATATAGATCTTCCCGAGCTTTTCTAATAATGCAGCACCCCACGAAACAAACCGCGAGGAGGATAGGGAATGGATACGGCCAATGGTTCGAGGCATACTTTCACGACCACGCTTCGCTGCGCACGAAGGGTGGGTTTAAAAAAGCATATCGGAATCACAGTACTGGTTTGACAGGAATGTGCACATCTTTCGTAGGTATAGCATTCATTGCCTTAGGTAGAGATGGGTCATGCCATAGAATATAGCGAATACTTCGCCATCGGTACTGTCTTTTCCACAACGTAAATAAATAGTTTTATTTGCAGATGCACTATAAATACTCTCAGTATAATACTCGACTTGGAATAGCACGCCTTTTATGTAGGTCTCCAGTACGTTAAAACTAGTCCCGGTATTATAGCTATATCCTAGCACATCTGCGAGTGTAATTTGTGTATTCTCTACAATCTTTAAAAGTTTTTCCTCTATTCTATCTACGTTTTCGTGTCATGCTGTGTCGCATCGAAGTCCGCTCCCGATCCTCCCGATCCCCTGCTATCACCGCCTGGATTGCAGGAACTCGTGACGAGTACCATGGTTGCGGCGCCACCTAGAAACGGGTGAAACCCCTTTGATCTTTCCCTCGTAGGTCAATTTAGAAGGATACTATGGGGGTGGTTGGCCTTCTTTACCCCCTCGGGAATCAAGGGCACTAGGGAGTATCCGCTGGTTCCGGAAGCAGGGAATAGGTACGGCACAGGTTGAACAGCTCGATCTTGTTGTCCGAGCTGCATTTGTTGTAGATATGGATTAGGTGGGACTCCACGGTGCGGAGGGATATCCCCAAGTGGGAGGCAATATCTGGGTTACTTTCGCCCTGGAGGCGAAGATCCTCGATTCCCATTTCCCGGGCCAGCACGAGGTACCCATCCGGTTCCTTCACAGATTTACAAACTTTGTACATTACCCCAGTCGTATGGAGTGTACCTTGGGGATTGCGGAAATCGGGGGGGATGCTTTTAGCACGAAATCCGTTCCACCGCACATCCTCTAAATAATTCCGGGTCATGAACTCGTGTAGGGTGATTGTGGAGAATTCCCCTAATTCCTTTATTCCCGAGGGGAGGAAGGGGTATGGTGAGGACAGCAGGAAGTACGAAATCCAATAGGCTTCCGATTACCAACGTGAAAGCTGCAGTTCCTGCGGTAAAACGGAGTTGCCTTCAGAATCTAGGTGAGTCGGTATGGTTTGCCTTGCGGATTAGGATGGCGATGGAAGCCAGGATCATCGAGACATAGTAGACGATTTAGAACCAGAAGGTAATCCGGTACCAGAACTAAGCTTCCTGTTCCTAAGATGATCCATAGGTCAGACCCACGGTCATGAGGAGGAAAAGTCTCCGTTCTGCTTTTCCTCCCAAACCCTGCTAGGCTACGATTCCCAGGAATAGGCATCCCATTCCGATTACTGTAGCTGAAACGACGTACATACCTATACGTTGCTAAGGATAAACAAATTATAGGATCGAATGCCCTCTCAGGATCGATTCAGTAGGGGAATACAGGAAGCTTTTCTAGGTAGATCAAGTCTTCTCCGCTGTACCCCGCCTCTTCTAAAAGCACCGCTGCCTTGGCGATCACCTTGCAGCCCGTCTTTGTCAGCAGGGCCTCTAGTCCTTTGATGGAACCCCCGGTGGAAACTACATCGTCCACAATGCATACGTTTCTGCCTCGAATCCGTTCCACGTCCGGTCCGTCCAGCACTAACAGTTGTTCTCCCGCGGTAGTGATGGACTTCACCTTTTCCACCACAGGGTTCTTCATGTAGGACTTGAGGGACTTGCGGGCTACGATATAGTTCACCTGCAGGAGTTCCGCTAAGCAGTGAGTCAAAGGAATGGCCTTCGCCTCCGGGCACACGAGGACATCGATTTCGTACCGGGGAAGAGAAGGGTGCTCATACAGAGCTTTCGCGGTACGCTCGATCAGTTCCGTGTCCCCTAGCATGACGAAACTGGCTATCGCCAGATGTTCGCTCACCTTGATGATGGGAAGACGCCGCCTGAGGCCGGCTACAGTGAGGGTGTAGAACTCCGGTAACGTACCGCTCATGGACACCTCCTCATTATTTCTCTTGAGGGCGCTTTTCCAATAAAAACACAAGTTCTATAACCCAAAGATCAGTTTCACAAGGATCCCCGCGATCATCCCAAAGAAGGGGTTGTACTTAGCTGTAATCACTACCGTTGCGCCTATTACCATCCCTTGGGGTCCGAACCCAAAGGGGCCTTTGAACGCGCCCGCTTCCGCAATGGCGGAAGCGATGTTGGTGGAAAAAGTGACGAAAGCACCTAGCACGAAGAGGAAACCGGTGATACTGGATTTGTGCACGAACTGGCCGATCACGGGAAGGAGCTTCAGAAGAAGGATCGCTGCCATGATCCCCATCATCAGGACAGACGAAAGGAGGGGATCAGGGGCTGTTGCTGTACCCGAGATGATGGACTCCACGGGCCCTCCACCGAGGAGGGTGGAACCCATATCGGCGAGGGAGGAATAGATGGATAGGTGATCGATGTTCGTGTCCACCCCTGCGATGCTACCGGTGATCTTTCCGAAGGAGATGTTGGCCCCGATGTTGAGACAGGCGATGGAAAGGGCACCAAGCACGATGTTCCGATTCTTCCAGAACTTCCATTCGATGTTCCCGAAATGGAACCGTTCATGGTCCCGATCGATATGGGGAATGTCTACGGATAGGTTGTACTTCTGCCTGAACACGGGTAAATATCGAAGCGCGATATATACTGCGGTGGAAGCAGCCACTGAAATGATGATAGTCTTCGCTAGGTCCTTTGTAAGGAACCACACAATGAGTCCTACCACGAGGGATACGGACCCGCTGTAGTATTCGGATTTCAAGAGCTCGATGGACACGTTGGCTAGCATGATACCGACCCCTGCCATCATGGAGAACATAATCACCTTACCGATGAAAGCTACGATCCTTTCGTTCCAACCTAAGAGGGAGGGGATCAACAGGATGAAGGCTCCCCAGAACACGAGGGAAAGCCTCTCCCGCACATTGGAGCCCATGGTGCCTGCTAGTGTGATGGTCTCAGCTTGGAAACTAATGGTGGCTACGGATTTGAACACGAGGGATCCAATGATCCCAATGATAAAGGCTACTGCAGTAGGAAAGGCAGCAAATCCGAAGTTCAGTGCTAAAAGCCCCTGGGGGATCCCATTGATCACTACTGCCAGCGCAGTTAAAAGGTTGGCGATAAAGTCGCTCATGTGTGTTCCTTAGCTCGATCAGGATAAGATCGGCCAAAGGCCGATAATTTTTTGTACCATACTTACCGCCGATTGTACAAGAAGGGACAAAGTATGAGAGAGCTTATAGGAGAGAACGGAAGCCCTGCTACTTCAGGGCTCCCTTGTTAGATCATGCAGTACAATACAGTATGTGCCTTTATCTAAGGTGTCACTGCCAGGCTTGGTAGGAAGGTAGTAAACCAGGGAATGTACGTGCAAAGGAATAGAACCGCTAGCATTGCGGGCCATAGCACCAGCATCCCTCTACTGATCCGTTCCACCGTAGTCTTTCCTACCATGCACCCCACGAACAACCCTGCTCCCACAGGAGGGGTTGTGAGTCCAATCCCAAGGTTCAACAATAGCACGATGCCGAAGGTCACGGGGTTCATCCCAGCCGCTTGAACTACCGGAAGAAGAACCGGAGTGGAGATAACAATCAGGGGAGACAGATCCATCAGGGTACCGAGGAACAGAAGGAGCAGATTCACCAGTAACAGAATGATGACCGGATTCGAGGAGATACCCAGGAAGATCTTCATCACCTTGGCGGGAATCTGCAGGTACGTCATCATCCAACCAAAGGCGGATGCGCATCCGATTAGGAACAGGACCACAGCGGTAGTTCGCACCGAGTCGATAAATACTTGAATAAAGTCCTTCCAGGTAAGTTCCCGGTACACGACAAATCCTAGAAAGATGGCATATAGTACCGCGACTGCAGAGGCTTCGGTGGCGGTGAAAATGCCTGCCGCGATTCCTACTACTATGATCACCGCTGCCAGCATGCTCAAGAGCCCATCCACGATGATTCGGATGCTCTTACTCAATGGGGGAATCTTTTCCCTTGGGTAGCCACGCTTTAAGGCAAGGATAAAGCAGGTAATGGAGAGAAATACTCCCAGCATTACTCCAGGAATGTATCCAGCAAGGAACAACTGCCCGACGGATACCCCGCCCGCGACCATGGAATAGATCACCATGTTGTGGCTCGGTGGAATGATGATCCCCTGTACCGAGGATGCTACGGTGAGAGCGGCGGAAAAATCCCTGTCATACCCTTTTTCTACCATCATGGGAATCATGATGGGACCCGTGGAAGAAATATCAGCGATGGCGGAACCTGATACTCCGCCGAAGAACATGCTTTCGATGCAGTTCACTATGGCAAGGCCCCCGGGAAGGGGTCCTACAAGGAGGTACGCAAGATCTACGAGCCGTCGGGCCACACCTCCTTTGGACATAAGCCCCCCTGCCAAGATGAAGAGAGGAATGGCAAGGAGAGGAAAGGCTTGGAGGCTCGCAGCAATCCGCTGGGCAATCATTGCGACTCCCAAGTTGGAAACGAAGGCGCTTACGAGGGCTGAAATACCTAAACTGAAGGAAATGGGGACTCCTACAAGGATCAAAACCAGAAAGGTTCCGATTAGAGCTACGGACTCAAGCATGAGGTTCCCCCTTTTTTGCTATGGCGTCAGCGATCTTCAGAAAAGCTCTTAGAAACGCAAAGAGAATCATGAATCCTCCTGCGATAGGAATCACAATGTAGGTGTATCCCAAAGGAACAGGGACCGTTGACATCTGACTGGACATGGTGGTTTCTGCCAGCACCCACCCTTGAGTTAGGAGGAACATAGCGAACGCTCCGATTCCCAAGTCCACGATGATTTCCACCAGAACCTTGAACCGTTCTGGTAACCGTTTTACTACTAGCTCAAGACTCATGTGGGAACCTGTCCACACGCAAGCGGCTGCTCCTAAGAGGCCAACCCACATCATGCCTGTTACTACGATCTCCTCTACCCAGTAAGGACTGGCCCGAAGTACATACCGGGCAAATACTTGCCAGGACACGAGAACTGAAAGGACGCCCATGCACAGGGCCGTGAAGTAGGTTACCCCTCGTTCGATCCGGTCGATCCACAATTGTACTGTTTGTTTCACACGCTCCCCCATAAAAAGAGACTCATGGGGGATCCCCACGAGTCTCGCATGCATCTCGATAAGATTCTATACCGAACTACTTTGTGTTCACAATGGCATCGATCAGATCTTTCCCTACAATAGGCTCGAACTCCTTCCACACGTTCGCTACGGCTTTCTGGAACTCTCGAATATCCTTCACTTCGTTGAAAATCATCCCCTTCGCTTTCAGTTGCTTCACCGTGTCGTCGATCATCATGGCCCAGAGCTTGTTGTGTTCCTGGATCGTATCTTTTGCAGTTTGAAGGACCGCGTCTTGCACGTTCTTTGGGGCTGCATCGAACACCCGCTTGGACATCACGAGGAAGTCGGGTATGGAGGTGTGCCGGGTGTAGCTATAGTACTTGGCTACTTCCTGCATGTTGAAGGAAAGGACAGTTGGTTCATTGTTCTCCCACCCGTCGATCACTTTAGTTTGAAGAGCTGTGTAGACTTCCGACTGCCCCATGGGCACCGCCGTTGCACCTAACGCGTTGATGGTGTCAATTAATGGTTTGGATTGCATCACGCGGATTTTTAACCCTTTCAGATCTGCGGGAGTATTGATAGGTCTGACCGATGTGGTGATACTCCGGAACCCTGCATCTAGGAAGGCCAATCCCTTGAAACCATTCTTTTCCATGTCTTTCATCAGGCGTTCCCCAATGGGTCCTTGCAACACTTTGTGCTGGTGCTCGAGGTCCCTCCAGATAAAAGGCAGACTCACAACCTGTAGAGACGGCGAGTATTGACCCATGGGACCTGCGGAGACCTTGGTGATTTCGATGGAACCGAGTTTGACCCCTTCGATGTAGTCCTTTTCCTGCCCCAACTGACCTGCGGGGAACAGTGTGATTTTCACATCCCCTTTGGTTCGTTCCGCCATTTTATCGGCAAAGAAGACCAGTGCCTTGTGTACGGGATGACTTTCCGGTAGCACGGAAGCGAGCTTCCAGTTATACTTGGGTGCAGCGCCCGCTACCAAGGAGACCGCTACCAGGATGAGCACCAGTAGTGTAACCTTTCGTAACCCTCTCATACATCCTCCTGTTCTTGCTATATGAAATATTGTTTCAGATTATGATACAACGAGGAGGAAAGGGTTGTCAATGAAAAAGTTATTTCACCTCAAGGCTCAGTAACCTCTCCCACAACCGAACTACGGCAGGTTGGGAGCGTTTTCCTTCCCCAGCGGCGCGGGCAGCTTTGAAGATCTCGTGCACGATGGCGGTGACGGGGGTGGGGACATCTTCCGCTTTTGCGACGGACAATGCATAGCCTAAATCCTTCCAGTGGATGTCCACCGTGCCTCCCGGCTTGAACTCCCGGCTGAACATATCCCGGGCAGCGACATCGAGGAGTTTCGAGCCTGCCCAACCCCCCTTGATGGCGTCGTACAGTACTTTTGGGTCCAATCCTGCTTTGGCCCCGAGAGCGAAGGATTCGGCGA
>JAOABU010000087.1 GCA_026418195.1 Spirochaetota bacterium | reverse complement strand
AAGAGACAGGGTATCTGGCTAGTTTTCCTAGATGGACATCCAGGATAAAGGAAGGGGGAAGGGAGGGGGAGCGACCCTGTTTATCCATAGCCAAGGAACAGTGTACTCTATACACGGTCCGGTTGACAATGAACAAGGATTCTCCTACCGTGCGGGTATGGAAAGGGCCATCCGGATCATGGACATGATGTTCGTTCGCCATCCAGAGTTGGAACACCTTCGAGAAGGAATTCAAAAGACCTTCGAGGTCTTGCATGACACGTTTGCCTCGGGTGGAAAACTCCTTATTTGTGGGAACGGAGGAAGCAGTGCGGATGCGGACCACATCGTGGGTGAATTGATGAAAGAGTTCAAGAAGAAACGACCGTTACAGGAATCGATTCGGCAGTCGATTCTTGATCGCTTTGGGATGGAGGGTGCCTATCTTGTAGAGAATCTCCAGGGGGGATTACCTGCTCTTTCTTTGACTACCCACACAGCCTTCCTTACCGCATTCAGTAACGACTCTAAACCGGATTTCATATTCGCTCAGCAGGTGCATACTCTTGGCAGGGCCGGTGATTGCCTCCTTGCGTTAAGTACCTCAGGGAACTCGTCTAACGTGGTATATGCGACAATGGTAGCTAAGAGTATAGGGCTAACGGTGATTGGAATGACAGGTCGTGGGGGAGGAAGAATAAAATCCTTCTGTGATGTACTTGTGACAGTTCCCGAAGAAGAAACGGAAAGAGTGCAGGAACAGCATCAGACTATCTATCACACTCTATGCGCAATGCTAGAAGAGTCTTTCTGGTAGCGGAGAATTTGAACGCATCCGATCGTTCCACAGTATCGGAGACATGGGAATCATGACGGGTATTGAGAAATCGATTGCAAAAGCCATCTACGATTACCATCTGATTGAAGAGGGAGACCGGATCTTGATTGGTGCCTCGGGTGGAAAGGACTCCACTACCTTGAGTTGGGCCTTGGCACGTCGGCTCCGTTGGGGGAGGCCCCGATTTGAATTGAAGGCCCTTCGCATTCGAACAGATGTACCCGGAGGTGGAATGCCTAAGGAAGCAGAACAGGCTCTGGAGGGGCTCTATGCGGAGTGGGGAGTTCCTCTCGAGACGGTAGATGTTCCGGTGATTGGTCGACTGAAGCCGGGAAAGGAAATGAACTGCTACTGGTGCGCGACTCAAAGGCGCACCGAGTTGATGCACTATGCCCTGGAGCATGGGTACAACAAAATTGCCCTGGGACACCACCTGGATGATATCCTCACGACTTTGCTCATGAACATGGTGAATAAGGGAGAGCTTTCCACGATGGTTCCAAAACTCACCTACCGCAAGTTCCCCGTGACGGTGATTCGACCCTTAGCCCTGGTTCCAGAGGAAAGTATTCGCAGGTTTGCTGCATCACAGGGATGGCTCAACGTTACCTGCTCCTGCTCGTATGGGGCGGAGGGGGAACGGAAGGAGTTTCAACGTCGCTTGGAAATCCTCACCGGTGGGGAACTAGATGCAAAACTTCGGATGTTCTATGCCTTATCTAAGCCGAATTGGGATTACTTGCCCCTCATATAGGGAACGTTACCTGAACCTTCATTCCTGCAGTTCCATCCATTGTGAAAGAACCATTTAGCTGTTGAACTATCGAGCGTAAAATCACCAATCCAAGACCAGAAGCATTTTTCATGTTCCCAGTACAACCGATCCCATCATCCTCTACAGATAGAAAGATTGTCTTCCCGTTTCGGCGAATCCGTACTAGAATCGTGCCCCCCTTCCCTTTAGGAAAAGCGTGTTTCAGTGAGTTAGTGACGAGTTCATGAATGATAAACCCACACGCTTGAGTGCGTTTCAGATCAAGGACTAGTTCATCATCCATCTCTGTCTGTAAGGTGATCTGATTTGTATTGAAATCGTACAACTCCGAAAGTATGGTAAGAAGGTTTAGACAGTATTTCTTCATTATTACGGCTTCAAGGGAATCCTGCCGGTACAACTCTTCATGGAGTTGGGCGATCACTCGTAGGCGGCTAGAGGCCAAAGCGAAGCTTTGTCGCATGAAAGGATCCTGTACCGAATCCCGTTGCAAGTCTAATAGACTACTGATAGTTTGAATGTTGTTCTTGATCCGATGGTGAGTTTCTCGAAGGATGCTTTCTTTGATTTTTAGGTCTCTCGTTTGGGATAGAGTTTTAACTCTATATAGCACAAGGAGCCATACAAGTAGGAAGAGGAAGGTAGCTCCGAAATATCCCCCTACAAAAACCATGGTAGTAAACTGTTTGAGTTGGCGAAGTCCATCCTGAAGGTCGGCAGCGATGAGAAGCTTAAAAGGTAAGCTACGTAAGGAATCCCATCCGATTACAATATTTCCCTTAACTTCAATTCCAGTTCCTTGATGGGAACTGGTAACTGTCCTAATGGCCTCTTCTATGCTTGCTTCGTCAGAGACGTTTCGTGGATACCGATAAAGGAGCATGTACAGCCCTTTAGGTTCTATAAGGGAAATCCATTGTAAGGGATGTAGGAATGAGATATGCTCCGGTAATAGTTGAAGAGAAGAGAGGATAAGGGTTATCCCACTTTTTAAACCCTTGTTACTAGGATGAGTAGGTCGAAATAGAACTATATATACATTCTTCTGGAACTTAAAGAACGAATACTGGAAGGAACTTCCCACTCCGATGAATTCTGAAAGAAAGGTGTCTATCACATTCTTTTCCAGAAAACCGATTGGGTGCAAAAATTGTTCGATTTCTCCCTTATCATTCAATAAAAGGATGTTTTTCGTCTCCTGGAATCGAATTACATCTTTTTGAAAAAGGCGAAGAAAACTATTCCAGTTTAAGAAGTCAGATTGAGCGTCCATGAGAAGTTCGTACTGTTGCAAACGGGCATTGATATATTCGGAAAGGGGTCTTAGGTATGTTAGGGTTTCAACACGCAGATCCCTATCGAACTGTTTTTCCTTGTCTCTAATAATGTGTAAAAAGGAAGGAAAGAGCAATATACACCACAAGGTGAATGAAATAAGGGAGTACTGAATCCATTTGGGTTTAATCAAGATCCTAACTCCCGTTCGGCATCCCGAACTAAATCTGGATCGATCTGTAACTGTTGAATAAAGTTAGGTTGCGCATCCAATAGGGATTGACGAATCCTACGGATTTCAGAAAGGGAAGGAACTAGTACCCTTCCTCCATTCCGTATAAACAGATCCTTCGCCTCCATTTGAGCAAGGAGGGCTTCAGCTCGTTCAATTAGAGCATGCTCATTCCAGATTTGTTGGAATACCGACTGTTCCTCCTTAGTAAGTCGTTCCCAAAAATCTCGATTCACCATGGGAATATACATGGGAAAATACTGGTTGTCCTCGAAGGCGTACCTGACTCCATAGTTCCATAATTCCGCGCTTCGCACTGTTTCATATGTAGTCAGAATCCCTTCAACCCTATGGGTTCTTAGTCTTTCTATCAGTTCTGGCCATGGGATGGTAACTGCATAAGCCCCTAAAGTGATTAAACGTAGTTCGTTCGCTCTTCCTCCTGCCACTCGGATCCTAAGGTTTTTAAAGTCCTCCAATCGTGTGATAGGTTTAGCTAAAGTAAAGCTATGAGCATGCCCGAGATCCATCCAGAGACCTGGGATGGTCAAATTGTAGAGAACTTCTAGTTTCTCTTTTAACTTTCTTCCTATAACACCATCCGCAAGGGTATGATTCTGTTCTATTGACCGTCCATAAAGAAAGGGCAGGAGGAAGATTCCTAGATCAGGGAAAAAAGGTTCTAGGTTCCATGTGCCCGGTACCGCCATTTCCACTTTTCCTACATGGACAGCGTTCAGAACATCTCTATCCCGGAATAACCGAGCTTCTGGATACACCTCTACTTGGATCAGAGGTATTCTTTTAGACAGAGTATCGGCAAATCGATACACATTTCGAGTTTGTACGTGTGATAGGGTGTTTTCTACAGAAATACGAAGGAGTTTTTTTTGTGTAGTTTGGGCTTGTAGAGGGGTATTTAAAGGAAAGATGAGCAGAAAGCACAGGAATAGAAGGGATCGCCCTTTCTCCATACTGCTTCATGATATGTCAGCTTGCCACCATGGTCAATCAGGAGTAAGAAGGTGACTTGACCGCTTCTAGAAACCGGTTTAGGTTTTTGGTATATGTTTACCGGGAGGCTGTATGGTAACCGATACTGAAGGAAGTCGCGTTCGAGAGGAGGGGTGGAGGGAGGTATCGAGGTATCCGGATCCATCCGTAATCGTATTGGATGAGCGGTTTGCTAAGTACCGGATCCAAAATGCTGCGGTAGAACGACTGTATACAGGTTGCAGGTGGGCAGAAGGACCTGTATGGTTCGGGGATGGGCGATACCTACTGTGGAGTGATATCCCCAACAACCGGATCCTTCGATGGGACGAAGCTACCGGAACTGTTTCCGAGTTTCGGAATCCTTCCAATTTCGCCAATGGGAACACCCGAGATTGGCAGGGTAGACTTATTACCTGCGAGCATGGGGGTCGGAGAGTGGTGCGCACAGAGTATGATGGTTCGATTACCGTGATTTTAGACTCCTATGAGGGTAAGCGGCTTAATTCCCCCAACGATGTGGTGGTGAAGCGGGATGGCTCTATCTGGTTCACTGATCCAACCTTTGGAATTTCGGGATACTACGAAGGGTACAAAGCGGAACCTGAATTACCCCAGTATGTGTATCGGGTGGATGCTGAGACAGGAAAGGCTACAGTAGTGGCGGACGATGTGGCAGGTCCCAACGGACTCTGTTTCTCCCCGGACGAACGGATTCTATATGTGGTGGAGTCTCGGGGTAAACCCACTCGGAAAATCCTCGCCTACGATGTAAGCCCGGATGGGAAAAAATTGATGAACAAACGGGTCTTCATCGATGCGGGTCCTGGTACTCCGGATGGCCTTCGCTGTGATGTGGATGGGAATCTCTGGTGTGGTTGGGGGATGGGGTCGAAGGAACTGGACGGGGTACTGGTGTTTGCCCCAGACGGGAAACCCATTGGTCGAATCGCTCTACCTGAACGGTGTGCCAACCTCTGTTTCGGAGGTAGGTTCCGGAACCGACTCTTCATGGCAGCTAGCCGATCTCTCTACGCGTTGTATGTGAACACTCAGGGTGTTACTCTGGGATAGAAGCATATTCGGATGCAGGCGGACATACCGATTGCTTTACTGCTGGCAGGTATTCTATCCAGTTCCTGCCTTACCACCCAACCGTTAGATCCTGCTATATCTTACAGGGAACGTCTGTGGGCCGAGATTGGTCCTCTATCCCTGCCCTTCGAGGAACTTCTGTGGAGGGACAAACCTATAGGACCGGAAACCCTCCGGTACCTCCATACCTATGGATTCGAACCGGTATCGGGAATTCCTACCCAGTGGAAAGTTTCTTTAGGACTCTTGTTTGATCAGGATTCGCAGGCTAGAGAGCCATACCTAGTGCAGCCATCTTCTTGCACCCAACCTTCCCACCCTTCCCTGCCACCCCTTGGGGTACTGGTAGGGCTTCCTACTCTCCATCTCGATGGAGAGCGTCCGCGAAACCATGTTCGAGGTACAGTATTTCTAGTGCATGGGTACCTGGATCATAGTGGTTCCTGGTCTCCAGTAATCAAAAAGATTCTTTCGGAACGCTTTGTCGTAGTTGCATTGGATCTGCCCGGTCATGGGGTTTCCGGAGGTATCCGGGGGGATATCGAGGATTTTTCCCAATATGGAGAAGCAGTAAGAAGGGTGCGGGACTGGGC
>JAOABU010000042.1 GCA_026418195.1 Spirochaetota bacterium | reverse complement strand
GTTCGCAAAGACGGATCTTCCAAACGAAAGGCTTCCGAGAAAGAGCATGAGTCTAAAGGGATCCGTACCGTGGTGGTGGATCCTACGTTGAAGGATATTCGGCCCTATATCGCAGCCTTTGCAGTGCAAGGTCCTCCTGTGGATGCCGATACGCTGGAGGATTTAATCCAATCACAGGAAAAGCTGTGCGGAAATTATGGTAGGAAACGAAAGTCCATTGCCATGGGGATCTATCGATCTACCCTGATCCAGTACCCTGTGCACTATGATGCGGTGGATCCTGAACAGACGAAGTTCCAACCCCTCGGCTTTGACCGGGTGATGAACCTATTAGAGATCAACCGGGAACATCCAAAGGGGCAGGAGTACGGGCACATCGTGGCAGGATTCTCGAGGTTCCCGTTCCTTCAGGATTCAAAGGGAGAGTGCTTGAGCTTTCCACCTATCATCAATAGCGCAACTATCGGCGCGGTGGAGCCAGGCGATACTGAGTTGTTTATCGAACTGACAGGAACAGATATGGATTCTCTCCTCCTTGCTACTTCCATCGTAGCCTGCGATTTTGCCGACCTCGGATATACTATTCTACCAGTAGAAGTACAGTACCCGTACGACACCCCATATGGTCGAAAGGTGATTACTCCTTTCTATTTCCAGAAACCCCAACGGGTACCTGTTTCAGCCATTGAAAAACTTTTAGGGGAATCCTTCACCGTCGATCAAATCATCACCGCTCTCAGACGAATGGGAAACCGGGCTGAGATTCGGTCCGAGGGCAAAGGGAGTGATGCAAGGAAAGATGCTGAAGTCGTTCTATATCCCCCTGAGTATCGAAACGATTTCCTTCATGGAGTGGACATCATCGAGGATGTGATGATTGGCATGGGGATGGATCATTTCAAACCTGTTACCCCTACGGACTTCACGGTTGGTCGATTGACGGATGCGGAAACCTTTGCCCGGAAAGTGGTTGTCCTGATGGTGGGGTTGGGGTTCCAAGAAATGATTTTCAACTATTTAGGCTCTCGCAAAGATTTCATCGAAAAGATGAGAATCTCCGGTGAAGAACTCATACAGATCGCCAATCCCATGTCGGAGAATTACGAGTTTGTACGGAACTCCATTCTACCTTCCCTTTTACAAGCTGAAAGCGTGTCTGCTAGCGCTCCATACCCCCACCACATCTTCGAGGTAGGAAAGGTGGCGAAGAAGGACCCGAGCGATGTGTATGGTAGTAAAACTTACAACCACCTCGGCTTCCTTTCTGCCCAATCTGATGCAGGATTCAACCTGATCAACGCTCAGCTTGGGGCTCTCCTGTACTATATGAATGTTGCGTATACCCTGGAAGAGGTAGAGGACCCCCGATTCATCCCTGGTCGTGTCGCGTCGGTAATGGTTCGGGGAAGACCTGTTGGAATTATTGGCGAAGTAGCTCCCGAAGTGTTGGAGAACTGGGGAATTGAGATGCCCTGCACAGCTGGGGAGTTGTGTTTGGATTGGTTGATGTGAGGTTATAACTTCCTCTATCTGTTGCCTTTTCTTCTGATTCCCCCGATAATAGAACCATGGGGAATGACAAGGGTTTACCTTCTGTGCTGATCCCATATCCAGGCCCATCTGTCGATCCTTCCACAGAAGATATTTTTGTGTATCTGCGGCCGGAATCCAACGGATACCTGGTGGAGAGTTTGCTTCTGAAGATCATTCAGAAAAACCCCGAGTACAAACAGCGCATTTTTTTCGTATACCTAGCCAATATTCCAGGTGAGTTCATCTTGAAGAATCACATCATAGAGAAGCATTACCTCGTTCGGATGCGGTTTGCTGTGTTAGGGAAAACGCTCTTCACTGAGTTCATGAAGCGGGATTTCGAGGAACGATTCGGCCGATCTTTCGATTCCTGCCGAATTGTTGGGGCGTTTGAAGCATTGCGGATCCTAGGGTGGACACCGGAACAGTTATTTGCACTCTGGGTTCCCATAGAGGATGTGCTTATCACTAGTGGACAATCGGTAAAGAGGTATGGAGACCTATTCATCGTGAACTATGACATTCCTGCCCTGGTACAGAAGAATGCGCAGGGAACGGACATCGCTGTCATGCTGTTCCGAACCTCCATCGGGTATGAAAGCTTTGCCCTGATCTTCAAACAGATGGAACAAGCCCTGAGGGATGCAAAGATTCTTCCCCAGGAAGTACCAGTGGACCGAGTGTTTCACTATTCCAAAGGACCGTTCGAACAGATCCTAGATGGTAGGGATTACCTATACTCTTCTGCGGGAACCCATATTCCCTGTGAAGAACTTTCCTTTGCTACGTACCTGTTACAACAAGGGATACCAAAAGAAACCATCCGAGGAGTGATCGAACATCCCATTGTGCGATACTATGATGAGTTAGGGACTCTTCGGGAGAATAGTATTTATGCATACACTCGAGGGGATTCATACCCGAAGGCACGGGAAAAGTTTCTCCGTATGAATTCCCAGGTGCTAATCCGATAGAACCTAGGAACCCATTGAACTGTAGGAAGTACCTTTGGCCCCAAGGGAAACCGAGCCAGTTGAAGGGGTTCCTGGCCAATGGGAATCAGAGGATAGGAGTTTCCATAGAGAATCGTAAGTTTCTGCGACTGGCAGTTCAGGAAACTCTTGGAGAATCTGGGCGGGCGGACGGAATAGGTATCCCTTGTCTGCGCTCTGCAGCATAGAAATGTCGTTGTAGGAGTCTCCTACTGCTTGAATATAGAACCCTAGACTCTTCAAACCAAGAACGGCCTTTTTCTTCCCATCCTTCTGTCGGAGAGTGTAGTCCACTACTGAACCATCGTTGTCAATAACTAGGGTATTGCAGAACAAGGTAGGCCAACCAAGCTTTCGCATAAGAGGTTTGGCAAATTGATCGAAGGTATCCGACAGGATGATTACCTGGGTGGTTTCCCGTAAAGCATCGAGGAAAGACCGGGCTCCAGGAAGGGGATCCATCGTTTCGATCACCCGTTGGATATCTGATAGCTTCAACCCGTGCTGGGCGAGGATTTTGATTCTTCGCCGCATCAGCGCATCATAATCCGGGATATCTCGAGTGGTTAACCGAAGCTCTTCGATGCCCGTAGCCTTGGAGAAGGAGATCCAAATCTCAGGTACTAGCACTCCCTCCAAATCAAGGCAGACCAGGTTCATACTTTTCTCCTATTGGTAGAATCTTGTAATCTTTATACCATATTTCGGCCTATAAAGGCGAGGGGCGTGGGATGGGAAGGTTAGATACGGCCTGGAATCCTACCTGATCTTCCCAACAAGCTTCAGGGTACTCATATTCCCTTGCACAGGAATCCTAGAGGTTTTATAGTGGGAGGGTATGAAAAAGATTGCATTGTTTGCATTTCGAGGCGAACCCATGTGTTTCGTGCACGTTCTGTTGAACGGGTTGGACATGCGAGAGAGGGGTATGGATGTGGCCATCATTTTAGAGGGAGCGGCCACGAAAGCCGTAGTGGAATTGGCCATGGAAGGAGCGGATTACCACGATCTGTATGTACAGGTGAGGGACTCGGGATTGATCGATTGCGTGTGTCGAGCCTGCTCCTACAAGATGGGAGTTTTGGCAGACATAGAAGCGCAGAAGCTTCCCTTCGGTACTGATATGAAAGGTCACCCCTCGATGGCTCGGTATATCGAGGACGGATACGAAATTATCACCTTTTAAATTATCACCTTCTAATGGAAAGTTGAGAAAATTCTTTTCATTGACTTTACTTAACTGATATAATCATATTTATCTCATGATTATTCTTTTACCTAGAATGATGAAGCTAGGGCAGCTGGCAGGTATAGGTGTAGTATTGTTTTTTTTGTTCACCATTGGGGTCTTTGCGTTCGGAAAGAAAGAGTCTCCTCAGAGTTCCCCTCCGTCCAGTTCTACGGGATCATCTACTGAATCACCTTCTAAAGAGAATCCCATGCCCCCCACGGCGAAACGATCCTGGGCAGGAACGTATCCAGCTCCAGAGTTTCCAGAAGGTATGGAATGGCTCAATGTGAAGGAGCCGTTGCGTTTCTCCACGCTGAAAGGGAAGATCGTTCTACTAGACTTTTGGACCTATGGGTGTATCAACTGTATCCACAATCTCCCAGATCTGAAGCGATTACAGGAGGAGTTCCCTAACGAACTGGTGGTAATCGGGATCCATTCTGCGAAGTTTTCCAATGAAGGTCGGATGCAGAACCTTCGAAACATTCTTCTTCGGTACGAGATTACCCATCCAGTGGTGAACGATCCAGAGTTTCTGCTGTGGCAAATGTGGGGTCCTAGAGCCTGGCCTACCCTGGTCCTCGTGGATCCTGCAGGAAACGTGTCCGCTGCCACGATGGGTGAAGGGTTCTACCCCCAGTTCAAGGAAATCATTCTTTCCTTGCGGGAAGAGTTTGCCTCTAAGGGGCTTTTAGATACTAGGCCCTGGAGAGCTGTACTGAAACCGGAGACACGAAAACCCACTCTCTTGAGCTTTCCAGGAAAAGTACGGGTTCATCCCACCGTTGACCGAATCGTGCTCTCCGACACGGGGAATCACCGAATCCTGATCGTGGAGGAATCTACGGGGAGGGTGTTGGACCGTGTGGGAGGCCCAGCGGCTGGGTTTTCCAATGGAAGTTTCGAGCAGGCTCGGTTTCGATTCCCTCAAGGGATCGCCTTCTCCATCGATGGCAAGACGATCTATGTGGCGGATACGGGAAACCATGCCATCCGTATGATCGACCTATCCTCTCGCAGGGTTACCACACTGGTAGGGACAGGGAAACAATCCCAAGAGTATCCTCCTGCTCCTGGTATTGGATCCTCTGTCGCCCTTTCCTCCCCCTGGGATGTGGAAGTGGAGGGACAGACCTTATTCATTGCGATGGCAGGAAGTCACCAGATTTGGAAGATGGATCTCTCCACCCAAGCTGTATCGCCTCTGGCAGGGTCCGGTGCGGAGGGGTACCTGGATGGGGCAGGGAAGGATGCGGAACTGGCACAACCAAGTGGACTTTCCCTTGGCGCCGATAGGCGATTGTACTTTGCTGATTCGGAAGGCAGTTCTATACGATATGTGGATCTTTCCACGAAGGATCTACAGGTTGTAACGCTGGCTGGGAGCGGAAAGAGCCTTTTCGAGTTTGGTCCAGAGGACGGAGTGGGGCCGAACGCTCGGTTTCAGCACCCTTTGGGGGTACGGGTTCACCAAGGAAAGATCTATGTGGCGGATACATACAATCACAGGATTCGGGAGATTGATCCTCAAACCCGTGTAGTACGAACACTCTCGGGTCTGGATCCAGGATTCAAGGATGGACAGGATGCACGCTGGGATGAACCCGGTGGACTGGATGCTAAAGGGAACAAGTTGTACGTTGTGGATACCAATAATCACGCTCTCAGAATCTTCGATTTAAACGAAGGGAGGGTGTCTACCCTGATCCTGAAGGATTCATGGTCTGCACGGGAGGGAGCAAGAGGTTCTTTAAGTCCTCTCACAGTGGGGCCATTCCCTGGATCGGATCTTTTATTCAACGAGACTCTTCCGCCCCTTCGGTTTTCGAAACGAGAGATTTCCCCTGGGCGAATTGAATTGTCCCTATGGGTTGATCTTCCTAAAGGTTATAAAGTTACCTCGGAAGCGTTTTCCACAGTTGCGGTTCGGCTTAGCGAAGGGAAGGGTCGATTCCTTGGAGCATCCCCCCTCAGCATGCAGGCTCCTACGTTCCCGATCCGTCTTTCCTTCGAGTTCGCTCCCGGCTTTACGGAGGTGCACTTGGAAACTGCCATTGCATACTGTGCAGAGGGGGGAGAGGGTCTCTGTTACATCGATCGAAGGAGACTGGAAGTACCTTTGGAAGTGAAGGTCGGAGGGAAGGATGAGCTTGCCCTACGGTATCCGGTAGTTCTCTCTCCTTGAACGGTGAGGAGCTCTAACAAAGGCCTCTATCTAGTCTATGCCGGAAACGGACAGTAGAGGAAGGGAATCAGATCCCTCTGTGTTGTGGACAGGAGGTCGGGGGAAAATAATGCTTTTAATTCTTCTCCCCTTCTGTAAGCTTCCTCCAGGTATTGCTGATAATAACTCACTCTTTCTTCTTCCGTTAAACTCTGTTCGCTAGAGAACGGGAAAGAGTCTTTAACACCCTGTTCTTCCAAGGATGACAAGATAGATTCTATCCCGAACAGAGGTAATGGACATTTCCAATCGCGGGCGAACCAGTTCCCTGTGGTAAGATCGAACTGGTACAGGGGGAGGAAATAGATCCCATACTTCGCAACGAAGGCCACTGCATCCAGAATGAAGCGGAACTCTTCCTCAGTGAAGAGGAAATGGAAGTTCAGCCGGGCCCATCCGGGTTTGATTCCCAGTTCTCCTTGTAGGATCTTTTCTTTGAACTCGAGGGACTTCTTCGTATCGATATGGAGGAGCCTATGCCCATAAGGTCCTGCACAGGAGCATCCTGCCCGAGCTTGAATACCAAATAGATCGTTTAGGAGTTTTACCACGTACCGGGGATGGAGGTAGGAGTCCCCTGCCCGGATATTAAAGGAAAGGATGGCGATACGCAGTTCAGGATCTGGATTGCCTACGATCTCGATTTCGGGAATGGTACGAAAAAACTCGATAGCACGGTGGATGTATTCTCTCTCTTTTGCCTCGATAGCCTCCATTCCCAGTCGTTCCTTCAACTGAATGGCTAGGGCAGCTTTTATGGTTTGCAGAATTCCAGGAGTGCCGGGTTTTTCACGGGTTTCTATATCCCGGGTGTATTCCTGCTCGTGTAGGTTGACAAAATCTACCGTTCCTCCTCCGGAAAGGGTGGGAGGTAGGTGTTTGGGATAGAGGCGTTCGTGGAATACGAGGACACCCGTTGTCCCGGGCCCCCCTAGAAACTTGTGGGGAGAAAAGAACACTGCATCAAAGGCAGTTTCTGGGCTCCGGTTGATATCGATTTTCACATACGGAGCAACGGCAGCAAAATCGAAGAACACGAGACAATCATGGCGGCGAAGGATCCGGGCTATTTCGTACACGGGGGTCTTGATCCCTGTCACGTTACTTCCGGCAGAGAACGAACCAATCTTGAGTCTTCCTGCGTAGGCTGGATCGCTCACTTTACGCTCCAGATCCTGTAGATCAATCAATCCCTCTTCGTTCAGTTCGATTTCGATTACCTCTGCATAGCATTCCCGCCAAGTGATTTCGTTAGAATGGTGCTCATAGGGGCCTACGAATACAACGGGTCTTTTGGCCTTTAGGGTGGCTTCGATCCGTTCTACAATAGGGGATTCCACGTTATTGAACAGGATGGAACGAAAAGGTTCCTTGGCAGCTGGAGGGATGTAGAGACCTAACATCTGCTGTAACCTGTGGATGGCTCCTGTACTGCCTGTACCTGCTTCGATAATGTGGTATTCGGGACCCGCGTTCAGGTGCCTCTTGATGATTCGCTCTGCCTCGTGGAGACGCTCCGTGGTTAGGTTGCCCGTTACATCGTCCTCTGTGTGGGTGTTTCCGTACAGTTCCAACAGATGTTCCATGTATCGTTCGATGAATCGGACTCCGCGTCCCGAAGCTGTGTAATCACCGTAGGTCAGTAACCGTTGCCCAAATGGAGTAGGAAAGAATGCGTTTCGCCCAATGATTTGCGATCGAGTGAAAGTCCACAGGTCCATACACGGCTGATCTTACCATGACAGTAAGAATTGAGCAAGGGAACCTTTTCATCTATGTAAAAGAGTATTGATTCACATTAAACAATGTGATATATATATGATGTGAAATAAATCACAATAAAATGCCACAGGGTAATACATATGGACTTAGAAAAGATCGTAATCGAAGTATGCATGGGGAGTTCCTGCTTTAGCAGGGGGAATAAACGAAATCTGGAGATCTTACAGGACTATATTCGCAAAGAACATTTAGATGGTACGGTAGATGTACGGGGAAAGCTCTGTGCAGGATCCTGTAAAAAAGGTCCTACTATAACGATCAATGGGAACTTGTATAGTGGAGTGACTCCCTCACTCCTAAAAACGCTCCTTCAAACTCTGTCAGACCGAAAGGGGTTAGGGCATGGATAGATTGAATCCGATCTATACAGAGCGAACCGAATGTCAAGATTGTTACAAATGCCTACGGGAATGCACGGTGAAGGCCATCCGAGTCGTAGATAGCCATGCGGAAGTGGTTCCAGAACTCTGTATCCTCTGTGGACACTGCGTGTCTGTTTGTCCGGTGGGCGCCAAAAAGGTTCGGGATGATGTAGGAAAGGTTAAGCATGTTTTATCTACAAAACGTACCGTGTATGTATCCCTAGCTCCGTCCTTTGTCAGTGAGTTTTCTGAGACAGAACTTCCGGGTTTGTTCAAGGGACTGGAAACACTGGGATTTGCAGGTGTATCTGAGACGGCACTCGGAGCAGAAGCTGTTTCCACTATCCTGGCAAATGACCTTTCCGAAGCGATGCATGAAGGGAAGAAGCTCTACCTTTCTTCCGCTTGTCCCACCGTAGTTGAGTTTCTAAAAAAGTATCAACCCGCCGTATCTACGTACCTCATGGAACTGTCATCTCCGTTGATGGCCCATGCACAACTGTTGAAGCGGTTATATGGAGAGGACATTGGTGTGGTGTTCATCGGGCCCTGTATTGCTAAGAAACGAGAGTCTGATGCTCGCCCTGAATTGATCGATGCTGCCCTAACTTTCCGCGAAGTGAGGAACTGGTTTGCGGATGAAGGATTCCCGTTGGAACCATCAGGACCTGGATTGAAATCTTCCCATTCCTTCTCCCCGCCCTTTGTACCGCGGAACAGTAAGGATGGATCCCTGTACCCTGTGGATGGGGGGATGGTTCGAACAATTCTCAATAGAAAGAAGTTTCCCGAGGACTTGTGCACCAGTATTTCAGGAATCCATGAAATTCCAAAAGCCCTTGAAAAGATAGAGGTTTCACAATTAAAGGCCCCTCTTTTCGTGGAAATCCTTGCATGTACCGGAGGGTGTGTGAATGGCCCTGGTTGTACAAAAAAGAATGGAACCCTCATGAAATGGAACAAGATTCAACAGTACTACAAACAATTTTCCTCTAGGGAAGAGGATCCTTCGGGTTTGAACTTATTGTACCGTTGGAGGATCCCTCCTTTATCCAAAGGTAAAATTAGTGACAGGGAGATCCGAGAGGCACTGTCGAAGGTAGGAAAGTATTCTGTAGAAGATGAATTGAACTGTGGAGGGTGTGGATACGATACCTGCCGGCAATTCGCCGAAGCCTTCGTGATGAAAAAAGCGGAACCTACTATGTGTCTATCCTACATGAGAAAATTGGCCCAAAAAAAAGCTAATGCTTTATTGAAAACTATGCCAACGGGTGTGGTTGTGGTGGATGATGGGCTTTTCATCGTGGAATGTAATCGAAACTTTGCTCGTTTGTTGGGTAGGGAAGTAGAAGAGCTGTATGAGACAAAGCCTGGGTTGGAAAAAGCATCCTTGAAAAAGCTGGTACCCTTTGCAGATCTGTTCGTAACAGTACTGGAAACTGGAGTAGATATCCTGGAAAAGGATATCCGGTATAGGGAAAAGATCCTGAAGGGATCGATCTTTACTGTAGAACGAGGTAGATACGTAGGAGGAATTTTCCAGGACATTACCATTCCCTTCATCCAGAAGGACCGTATTGTGGAGCAAGCCGAGAAGATCATTCAAAAACAGCTTTCTACCGTTCAAAAAATTGCGTATCTATTGGGGGAAAATGCAGCAGAAAGCGAGGTAATGCTGAACGCCATCATTCAATCCTTTGGGCAGGAGAGCCGGTAATGGAAACGTTCATCGAAGTAGATCATCACCAGTGTCCCAAAGGAAGCTACCGAATGGAAGGAGACATTTTTCTCTCAAAGAAAATCCTTCCGGAGAATCGAGTGATTTCTGTGTTGAGTGACGGTTTAGGCAGTGGAGTGAAGGCAGGGGTTCTTTCCACATTGACTGCCACGATGGCTATTACCTGTATGGCAGGGAATGTACCCATCGAACGAGCTGCGCAGATTATCCATCAAACCCTACCCGTCTGTTCGGAACGTCGGATTCGATACGCTACCTTCACCATTGTGGATGTAAGGGGAAACCAGGAGGTGCGCATTCTCGAATACGATAATCCTCCCTACGTCCTTATCCGAGATGGGGAAATTGTTGAAGTTCAGAAAACAGTCGCTCGTCTCCCTTCCCGATATGGAAGAAAGACAACAATCTCTCTATCTTCTTTTGTTGCAAAACCTGGAGACCGAATCATCGTGTTCTCCGATGGGGTGGTGCAATCGGGAATTGGAACTCCGGCTATGCCCTTAGGCTGGGGAACTGAAGGGGTGAAGAAATTTTTACAGGAGGTAGTGCAGAGGGACCCCACGTTGTCTGCTCGAGAATTAGCCCATACGGTAGTTCGTAAAAGCCTGTGGAACGATGCCCTAGAGGCAAAGGATGATATCACCTGCGGTGTTCTCTACTTCCGCAATCCTAGGCGCGCCCTTGTTCTTACAGGTCCGCCGGTTGCTATCGAACGGGACAAGGAATTAGCTTCCATTTTTTCTGTATACAGAGGGAAGAGAATCATTTGTGGTGGTACTACCGCTACCATCCTAGCTAGGGAACTGGGAAAACAGGTTCGTGTCTGTTTACAGAACATAGATCCTGAGGTGCCTCCCGCTTCCGAAATGGAAGGGGCAGATCTAGTGACCGAAGGAATCCTCACATTGGGGAAAACCGCAGAGCTTCTGGATGGGAATCTGCAGGGAAGGACACATCGACCTTCCACCAAGAATGCTGCCTACCTTCTGATGGAACAGCTATTGAACAGCGACATCGTGGATTTTGTGGTGGGAACTCGGATCAATGAAGCACACCAGGATCCTTCGATGCCCATGGAATTGGAAATCCGTCGGAACATTGTTAAACGGATCGCTCAGTTGTTGGAAGAGCGGTACTTAAAAGAAGTGCATATCCAATTCATCTGAACGAGAGGAGTATACGTATGGAATTATTAAAAAACGCAAGGAACATTCATGTGGTCATCTGTTCTGGAACGACCTGCTACCTGATGGGAGCTTCCGAATTGTTCGGGATCGAGAAAGTGTTGGAAGAATCTCTCGCTTCTCGGATCAATCTGGAAGGGTCACCCTGTATGAATCTTTGTAAGGGAGGCTCATACGGGAAAGCCCCCTTTGTGAAGGTAAACGATACCCTGATCAGTACGGCTACGATTCCGAAAGTGGTTGAAGAGATTCGGCGGCAGGCTTCTCTATAAAGGAGAGAATCATGTTATATAACAATACTGCTACCCATATTCGACGGGAACTGCTGGTAAAAGTGGCTTCTATGGCGTTTAGGGGTACCCTGACAAAGGAGATCGATCGCATTCCTTTCGAGATGATTCCCAAAGAAAAACCATCGATCCGATGCTGTATCCATCATGACAGAGTGGTGATCAAATACAGGCTCATGGCCATGCTAGGCTTTGCTCTGGAAAAGGAATCAGATGAGCTTCGACCCCTCTCTTCCTATGCGGAAGAAGCCTTAGATCGTGTGCAGGTGGAGGATCCTGTTCTGACAGTGATCGATGAAGCCTGTAGTGCCTGTGTTCAGAGCCACTACTTCGTGACGAACGCTTGCCGGGGCTGCGTGGCCCGTCCCTGTGTGTGGAACTGCCCGAAAAAAGCGATTCAGATGATCCATGGGCAAGCGAGGATCGATGCTTCCCTCTGCGTGAATTGCGGATTATGCCAAAAGGTTTGTCCCTACCATGCCATTGTGAAAGTTCCAATCCCCTGTGAGGAAGCGTGCCCTGTAGGAGCAATTTCGAAGAGTCCTCAAGGAAAGGAACAGATCGATTTTTCTCAATGCATCTACTGTGGCAAGTGTATGAACGAATGTCCTTTTGGTGCGATCGTGGAACGCTCCCAGATTTTGGATGTGATACGGGCTTTACAATCGAATAAGCCAGTGATCGCATTGGTTGCTCCTGCCATGGTGGGGCAGTTTCCCGGGGAATACCCGCAGCTTGTAAGTGCCCTACGGGCACTTGGGTTCCATCAGGTTTACGAAGTCGCTCATGGAGCGGATGAAACGATTGTTCGGGAAGCGAAGGAGTTAGTGGAACGGATCCATAGTGGAGAGACCTTTATGACTACCTCCTGCTGTCCTGCGTACACAAGGTGTGTGGGGATTCATGTTCCTGAACTGAAACCCTATATCTCCACAACCAAGAGTCCCATGCTCTATGCAGCAGAGAAAGCTAGACAAGAGAATTCGGAAAGCCTTCTGGTATTTATTGGTCCCTGCGTCGCAAAGAAAGGAGAAGCTTTGCAAAGTGGGATGGTGGATTATGTGCTGAATACAGAAGAATTAGGGGCCTTATTGGTCGCGAAAGAGATCGATATTCCCCATTGTGAGCCTGCTTTGATACTGAATACTCCTTCTGCCTGTGCACGCGCTTTTCCCATCGTAGGAAACGTTTCCCAAGCAGTAGGGAAGAAGGTGAGGGAGTTAGCAGCGGAACTAGAGGTTAAACCCTTCGTGGTGGATGGGATGGATCGACAAAACATTAAACTTTTACGTCAAATGGTTAAAACAAAACCCGAGGGAAATCTGGTAGAGGTCATGGCCTGCCAGGGTGGTTGTGTAGCGGGACCTGCGGTTATCAATAAGCCCGTGGCAGCAGCGAAAAAGATCGAAGATTGGATTCGGAAAGGTACCCTTCAAATAAAAGAAACGGAGCCAGTGAAGGTCCATTCTTAGAAAATATGCGTTTTCTAGGGTCTTTCGCTAGACTTTCCGAAGTTTAAAAACTCCTGTTTCCTTATGAACCTCCTGGATCAGGTTGCTGGTGCGGCTGGAAAGTTCCTGAACCGCTGAAACCGCTTCCTGGATCGTACCGGCACCCCGAGCGATCTGTTCCACGCTGGTTCGAACAAGTTCCGTTTGTTGGATGAGATCCTCTACTTCTTTCATGATAGCGGATGAACCTTTCTCCATTTCTCCTGAGGCTTCTCGCACCTGAGAGGTGATGTCGTTGATGTTGGTGAGAGCGGTGAGGATTTCCTGGCTTCCCGAGCTCTGTTCTACCATGGAGTTCTTGATCTGATAGATCAGATTACTGAGATCTTCAATCTTCTTGGAAATCTGGTCGAAGGCAATGGCAGCTTCGGAAGAAGAGTTCACCACAGTAGAAATCACATCGATTACACCCCGTAAATCTTGTTTGGTTTCCTTCGCTCGTATGGCCGAGAGTTCGGCAAGTTTTCGGATTTCATCCGCTACAACGGCAAACCCTGCTCCGTACTGCCCTGCATGGGCGGCTTCGATGGCAGCGTTCATTGAAAGGAGGTTGGTCTGGGCGCTGATATTGGCAATTACGGTATTTGTTTCTAGCAGCTTAGAGGATTGTTTGGAGATTTCCTGGATCTGGCTGTTCACGATGGAGAGTTTCTCCTTTCCTGACTTGGCTGCAACAACCAACCCAGAGAAATCGGCCCCCATCCGTTCCACGTTGGTTGTCACTGAACGGATGTTGGACACCATCTCCTCGATGGCTGCAGAAGATTCGGTAACCGCAGAGGATTGCTGTTGAATCATTCGGGTGAGGGATTGAAGGTTATGAAGGATCTGTTCCATTGCAGAGGAAGTTTCCGTTACTCCAGCGGACTGGGATTCCACACCTTGTTGGATCTTCTCCACGTTTCGAAGGATTTCATTTACCGATGAGGCGGTACTGTCCATATTTTCCTTCAATTGCAAACCCACATTGGAAAGGGTTTCCATCTTCTTTTGTAAGGATATGATCAAATCACTGAGTCGGTGGGACATCTGATTCAAGGCTTGGATGAGGGCGCCCAATTCTGGATCCTTTCCTACTTCCATTACTTTGCTTAAATCCCCCAATGCAATGGAAGAGGCAAACTCGATTCCCTTGGAGAGGTTCCCTAGCAAAGAGCGAATGAGGAAGTGACTAAAGAGAATGGTGATGATCACGGAAGATACTAGGGCCACGAGGATAGAGGCCAAAGAGAAACGGAAAATTCGACGGGCTTGCTGTACGGTTTGCTCTGCGGTTTTCCGGGCCGCCTGCTTCAAGTCGGAAAGGATCTGCAGAGTTTGCTCGCTCAATGGGTCTAGCGAGTTCAGTGCAATGAGAAGGGAACCTTTGCCTTCTTCCAGTTTCCGGGACAATTGGACAATCTGTTCATGGGCAGCCTGGTAGCTGTCTAGGGATTGTCGGAAGGCATTGAGGAGGGTCCGTTCAGTTTCGGATAAGGAAGCTTTTTCAAAAACCCCGTAGGTATCTATCAGTTCCTTCCAGATTTTTTCCATCTGTCGTTCGTAGGCATCCATGTAGGCTTTGTTGGTAGAGAGAATGTGTTTCAGTTCGAGATTCTTGTACGACAGGAACTTCTCGATCAGTTCAGCAACGTAATTTGTATTGATTGTGCCAGTCTCCATGATTCGAAGGGATGCCTGATTCACCCGAAGTAGGTTCACTACACTCAATAGACCTACCAGCAGGAATAGGGAGAGCAGAATCCCAAACGATAATTTTAATCTATTGGAGAATTTCATGCTGTCTATTTTCGCAGATAATTCGGAAATTTTCTATAGGGAAGAGAAAAAAACTTAAAAGAAGCCGTTCCTCAAGAACGGCTTCTTTTTGCTGTCCATTTGGCCTTGAAAGTCTTGAACGTGGAAGTGCTGGTGATAACGGTTAAAAGGATCACGATGAGGAGAATCAGGGCAACTGGGCGGGTAACGAAGGGAAGGAAACTTCCCTGAGACACCATGAGGGCCCTTCGAAGGTTCTCATCCGCCATCGTTCCCAGAATTACACCGATTACAAGGGGAGGGATTGGGTAGCCAAGTTCTCCCATGTAGTAAGCAATGATTCCGATAGGTACCATCAGGTACAGGTTAAAGATCTTCAATCCCAATGCGTAGGAACCAATCAAACAGAGAACGGCCACGATAGGCATGAATAGGGCAGGGGGTACTCGAAGGAGTTTAACCACCTGAGGCGCAAGGAGAATCCCACAAATGTACATGGCTGCAGAAGCCATCAGAAGAATCGCACTCACCTGAAACACGAAGGTCGGTTGCTCTACGTGAAGCATGGGACCGGGGGCAATTCCATGCAGGAGCAGAGCCCCTAAAAGCATCGCTGCCGGAGGACTACCGGGGATTCCCAATGAAAGAAGAGGTATCATGGCCCCCCCAATACAGGCGTTGTTGGCTGTCTCCGAAGCAATGATCCCTTCGTCGCAACCCGTGCCATAGATTTCTGGGTGTTTAGAGGTGTTTTTTGCCGTACCGTAGGAAACCCATGCGGCAATATCTTCCCCTATCCCAGGGACTGCTCCTATCCCTACCCCGATTAGAGCGCTTCGGATAATATGGGGGATGTTATGCATGATTTTGTTCCAGGATGGTATCACCCGTCCAACCTGTTGAGCCTTGGCTGTCACGAACCGATCCTTTAAGACCTGGATGATCTGTGGAATACCAAAGGCACCGATCAGAACGGGAACGACTTCAATGCCTCCCTCTAACTGGGGCAATCCTAGGGTAAATCGGGGGTAGAATTGGAGGGGATCCCGGCCAACCACTGCTAGAAATAGGCCGAAGAAACCAGCGATCCACCCTTTTTGCACCAGGTCAGGGGTGGAAATCGAACCACTGATTAGGATGCCGAAAAAGGCCAACAAGAAAAATTCGAAGGAGGTAAACTGGAGGGCCAGGAAAGAGATGATGGGCGTGAATACCACTACAAAGAGCATCCCTACGATGGTACCGAGAAAAGAGGCGGTTGTGGTCAACCCAATGGCTACCCCTGCTTCTCCTCGCAATGCTTTGGGGTACCCATCCAGAGCAGTAGCCGCAGCGGCTGCTGTTCCGGGGATATTGATCATGATGGACCCGTAGGATCCACCATACACGGCTCCTACATAGATCCCTAGAAGACTCACCAATGCAGGACCCGTATCGAGACTATAGGTAAGGGTGGTGAGTAATGCTACACCTAAAGTGGCTGTCAATCCAGGGAGGGCGCCAAAGATGATTCCCAGAATCGTAGAACCAAAGAGGAGTAGAAGAGTCGTTGGAGAGGAGAGGATCGTTCCCAGGTAACCGAAAAAAGATACCAATGCTTGAAACACAGTCATGGGGAGCCCTCCCTATCGAAAAGCGTAGTAAAGGATAAATAACAGATCTACGATGCCTCCCTCTTTGGGTAAAGGAACCCGAAGAAAGAAGCGAAAAGTCGGTACCAGGATTAAAGGGGTCAGCAAGCTGATCATGAAGGCGTTACGCAACTTACGGGTATACTCGTTCTGCCCTCTGATTTGGATCCGAAGAAAGATGTAGAGAGCTGTAATCAACCCAAGGGCAAGAATGTCTAGGGAATACCGAAATGCTTTTGTAAGAATCGTATCCATACCTGTAAGAAAGAGGAGCAGGAGTATACCCATTTCGATGGAATAGAAACCCAGTAGTTTTTTCAATAAGAGGAAGTCGTCAAAATAGAACACTGTGATGAAAAAAAGGAGGAACAGCAGGATACTGAGAAAAAAATCGATCCGGGGAAGATTCATGTACACCAAACTTAGAAGGGGAACGAGAATCGCAAGGAATCGATACCCTTTTTCTGTAAGGTGAATCCCTTTTTTTGATTGAAGAGATTCCTTGAATGCCTGAAAGCCTCCATTCTTTATGGCATGGATCAGAATATTGATCGCTAAAAGAATGATTCCGGTTCCGATAAACAGGGGAAAGAGGGCTGGGGAGACATACCAGACGTTTATTACTCCCCCATAGGTGTCTTTCATGGGCATCTTGAAGGTCTGGAACAGAATCCAGACACCGAAAAGCATCAATCCAATAGAAGTGATGAAATCCGCTCCTCGTAGTTTCGTTTTATCCAACATACTTCGAATCTCTCCCTAAAAAGAGGATCCGTACCATGCTCGGTACGGCTCCTCTATCAATCCTTGTGGGAATTTAATCAATCTCCAATCGTCAGGGTTTCGGGATTCCCAACTTGGCAGGATCAACCTTAGCGGCTCCTAGTTCCCACAAGGTCCAGGAGAACACGGATTCCAGTTTGTCAAAGATCTTGTTCGCTTCATCTCCATAAATCCCCTTGATCGTAAAGAACCGATCCCGGCCGAACTTTTGAACCGCTTCAGCTTTGATGGCTTGCTTGAATGCTTCCCGGAGTTTGGCTTTCACAGGTTCCGGAGCGTCCCGGCGAATGCCGAACCCAATCTGCTGCTCTAGAGGGAGGTACTTGGCCAGGTCAGGATAATCGGCAAAGGCCGATGGGATAGTAATGTCACCGAACTTAAAGGGATCGGGGGTAAGCATTGCGAGGGGACGAAGTTTCCCAGCTTTCAAGAGCTCGGATTGCTCTTGCACGGAAGTGATCACCACTGTCACTTCCCCAGTCATGGCAGCATTCTGGGCGGGGGCAGACCCTGTGTAAGGGATGAAGTTGAACTGTGCCCCCGTTCCTTTTTCGAAGGCCAACAGGTTTAGGTGGTGGATAGACCCAGAGGCGCTAGCGCCAGCTTTTATTCCTTTGGGGTTCGCTTTCATGGCGTCCACGAGTTCTTTTAGATTCTTGTACGGAGCGTTGGGGCTGACCGATAGGACATCGGGGGATCCCCCAATAATGAAGTAGTCCCATACGTTTACTCGTTTATCCCAACCACCCTGAACACCGGCAGTCACAATCGACTCGGACAGACCACAGAGGGTATATCCATCGGCCGGTTTGCTGTAGGCTTCCAACATTCCCACCGATCCACCTACACCACCGGTTACATTCACCACGTTTATGTTCACCTTGAGGATCTTTGCCATTTCAGCCATCACGAGGCGGTTCGCAAGGTCTGTTCCTCCGCCCGCAGCCCACACCAAAATATTGGTGATGTCCCGGGAGGGGTATTCCTCCTGTCCTCGAGCAAACATCATTCCAGTAATAAGGACCATGGCTATCATGCCGAGTAGCATTACCTTCTTCATAAAGGCCTCCTTCAGGAATTGATATGGATACAATATAGATTATATTGTATACAAAATGGATTATACCATAGATGGAAGCATTGTCAAGAAGAAAATCGTTTCTACTTAGGAACCTTCTAGAACCTTCTTAGGTTCGCGGTCTTTCAAGGATGAGCGGGTCTTGAATCGCCGAATATCCTGTTCAATGAGCTCACTAATCCGATTGTTCTCGATGCTGATCTTGGAAAGATCCGTCCCGCTGATAGATACCGCCTGAATACCTGATACGATTTCCCCGAACGCGGCATTGTTCTGGTAGGATAGGTCAGCTACCTTCTGCATGGCAGAGTCGATGGTGACTGAGCTCGTGGAGATAGTATGGACAGCGTTCTTCAAAGCTTCGGTGGTTTCGTTCAGTACTCCAATGGCGTCGGTGATTTCCTTACTACCCTGCACCAGTTCAGACAAACCAGCTATCAACTCGTTCATGCTGTCGGAAACTGTTTGAATGGTCTGTGACATGAGTTGCATCTTCTGGTTTGTCTCCTCGGTGAATTGGGAAGCTTCCTTGATTTCTCGGAGGATCTGTTTCAGGTTAGTGGTGATGCTCTTCACGTTGGATGCAGTAGTAGAAGCGAGCTTCCCGATTTCCTCTGCTACCACTGCAAACCCCTTGCCTGCTTCTCCAGCGTGAGCTGCCTCGATGGAAGCGTTCAAGGCCAGGATGTTGGTCTGGTTTGCTACGGACTGGATAATTTCGATTAGATCCTCGATGACGGCGGTGGATTTGGCAATACTTTTAATACGGTCTATGGTGGATTGCATGGTTTCGGAACTGCCTCGGGCTGATTGAATCAGATCGATCAACTGTTGTTTCCGATGTTCTGCTAAAGTTCCCATAGAACGGATGGATGCAATCATTTCGTTTATCGCTGCACTGGATTCCTCTACACTGGTGGCTTGAGCTTCGATCTTGCCTACTGCGTCTCCCGTCTGTTGGGTGATGGTTTGAGTTTGGTTCCTGGCGTCCTGAATCATGCGATCCACAGTTTCCATCTTGTTTCCAATCTGCTGAATGGTGGACGAGATCTGTTGAAGACTGGAAGCGATGAGATCGGACTGGGTGGTAAGTTTTTCACTGATGCGATTGTTCTCATCAATGGCACCCTTCATCCTTAGGATCATGTCATGGAGGTGTTGGATGAAAGTGTTCACTCGGATACTGAGATCCGCTAGTTCTTTGCTCCTTGGGATGGGCAATGAAACCGTTAGATCCCCTTCCCCTTCCGAGATATCCTTAAGACTCGAGGCAATCGTCTGGATAGGTTGAAGGATAGACCGAGAAAGGAGGATAGAGAATAGAATGCCTGATAGGATTGAAGCGAGCAGGAATCCGATGGAAACCAGGATCAATGAGGAAAAGGAGGTATACAAACCCAAAAGGGTGATTCCTACTAGTAAGACAGACATGAAAAGTAGCAAGACAAGAATTTTCCCTCGGAGTGATTTCATACTGTGTTTAGCTCCTTCTTGGTAAGTTTTGCACGAAACACGTTCCGGGATCTCAAGTGATGCTGAATCATCAACTGTTGAGCTTTATCCCCATTCCGCTCCTTTAAGGCTTGGATCATTGCCACATGTTCTGGATACGTTTCTTCCGGTGGCCGGGTCAACCCTTTCATGTTACTTTTTATCATGTAACCCGAAGTTCTGGAAAGTTCCCATAGAATCGAATTCCCCGAATAGCGAATTATTTTCTCGTGAAAGGTCTTGTCCGCATGGACATAATCCATGTAGGTCTTTTCGTTTAAGGGGAACGAAAATCCTTCGAAACAACGGCTTAGTTCTTCAATATGATCGGAAGAAGCGTTCTCACAGCAGAGCCGAATGGCCATCCCTTCCAGTGCTCCCCGCATTTCGAACAGGGCTACCAACTCCTCGTCAGAGAAGGCCCGAACAAAGTACCCTTGCCGACTCCGCTGTTCCAGGAACTTTTCCCCTGCCAGACGACTGAGAGCATCGTTGATGGGAGTCTGACTGACTCCTAGTATTTTAGAGAGTTCTAGTTTATTGATCTTTTGACCCGGGGTGAGCACTCCATCATCGATCATGATTTTGAGTTTTTCGTATACTAAGTCTGTCAGGATTTTATTTTCAATTTTGGACATCTTCCTATTTCCTATTCAGAGTCGAACGGTATAAGGTGCTTCAACAGATTGTCACGAGAATCACTGATATGTTCGTACATAATCCTCCGTGCTTCAAAAGAATTCTTGCCCTTCAATGCATCCAATAATTGATGATGTTCGCTATCGCTTTTTTCGGGAGGCTTCAATAGGCCTTTAATGTTGCTAATAATGATGACATTGAAGGTGCTTAACATATCATACAATAGGCGATTTCGACTGATTCTCATGATGGACATATGAAACTGGTAATCGATCTGTTTGAGAGTGTGCATGTCTTTCGTTTGAGTTGCCACGTCGTATTCTTTTAACAGGTGTTCTAGTTGGGCAACCTCTTCAGTTGTGATGTACACGGCTGCTCGTTCCGCTCCTAGAGGCTCCAACTGGATTCGAATATCATAGATGTCTACTAGTTCTTGTTCTGTAAAGCGTTTTACGTAGGCCCCACGTCGAGAGATGGTTTCAACCAGGTTTTCCTGGGCTAATTTGGCAAAGGCAGAAAGGAGGGGAGTTCGGGAAACTCCAAGTCGCTCCGCTAAATCTTCCTGAATGAGCTTTTCCCCGGGTTTCAGTTCCCCGCTAATAATCATGTTTTTCAAGGTTTTATAAACTTTGGTGGCTAGATCTTCGAATTCGACCTTATACATTCCCCGAGTATAAGAGGAAAGAAGAGGATTCGTCAATAGATATTGTATACAAAAAACATTAGGGTATGCCTGCGGGTCTCGAATCCTTACCCACAAGGTTCAGGGTACTAAGAGTTTTTCAAGACCCCCAAAAACTCCTTTGCTTCCTGCACGGTAGCAGGCTCATAACCTATCCCGCGAAGCAACGTTACTAAATGCCTAACCAGTTCCCTGTTGCTCTTCGCGGGTCTACTGGGCGTAAGAAAGCATCCATCCTCGAATCCGACTCGAATCCCAGAAGCTCCCATTGTTACAGCCATGAGCAGAAGGGACATATCCTTCATCCCTTCATGGATTAAGCTCCAGTGTGAACCCGCAGGAAGAGAGTTAAGAAAATGAAACAGGTGAATCGGTCGAGCTGGCAATGCACCTTCGAACCCTACACAGAGATTGAAGTTCAATGGGTCACACAGCACCCCTTCCTGCTTTAATTTTAATACACTTTCAATCATCCCCAGACTGAAAATCTCCAATTCAGGAACTACTTGCTTTTCTTTCATCCTGCGGGCCCAGAACCGAATGTCGGGTAGGGTGTTAACGTATACCCCTTCACCCAGGTTCGTGGAACCCATGTTAAGGGAAGCGAGCTGAGTGCGGGGTTCATCTACGGATACGCACCGTTCCTCCAAAGTGAGGGAGGAGACACCTCCGGTAGATCCCTGAATGAGGATATCCGATTCCTTTCGGATGAGGTCTATGGTTTTTGTGAAGGTAGTGAGATCTGAAACCTGTTTTCCTGTCCGATCCCGCACATGAAGGTGAACCATCGAAGCGCCTTCTCTAAAGCAGTCTACAACATCCTGAGCGATTTCCTCAGGAGTCACAGGATTCCGGGTGCCATTGGGGACAGGGTGATCCACATGGGCTACCGGAGCGACGGCAACGATTACTTTCCTTTGCCACTGGGTTGAGTTCCCTGGGATTGATCTGGAATTAGGTTGCATCATCCCTCCTTCTGCGTATAGAACGCTGAAAATATATTGTGTACAATATACTCTCATCAAGGATGTATGTCTACAGTTACAGGTTCCCGAATCTTCCTGGCAGTTGTGAAAAAGTCTTTGACAAAATAATATATTGTGTTTATGATATTGTATACAGTATTTTTATGGTAATGCTGTTGGTTTTTTTCACTATTGGGATCATTACACAGACGTATCTGATGGTGCAGAGAACAGGGTAGGAGTAAAGCTGGAACATGGAATCGACAGGAAAGTTCGAACAAGGATGGAAAGGAATTCCCTTTGGGGTATCCCCCGCTTATTTTTTTTCACGCTTCACTACGGATTTCACGGTAGAGCAGATCGCTGGAGCTTTACCTGACTTACGAAAACAGGGATTCGATGGATTTCAACTAGAGATCTATCATGTGGATCGAATAGAAGAATGGGAACAGAGAGGGGCTTTACTGTCTTCTGTTGCGAGGGAGGAAGGCCTTATCCCTACTCAATTCGTCGGTCATTTCTTACTCCATGGGTTTAAGTCTGTGGAAACCTTGCAGTCACCCTTTGGAATCGAGGAAATGAAACGAGTAGTGGAAATCTTAGGGAATTTCCCAGAATGTAAAGTAATCACTGTTCCGATTCCAGCTTTTGAGGTTGCTGCGGGTTCTGTATGGGGAAAAAAGGAGTACAAGGATGCGTATCAGAGACTAGTGGAAAAGATAAAACTTCAGCTAGAGATCGTGGAGACAGCTGGATTCCGAATGGCACTAGAAGTCGTTCCCTTTTCCCTGTTGAGTGGCATTGAAGGATGGTTGAAGCTTCGTACTGCATTGGGATGTACTACGATAGGGTACAACTTCGATACGGGACACGCATTCAGCAGTAAGGAAATACTACCTTTGATCCCTGCTCGAATGACTCTGGATGGGGAGTGTTGCATCTACGGAACGCACTTGAAGGACAATTGGGGAACGGAAAACTTAGCCCTCGCTCCAGGTAAGGGTGGAGTTCCCTGGGAGGATCTCCTTCGAAACCTTTTCCTTGGAGGATACAGGGGCTCGCTGGATCTAGAAATCGTATGTAACCCAGGGCAAGTCGAAGAGGAATATGGGAGGGGGCTTCGCTTCCTCCAATCGATAGTGGAAACCCTTGTGGCAGAACAGGTGGCAGGGATTCCGCTGAAGAAAACAAATTAGTGAGAAGGAGAATAGCCATGGTAAAACTTGCGATTATCACGTCCTTCCTGGGAAAGACGAAGGATCGGTTCCACGAATACAATGAACCCAAATCCCTGGAAGAAAAGTTTCAGATGCTGAAAGAAATTGAAGGCGCAACTGGAGTGGAGGTGGTATACCCCTACGAGGTGGAATCTCCTGAAAAGACCCTTGCACTGGCCAAAAAGTATGGGATCGAGTTTGCTGCCATCAACGTAAACATCAAAGCGGAACCCGAGTTCCGAAACGGTGGGGTCACCTCTCCGGACAAAAAAGTCAGGGAGAAAGCGGTGCGATTCATGAAGGAAGCGAAGGATTTCGCTGAATCAGTGGGGGCTGACAAAGTTACCTGCTGTCCCTTGGGGGATGGGTATGAGTTCGCCTTCCAGAGTGACTATGCACAAGCCTGGAAGCGACTGATCGAGACCTTCGGGGAAGCGGGAGCGTATAAGAAGCATATTCCTCTCTTCATCGAATACAAGCCGAGTGAGACTCGTGGTACCTGTTATGTGGATTCAGCAGCGAAAGCCCTGCTGTTGATCAAAGACATTGGGGTGAAGGAGATGGGAGTAACAATTGATTTTGGCCATTCTACCTACGGTGGGTTCACACCGGCCGAAGAGGTTGCTTTGGTGGCAGAGAGCGGCCATCCCTACTACATCCACATTAACGACAACGATGCGAAGTGGGACTGGGACTACTTCTGTGGCACCAAGCACTTCCTTTCCTACGCAGAGTTTCTCTACTACCTAAAGAGGTACGGGTACAAGGATTTTCTCACTTCCGACACTAGCCCCACTCGATGGGACATTAAAGGTACTTTTGAGGCCAACAACAGGATCACCCAGAAACTATGGAACCTGTTGGAAGAACTGGACGCAAAGGGGTTCAAGAAACTCTTCGGGAGCGGGGACTACCTAGCCACATGGAAGTTCCTGGAGGAAAACCTATTTCAGCTGAAGTGAATAGCATAAGTTGGTAAGCACCCCTATCGCTTTAAAGAGATGAATCAGTCTCGTTTTACCCGCTGTCCCGGTGTGGTCGTCGTTGACGGAGCCTGTTTCGGAGTAAGGTTCTCGCGCTTTCGGTTGTTCCGTTCATCCGGCTCAGCAACGACCTCACCCGAGTCGATTATCGCGGAAACCCGAGCGGGTCCTCTTAGTTGAATATCCGTACGATACGTCACCGGTGTCCCGCGAAGAACGAGGGAAAACTTCGGGTCTACTTCGGCGATGGGAACGGAGAGAGCTTTTTTTCCGTCCACTTCTATCTCCAAGCGAATGGATCCTTCGTCCTTGGGGTTGTAGCGCACCCTATCCAACCAACCTGGCCCATAATTGGCCACAGTCACGACGACCCGGTTATCCGGATCGAGTTCAATCCGTTCTATGGCTAGATCGGGTTTTCTCTCATAGGTAGCCTCCAAATCGGCGTCTACCTCCCACACGTCGCCGGGAAAGGAAATCAAGATGTTCCCATGGTATTCTCCGGGAGATGGGTTGCGCAGGATAACCACATACCTTCCTTTCGTGGTGCGCAGATCTTTGTCGTCCACGTCAAGGATTAAGGGCTCGCCCTTTTCTATAAGGTCCCGAGTGCCATGATACCAGTTCGGTTTTGATTCTTTTCCGAGAAGATTCCTCACCTCCTGGATAATCTCTTTCAGGGCCGCTGCCTCGAGTTTAAGGGTAGGTACGTAATTTACCACTGTCTTGCACATCTTGACCCAAACCGAATCCTCGACTTTTTCGAAAATCCGCGCATCTGCCAGGACGTAGTTGGGGAGTCCTCCCGTTGCTTCTATCCGAAAGTCGCCACCGGTCAACTGATGATACACCCGAACTCTCCCGGGCCGGGTTACCTCGAAGGGAACGTAGACGACGTAGCGATTATCTGCTTTGCCAGGTAACAGCTTAAATTTTTTATGTATCCGTGCGTTGGTAGCTAATTCCTCCGGATAGGAAAAACTAGCAGTTAAGAATAGGGCGGCCAACGCAAGATGGAATACCCTAAGCCGCAAGAACGGTTTCATCTCCTCCTCCTTTTATGGGTATTGTTATCCATAAATGTATACCGGTTCCTTCGAGATAACAAGAAAAGATGAAAAAAGGCGAGGGTAGAACTCGCCTCTCTTTACCTCAGATGATTCTATGGAATGGTCCAAGCAGTATGCCAGGTATGGATCCTGTAAGAGTGTAATACCCTAATCCATATGGGAACCACCGTTGATATCGATTTCTTCTCCTGTGATGTAGGCAGCTTCGTCTGAAGCGAGAAAACAGATGGTAGCAGCGATTTCTTCCGGCTTCCCTAATCGTTTCAACGGAATATCGGCAGCCATTTTTTTCTGCTCTTCCTCGGGTTCGATCCCTCCTCGAATGTCGGTGAGTACGAGGCCGGGAGCCACGGAATTGACGGTGATATTGTAGGGAGCTACTTCTCTTGCCAACGCTTTAGCGAATCCAAGGATTCCCGCTTTCGCTGCCGAGTAATGGGCGCCTCCGAATACTCCTCCTCCCCGTTTGGCAGAGACAGAGCTCATATTGATGATGCGACCAGACTTCTGGGCCATCATGGTGGGCAGCACTGCCTTGGAGAACAGAAAGGTTCCCTTCATGTTTACAGCTACGATACGGTCGAAATCTGCAGGAGTTGTATCGATCACCTTGATCGGTTGAGTGATCCCTGCGATGTTGGCAAGGATGTCGATTCGGCCCCATTCCTTTACTACGGTCTGAACTACTTTTTCTACCGATTCCGGAGAAGTGACGTCTACTTGTAAAGCGATGGATCTCCGCCCTAAAGCTTTGACCTCCTTGGCCGTTTCCTGGACACCTTCCAGGTTCAAATCGCAGACTGCTACATCAGCACCCTGTTTTGCCAAGGCAAGGGCGGTAGCTCGGCCGATTCCATTCCGAGAACCCGCACCGGTAACGATGGCTGTTTTTCCTGTTAGTTCGAACATGTTAGCCTCCCAAAATTCTATTTCTTAGTGTATGAGCCCCTGCGCGGGGTGTATTCATTTCAAGACCAGACCTGGAAGCCAAGTTACCAGGCTGGGTATGTACGTAATGAGGAATAGGACGATCACCAGCGGAACAATGAAGGGTAAAATGGAGTGATACAGGCGTTCTAATTTTACGTTTCCGATCTTGCTGGTTACGAACAGGGACATCCCTACAGGAGGGGTGATCAACCCAATCATCAGGTTCAGCACGAGAACGACACCAATGTGGAGAGGATCGAACTGAAGAACTTTGAGGATCGGGATGAGCACGGGTACAGTGATTACCATGATAGAGAGGGATTCCATGAAGGTGCCAAGCACAAGAAAAACGATGTTGAACAGGAGAAGGAAGACCGTTTTAGATAAGTGCAAAGATTGCATGTAAGTTGCTAGTTTAGCCGGAATCCCTTCGATGGCGATAAGCCACGCGAAAGCGGCCGCTCCCCCAATAATTAGGGTGACGGTAGCGGTAGTATGAAAGCTTTCGATTAAGATTCCCCAGAGCTCCTTGAGTTTCAATTCTTTATAGACCACGAATCCGAGGAATAAAGCATAAAGCACGGCAACAACTGCGGCTTCCGTGGGTGTGAAAATCCCTCCCAGAATCCCGCCGATGATGATAACGGGTGTCAGGAGAGCCCAGAAGGATTCTTTAAACGTCTTCCAAACCAGTTGGATAGAGAAATGGGAGGAAGTGGGATAGTTGTATTTTTTTGCCATGTAGTAGACGAGGATCATCAACGAAAGTCCCATGAGGAGTCCAGGGATGAAACCGCCCAAGAAGAGGCGCCCGATAGAAACTTCTGCCATCACCCCGTACACCACCATGGGAATGCTGGGAGGGATGATGGGCCCAATGGTGGCGGAAGCGGCTGTCACGGCAGCGGAAAACTCATCTGGGAACCCTTGGTCGTGCATCGCTTTCATTTCGATCAACCCAAGCCCTCCCGCATCAGCTACGGCGGACCCGGACATGCCTGAAAAGATGATAGAGGCTACGATATTGGCATGCCCCAATCCGCCGGGAATCCTACCTACCAAGGCGTTCGCAAAATCGAAGATTCTTCGAGTGATGCCGCTCGTGTTCATTAGATTTCCTGCCAGGATGAAGAAGGGAATGGCAAGGAGCACGAAAGAATCCAGCCCACCCGTGATGCGGTGAAACACCACCTCGATGGGATATTTTTGAGACAGAAAGGCAGCCAACGCTCCCGCACCGATCAATGAAAACGCGATGGGAACGGATAAGCAGATAAGGATGGCAAATACAAGGAGAAGTGTAATACCCATGGTGCTACCCTTCCTTTTTCGTTGTTTGGTTTCCGTTTAAATGTCTGACTAAATGGTACAAAGTGTGGATGAGCATGAAGAGGAACCCTACGGGCAGAGCCAAATACAGCCATCCCAAAGAAATCGGTATGGTTTGATACCGTTGGGGAGCCATATTCAGGAAGACAAAGGTTCCAAACATACAACCGACGAAAAGAATCACAGATAATAAAAGATATTTTATCGTTTCTATTCGAAAATAGTATGCTTTGGGGAACAGCTTCAACAGGAAATCAAAGGATACATGGCTTCCCTTACCCAGAGCATACGCAGCTCCCTGAAAGGAAACCCAGATGAAACAAACAACAGAGAGTTCGTAGCTCCAGGTCAAGGGGAGCCTGAATATATATCGAAAGATGATTCCTATACTTACGATCAGGATCAATACACTACCGATGATTCCTAAAAGGATTTCGCTCAGTCGATTCAATTTGACGCTGAGGGTTTCCAATAGATGGAATGCTGTGTTCATGGTACTTCCATCCTTTCCCACGTGGAACATGGGTAACCGTTGGGAGACAGTCTCCCAACGGTACCTGGTATTCCTTTTTATTTTACAGAAGCGGCTACGCTAATGACTTTATCGATCAACTCTTTCCCAAAGGTAGGTTCAAACTCTTTGTTTACCGACTTGGTAGCTTCCCGGAGGGCGGCAACATCCGCTTGATTCACCTGCACTCCCGCTTTCTTGACTTCTTCGATCAAGTCGTTATTGGTTTTGATGTTTAGCTTTCGATGCTCTTGGGCGTACTTCATAGCAGCTTCTTTTAGGAGTTTCTGGTTGGCTGGGGTAAGCTTCTGCCATAGTTTCTCGGAGATGATCATGGGGCAGGTTTCATACTTGTGGTTGCTCAGGGATAGATACTTCTGTACTTCATACAGTTTGGAATAGTAAATGTTGGTAACAGGGTTTTCCTGTCCATCGAAGAGACCTTGAGACAAGGCCATGTACAGTTCCCCAAAGGCTAAGGGGGCCGGGTTCGCACCTAGAGCTTTGAAAATAGCAATGGTGATCTTGTCCTCCGGAGTGCGAATCTTCAAGCCCTTGAGATCGTCGGGTTTGTAGATGGGTCTCTTGCTGTTAGTGATGTGGCGGAACCCATTTTCCCAGTAGGCAAGCACTCGGATCCCCTTTTTCACAAGTTCGTTGGAGATCTGTTCTCCTACCTCGCCGTCAAGAACTGCATAGGCCTGTTCTGGTTTGGCAAACAGGAAGGGTAAACCAAGAACGAGAAGTTTTTCATTGTAATAGGCTACAGGCCCCTGGGAGTTGATGCTTAGATCCAATGCTCCCATGGAAACAGCCTCGGCCATCTGCCGGTCGCTTCCCAATTGTTCGCTAGGGAATACTTCTACCGTGATGTTCCCATTGGATTGTTGCTTAACGTAATCGGCAAACTGAACGGCTACCACGTGTCTCGGGTTGTTGGGAGCTGCTCCATGACCGAGTTTCAGGGTCAATTTTTGAACCTCCTCTTTCTTGCCCCCGCCGTACACAGTAAATGCGAGTACGAACAAGGAAAGAGCGATAACAAGACCTTTTTTTAGCATTGTGTTCCTCCTATACTCGTGATAGTGTTTATTGTAGGTTTTATCATATCCTACATTTGGATATATGTCAAATGAAATTTAAGCAACTATTGGTTGACCAAAACGCAGGGAAAGCCTATACTAGAGGGCTACAAGAGGGATAATGGTATGCCGCCAGTTCGATTGAAACGGATCAATAAGCCCAACATTTCTGATACCGTCATAGAGCAAATTTTAGATCTTTTTCTATCGGGGAAGCTGAAAGTGGGGGATCGGCTTCCCTCTGAAGCAGAACTGGCTGAACAGGTCGGCGTAGGCCGGAACTCGATCCGGGAAGCGATGAAAGTACTACAGGTACTAGGGATCGTAGAACGAAGACAGGGGGACGGGAGTTACATCAGCGATACAATGCCTAGCCATTTCGAAACGATCCTTCTCCCCTTGGTGAAGCGCATCAAAACTCCTCAGGAAATGTTGGATCTTCGGGAAATGGTGGAGTTAGGAATTTTAGAGCTGGTAATTAACAGAGCTACCGAAGAAGATTTCGAGAAGCTAGAACAGATCATCCAGAAGCAGGAACAATTCTTGAACATGCCGAAGATTCCTTTGGAGGAAGCGGTGAAGGTGGATATGTCCTTCCACACTTCCATCATCGAAATTACGAGAAATGAAGCCCTCATTCAGTTGGGACACATCATCATGCGGATCTTTCAATCCTCTATGGGAAAGCACATTGAAACGAAAGAAGGGTTACAGCAGGCAATCCATGCGCATCGGTCTATATTACGAGCCCTCCGGTCTCGAAGTATCTCCGCTACTCGGGAAGAAATTGTAAAATCCTTAGAAGTATGGAAAGATTACATACGGATCGTGAATAGCTGAGGAATCCATGCGGAGTGGATCAACTATGGAGACCACCTTTCATGGACACTTAATTGTAGTATATCCTATATATTATGATAGGTCTTCCATAGTTTCTCTAATTGTCCCTTGACAACTGAGCGCTTTGTATTCTATATTGTGTATACAAAATATGGAGGTTGTAGGTATGGGAACTACGGTAGGTACAGAAGCTAAATTGGATGAGCGGATAGCGTTCTTAAAGAAACAGGCCCAACAGGTCAGGCTCCACATCGTGAAGATGATCCATAAAGCACAATCCGGACACCCGGGAGGATCCCTATCCGCTGCAGATATCATGACAGCCTTGTACTTCGATATTCTGAATGTGGATCCGAAAAACCCTCGCTGGCCGGATCGGGATCGGTTTGTGCTTTCCAAGGGGCATGCATGCCCGGTCTGGTACGTTTGTTTGGCTTTAAGAGGATTTTTTCCTATAGAGGAGTTGGATACCTTACGGCAGTTTGAGTCCCGTCTTCAAGGACACCCTGTTTCCACTAAAACCCCCGGAGTAGACGCTACGACAGGGTCTTTGGGAATCGGGTTTGCCCAATCCATCGGAATGGCATTGGAAGGAAAGTGGCTGAAAAAGAGCTACAAGGTCTATGCCCTGTTGGGAGATGGAGAGATGCAGGAGGGGGTAGTATGGGAAGCGGCCGCTAGTGCCAATAAATACAAGCTGGACAATCTGGTAGCTATCATCGACAACAACAACCTCCAAAACGACGGGTACACGGATCGAATCATGCCCATCGAACCCCTGGACAAGAAGTTCGAAGCCTTTGGGTGGACCACCCGCCGGATCGACGGGCACAACATGGAACAGATTCTAACAACTCTTCGGGAAGCTAAAGCTCATCGGGGAACACCGTTCTGCATCATCGCACAGACAGTAAAGGGGAAAGGGGTGAGTTTCATGGAGAATGTTCGAGGTTGGCATGGGAAGCCACCAAGTGATCAGGAGTTGGCCCAAGCGATCCAAGAGATCGAGGGGGGTCTGAAATGAGCTCATCAAGGGACTTGGAACGAACAGGAGGGATGCAGATGGCGAGCGTGAAAGAGAAAGTTCAACTTCGAAAGACTGATTCTCCTACGCGAAAGAGTTTTTCCGAACGAATGGTGGAATACGGTGAGATAGACCATGAGTTCGTTGTGTTTGAAAGCGATATTGGGTACTCCACCTATTCCTACCTCTTCGGAGATAAGTATCCGGACAGGTATTTCAATATGGGGATCGCAGAATTGGGGACCATGGCTGCTGCAGCGGGTATGGCAGCAGATGGCCGTACGGTAGTTGTTTCCGGCTATGGGGTGTTTCTCACCATGCGAGCAGTGGAGGTGGTACGATCTTTCATTTGTTATCCCCACCTGAACGTAAAAATCCTTTCTTCCCATGGTGGATTGACCGCTGCGATCGATGGGGTAACCCACCAGGCCACAGAGGATATCGCCTATATGTCCACTCTTCCCGAGATGAAAGTTCTGGCCCCCTGCGACAAGTTCTCTGCTCGGGCAGCCTTTGATATTGCCATGCAGACCCCGGGTCCCGTGTTTACCCGGCTCATGCGGGATCCGCTCTGGGACATGTACACGGAGAAAGATACCTTTCGGTTGGGAGGTTCTCATGTACTCAGGAGGGGAGGGGATATCACCCTCGTTTCCTATGGGGATATTGTCTTCCAGGCATTGGAAGCGGCAGACCTGTTGGCCAAGGAAGGAATAGAAGCGGAAGTGATCGACATGTATTCAGTGAAACCCTTCGATGCAGAAACACTTCTAGAATCCGCCCGCAGGACCAAAGCTGTGCTAGTGGCGGAAAATCATCAGAAACGGAATGGATTGGGTTACGAGATTGGAACCTTTCTTTTGAAACACTATCCATGGAAGTCAGCAGGTGTAAAATCCCTCAAGTTCGATCATCTTGGACTGGAAGATACCTTTGGGGAGAGTGGAAATTACTACAAGGTAATCGATAAGTATGGAATCTCAGGAAGAGCGATCGCAGAGGCAGCTCGACGATTACTATCAGGTGCCCGCCGCTGAGAGTTGAGATTCATAAAGGCTGGATTGCAGAGTGTTTAGGGATGCGGTATGTTTCTCCATGATGAAAGTGCCCATCCCTTTTCTGTTGGTTTTTCTTTGTACGTTTCCTGTATTTCTTTCCTGCGTTGGGTCACCGGATCCTGCACCCACAAAACTATCTTCCAGTGAAATGGGTGGATCAAATCGAACCGGAATCGGAAAAACCTCAAGTGAAGTACCCTTCGGAGGGCAAGTTCTTCCTATTCCATCGAAATCTGTAGTACAGAAGCGGATCGTAGAAGCGGCAAAAAGCTTATTGGGCCGTACGCAGCTAACGTTCGAAAAGGCGAGTTTTCCCTCCGATTGTTCAGGATTCGTTCTAGCCGCCTACTACCTCGGGGGAGTGGATCTACGAAAGGAGTACGATCGGCATGAAGGGAATGGGGTGCGCAGATTGTACCAGATAGCGCTCTTCCATCGCCTTGTGTTCACTGAACATCCTCCCTCTCCAGGAGATGTGTTGTTCTGGGACAATACGTACGATGCCAATGGGGATGGGAAGTGGAACGATGAGCTCACCCACACCGGGATTGTAGTGGCATCCTATTCGGATGGGAAGATAGAATACATTCATTACCATGTGCGTCGAGGGATCGTGCAGGAACGGATGGATTTAAGACATCCGAACGAAGAGGCGTTCAATGCCCCGATTCGAATCAAAGAACTAGGCACTCTTCGATCAGAGAAATGGTTGGCCTCACAATTGTACAGGGCTTCAGGCCGGCTCTGGGCTCTAGGGAAGGATTGATCAATACGATCGATGGAGGAGTTTCTCGATCACCTCGATGAGGACCGTTCGGTTTTCCGAAGGAGGAATGCGGGATGCTTCTCGCAAAGCCCTTTCGGTGTAGCGCTTGGCATACTCTCGGGCTTTTTCCACTCCTCCCTGGGACAGGATGAAGGTCCGAGCCTTTTCGTAGCCAGAGGGTGTGGAGAGGTTTTCTGGGGAGTAGAGGGCGAGCGCTGTGTTACGGTTTTCGAAAGCTGCCAGAATCACTGGGAGAGTATAGATCCCTTCTCGGAGGTCTCCTCCGGTGGATTTTCCCGTAGTGTCGGGAGTCCCTATGATATCCAGTATATCATCTATGATCTGGAAGCTGATTCCTACGGAATACCCGATGCGACGAAGGGAAGTTGTGAGGCTTTGGGGAGCTTTCAATTCTTCGGCTCCTACAAAGAGACTTAGGGAAAACAGGAAGGCTGTTTTTCCAATGATACGATGGAGGTAATTTCGTACCGAAAGGGTAGATAGATCGAATCGCTTTGATTGAGCGATTTCGCTTTCACAGATGTGGGATACCCCCCGGGCCAGCACGCGAGCATTTTCCATGGTTGCGTAGTCTGCTACGATAGAAAAGCAGCGGCTAAACAGGAAGTCTCCAGTCAGTACCGCATTTCGATCTCCAATTTCAGCGTTCATGGTGGGTGCACCACGCCGGGTTTGAGCTCGATCAATCACATCATCGTGAATGAGGGTGGCTAGGTGCAGGATTTCCACTGCAGCGGCGATCTGATAGATTTTTTCCGGCAACGGTTTCTGAACTGGGTAGGGGTGATTTCGAATCAGTTTCAATCGGGCACCCAGTACAACAAAGCCCGGCCTGAGCATCTTGCCGTTTCGATTTAGAAGGGTCTGAATGGTGTGGGTTAAAAGCGGGTCCCTCCCCTGTAGGGAGGCCCGCATGATTTCCTGTACCCTTATTAAATCCCGCTGGATATGGGGATAATCTTTCCAAAAGTGCAACATCTTTTATCGGAGTCTTACAACTTCCTAATCTCTGGGTTCTCCCAGGTACAGGTAAGTTTTCTTGGCGATCTTCCGTTTGTTCCACCAGTCCTTGATCCAGGGAATGATCCAGTGATCCAGGCCGAAACCTCGCCCCGCACCCCCCATCATGACGAGAGCTGCAAAGATGTACCAGAGGAGTTCAGAACTACCCATGGCAGAGATGATAAACATGAGACCGAGTCCAATGGAGACGGCTGCAGCAAGGAAGGTAAAAGTTCCACTGAATAGGGCGAGTCCGATCCCTATTTCGGTCAATACCAAGCCGACCTGCATGAAAAAGGCCACGGTAGGATGAATGCCAATGATGTGCTGAGCGATCCATTCGTAGATTTTATACAACCAGGAGTCCGTGGAAATAAGGGCTTGTCCCCAGGCCTGGGCTGCGCCTGCCGCTGCCCCTGTAGCTGCACTGACTGCGTCTGAAGCTGCCTCTACGGCTTGTTTGGCCGTCTGCGCTGCGGCGCCTGTGGCTGCGGTAACTGCCTCAGCAGCTTTTTCAACTGCTTTTGTCGCAGTCTCTGCGGCTGCAGAAGCTGCAGACGTGACGTCTCCGAACTTGACACCTGGAATCTTAATCTTGGAGGGATCCACGTGGAACAAACCGCCTTCACCCGGGTTGAGCCACCCTTGTCCAACCTTTTTGGCACCTTCAAGGAACCACTTCACTCCCAGGAACAAGCGAAGAGGCACAGCCCAGTATACAGGAATCTTGGCTGCCAGGTGACTTCCCACAAAGGATCGTCCATCCTTCATTTCGAAGAACTCATGAGTCAAATATCCCCATACTGCGTTAAGACCTGCCAATCCCCAGAGATAGTGGAGATTCACCAAATGCTTCAACGCCATGGCGAAGAAGCCCGATAGTTCGATGCCTCCCGCATTGGAAACCGCATGCTTGCTACCGATGGAAACCATGAACCCGTGGTAGTTGGATTTGAACTTGCGTCGTTCGGGTTTCCCTTCCACCATCGCGATGATGTTGTCAGCAGCTACATCGGCCGTCTGAAGAGCAGTTTCTACAATCTGGGGAAGTACTTTACCTCCCTCGACGAACCAGAGGATATCTCCTACAAGAAACACATTTTCGTGATCCACTGACTGCATCAGTTCGTTCACCAGGATGCGCCCCCGTTTGCCTACCAGGTACACTTCATCCTCTTCGAACCGACAGCCAGACATCCCATGGATTCCCTCTTCCCAGGAAGCGTAGGAACATTCACCCCGAGCTTCCTGTCCCTTGGTGAGGTTTAGTTTGGCAGTGAGTTCCGAACCATGGATTCCAGCGGTCCAAACGATTGTCGCGGCTTCGATCTTCTTGCCCCCCTCGATGATCACGCATTGGGGTTCGGCCTTGAAGATAGGGGAGTTCAAGTACACATCAACCCCTAACTTCTTCAGATACTTTTCTGCCTTGTCCCGGAGCTTGTCGGAAAGCATGGCAAGGATTTTCCCTAACGCTTCCACGATGATGATCCGAACTTCCCGTTCTTCGATATGGTACTGTCGACATAGGACTCTTCGTCGTTCAGCCAATTCACCTGCCAGCTCCACACCGGTGAACCCTGCACCGGCAATCACGAAGGTGAGGAGTTTCCGTCGTTCAAAGGGATCTGGCTCACAGGCTGCCTTGCGGAAACACTCTTCCACGTGGGTCCGGATCCGCATGGCATCCTCTAACGACCAGAGGGTGAAGGAGTTGTCCTGAATCCCTTCGATCCCGAAGAATTCCGGGTCTCCCCCTGCAGCAATGATCAAGTAGTCATAATCGTATTTTGCATTCTTGGAGAGAAGGCGCTTATTCTCGAAATCGATATTCTGAATGGTATCAGTGACGACTTTGATCCGGGTGCCACTGAAAATACGCTTGAAACTTATCTGTACCGAGGCAGGATCCACCCGACTTCCTGCTACTTCGTGTAACTCAGTCATGAGCGTGTGGTACTGGTTTCGATCGATCAGAGTGAATTCGATGTTGGGGTTCCCTTTCAGTTTCCTATACAATTTCTTCATTGCGGCTACACCACCGTAGCCTCCCCCCAGTACCACAATCCTAGTTTTATCAGCCATCGTATTCTCCTCAAGGATGAATGTATCAGAAAATATCAATATTTTTAATATTGATATTACTCTATATTGAAAAAGATGTGAAGTACTGATACAACTCCCCTCTATGCAGAGTAAAACTAGGGTTTCGCCCTCGTTCATTCCATTATTCTTTCCATTACTAGCGATTGCACTCTTCAGTATCACGTTTGGAGGGATTCTCCTTTCCTGCTCCCGCCCAACAGAACCGATCTCCCGTGTCGAGTTTCTCCTCGGTACAACCTGTGGGGTAACCGTGTATGGGGTAAAGGACACGAAAGCTCTAGATGCCGTTTTCCAACGAGTGCGGGAAATAGAGAATCGGATGAGCGTGAACATCGAAACTAGTGAGGTGAGCGAGATCAATCGGAATGCAGGGATCAAACCGGTGAGAGTTTCGGAAGAGACGTTCCATGTGATTTCGGAAGGACTCCGATTTTCCGCCCTCAGCAAGGGGGCTTTTGATATTGCCATCGGAAGATTGGTTTCCCTCTGGGGGATCGGTACAGACCATGCACGACTACCTACACCCCGGGAGATCCAAGAAGCCCTTGCTTTTATAGACTATCGATCGGTGGAATTGAACGCAGGAAACCGGACTGTGTTCATCAAACAAAAGGGGATCGCCCTGGATCTGGGCGCCATTGCCAAAGGATGGGCGGCGGACGAAGCTGCACGGGTGCTAAGGGAACAGGGGATACAGCATGCCATCATCGATTTTGGAGGGAATATACTTGTGATGGGATCCCACCCAGAAGGACGGCCTTGGAGGATCGGAATCCAGAACCCAGAAACAAGCCGAGGTTCCTACTTGGCGATTGTTCCAGGTGCCGATCTTTCAGTGGTTACCTCAGGCACCTATGAGCGGTTCTTCATCGGCCCTGATGGTGTGAAGTATCACCACCTCCTGGACACGAAAACGGGATACCCCATTCGAAATGGATTGGATTCGGTCACGGTGATGGCAAAGAAATCGATCCAAGCGGATGGTCTGTCTACAACGCTCTTTGCCTTGGGCTGGGAAGAGGGATTGAAACTGGCTGAATCTCTTGAAGAGGTTGAAGCGATCTTTGTTACAGAAGACCGGAAGATCTATCTGACCAGCGGGATCCGAAAAACCTTTGAACTAAAGAATGCAGAATTTCAGGTAATGCCGTAAGTTAATACACAAGAGCAACCCAACTTATGGTAAGGAAAAGAAACAAGAATAGGTACCCTGCTAAGGTCGTATGGGATGGCCGGACTGTATGGGGGCTGTGATCGACTTTCTCTTGGCTTACTTCCTGGACTAGAGTCTGGACATCTTCCCAGATATGAGCACGGCGGAGTCTGACCTTTCGCTCAGTGATACGCTCGAAGTAGAAGAACATCCGCGCAAGCACCGCCCCCAGGCGTCCAGGCATGGGTACGGAATAGCGGAGCGTAAATCGGGACAGGGCGATCATCCCTAAAAGAGAAAGAGCTTTGAAGGCTCCTACACGAAGTGCTCCCAGGGTTACAGGGAACGTTCCGAAATAGAAGAGTACTTGACCTAGGGGAGTTACTAGATTGGTGGCAGTAATACCCAAAAATGCTATAAGGTTTGGAAGGAGTTTAATTCGTTTTCCGCTCAGTGCTACACAGAGAAAGTAGAAAGCGGTCAACACACCTTTAGCTAAGAGGGATTCGGTGAAGAGAAAGGGGGGAAGACTCAATACTCCTGCCAAGAACAGTGTACTTGGGGAAACGCTGTGGAGAAGGAACTGATTAAAATCATGAGGGAACTTTGAATTGGGAATTGGATCATCTACAGGATCTTTCAGGGCTACTATCTGAACGGATTCGTTCTGTCCAACCCTTTCGGAATCCGGTTCTCTATGGGATGGAGGGGATGGGGATAGAATCGGGGTTTCTGAAAGGGAAAGGGCGATGGCACCTAGAAGGATTCCTGTCACCGTACCGAGAGCGAGGAAGGGAGGGCCAATGAGCCAGGCACCTTCTCCGAGAAGGAAGTACCGGGCTAGAAGGATCTGCACGAGGTTACTAGCTAAGGCACCCATCACACTGATTCCAATCAGGGAAAGGTACCGAGCCGGCAGAAAGGAAAGGATGGTCATGGTGATTCCGCTAGCCAGTGATCCGGCTGTGGAAAACACAAAGATGTAGGAGAACAATGTGCCGTTCACCAGGGCCTGCCCAAAGATCTTGAGCCCCACGAGTGCTAAGATGAATCGGGGGGATTCCTTCCGAAGGACAAGTAAGATAGGCAGATTTGCTAAGCCCAGTCGAAAGAAGGGAAGGGGTTTGGGGATGAGGAACTCGATCGTTGAAAGGAACAGGCAAAAGGCTCCGTAGAGGGCGATTTTTTCTTCCCGGTTAGGGAAAGATCTCCTATCGATGGGACCCTCCTCTGGACTCCTCTGTTTGGAAGATTCGGAAGCGTTAGAGATTTCAGAAGGTGCTGGCATCCACCTCTTCTCCTGGTCCGTTGTTTCCAGTTTTACCTTGCACTTGAAGGAATACCCGATTGGGTAGGCAGGCTACCCATTCCCCGTTTCGAGCAATTCTACCCATGTGGATGCAGATCTTGTCCCGGCAAGGGGAATTTTCCACAAAGGCGGCCCCATCTTTGATATGAATATGGGTACTCCCTAGGGGACCGGGAATGTCCAATTCCTGTTCCTTCGATAGAGGATAGATCCACACCTTCGACTGATTCTGGATGTAGACAACGGCTTCCCCTCCACGATCCGCATATACATGATAGGAAAAGGCCCCTAGCACTGAGATGCTGATGAGAATGGCTCCTATATCGAACACGCGGATCCTATTCATTATAGTTGCTATAGCTGAGGTTGTACACCAAATGTGTAGTCCGTATCCAGAGGAGAAACTTACAGTTCCGTGACCTCTACCCATTTCCGGGTTTTCCAGCTCTCCATCCCCAGCTCAGCCAGTTGAACTCCTTTGGCTCCTTCCTTCAGATTCCACGGAAAGGGATCATCTTGGGCGTAGTGTCGGAGAAACTTTTCCCACTGGACCTTGAAGGCGTTATCATAGGGATCTCGGGAAGGAATTTTTGCCCAATTTTCATAGTAATTGATCGGACTGTCGATATCCGGGTTCCACACGGGTTTTGGTGTCATCGCTTCGTCCTGAATCCAGCATTCCCGTAAGCCCGCAACGGCGGTTCCTTTTGTTCCATCCACCTGCAGAACTAAAAGATCATCCCGTCGTACCCGTACATCCCACGAACTATTGAATTGGCAGACGATCCCGTTCTTTAACTCGAAGATCCCGTAGGCAGAGTCGTCCGCCGTACATGTGTATTCCCTTCCGTTTTCGTCCACTCGTTTGGGGATATGAGTTGCACCGAGGGCAACGAGGGATTTGATTTCCCCGAATAGGTTGTCGATCACGTATCGCCAGTGACAGAACATGTCGATCATGATTCCTCCGCCATCCTCCTTCCGGTAGTTCCAGGAGGGCCGCTGGGCGGGTTGATGGAATCCGTCGAACACCCAGTATCCGAACTCCCCTCGGACAGAAAGAATCCGGCCGAAGAAACCGGTATCGATCAGGTATTTCAGCTTCAACAGACCAGGCAACCAAAGCTTGTCCTGGACCACACCATGTTTTATCCCTTTCTGTTCCGCTGCTCGATACAGTTCCATTGCCTCTTTAGTGTTGGTAGCAGTAGGTTTCTCGCAGTAGATCGCCTTTCCCGCCTGTATCGCCTTCATAACCGATGGGTATCGCAACTCGGTTACCTGAGCATCGAAATAGATTTCATTCCGAGGGTCCTGAAGAGCAGCATCAAGGTTTGTGGTATATTCCTTCACCTCGTACTGGGTGGCAAGGGACTTGAGTTTTGCATCGTTCCTACCTACCAGAATGGGTTCCGGCATCAGTACATCCCCATTCCGTAATCGGATTCCCCCTTGTTTTCGAATCGCTAGGATAGAACGAACCAAGTGCTGGTTCGTACCCATTCGACCGGTGACTCCGTTCATCAGTATTCGTACAGTTCTTTCCATACCTTTGTCTCTCCTTTCGTTGGTGTAGTTATACATGCTGTCGGTAAGCTTCTGTGATCTTCTCCAGGTACTCCTGCTGATCCATGCTCCAGTAGCGGGTGGAGAAGATTTCTACTTCGATGAATCCAAGAAACCCATTCTTTTCCACATCCCGTCGAATACCGGGTATGTCGATACAACCTTCTCCCATCAACCCTCGATCGTTCAGAAAATCGGTGGTGGGGCTTTTCCAATCGCACACATGGAAAGCGAAGATTTTATTTCGTTCTCCTGCTCGCTTTAATTCTCGTGGGAGGTTGGGGTCCCACCATACATGGTATACATCGACGGCAATCCCCAATAGGGGATGTTCCAGTTCTCGACAAAGGTCGTTCGCCTGTTCCAGGGTCACGATGGCGGAACGGGTATCAGCGTACATAGGATGTAAGGGTTCGATCGCAAGCCGCAGGCCTACGGTTTCCGCTTCCTTCAAGATCGCTTCCATTCCTTTTCGGATCTGCCTTCGAGATTCTTCAAGGGATTGTCCGGGATGGGCACCTGGTACGATCACCAGAAGGGGTGAACCCAATTCGGCAGAGAGCTGGATGAAGGCTTTATTGTCTTCGATCCGCGCTTGTCGTTCCGTTTCACTTAGGGCTGGGAAGAATCCTCCCCGCACGGTGGCTACGATGGAAAGTCCACTAGAACGAATCTTCTCGCCGATTTTTTTTACGTTTCGTCCATCCAATGCATCCCTCCATACGGATATTCCTTTCACTCCTGCGCTGGCGTACCGCTCGATGGCTTCCTCTATGGGCCAGGGTTTAGTGGTAATCGTGTGGATCGCGAGTCGATTTAAGTTTTCCATCATGGTCTGTCTCCTTTTGTGAAGAATCGATACGGTTCTCGATGAGGGGTGTTAGATAGTGGTTCGGGCATGATGCTTTTTATATATAAGGAGAATTCGACAAGGTGATAGTCTCCCCACTTTCAGGATTCTCCATTGGGAATCTGTGAACCGGGAGGGATATAGTCCCATCCGTTGGGCCGGTGGTACAC
>JAOABU010000018.1 GCA_026418195.1 Spirochaetota bacterium | reverse complement strand
AACCTCCGGAAGTAATGTACTCGGCGGCTAGTGTATGGGGGCAAGATGCTAAAAGCTGTATACTAGCCGCTACTCCAATGGTAGCATGGATGTGGGGAGAAAGGGCCATCCCAAAGGTTTGAGCTAACACAGCCACCTTCTTTGCTTCCCCTATCCCTCCCACATGGATCACATCAGGTTGCACTACGCTTACCGCTCTCTGTACCACTAAGTCTTTAAACTCTCGGTGGGTGTAGTAGTTTTCTCCGGCTGCCAAAGGAATGGGAACTGTTGCGGATAGATGGCTCATCCCCTCTACATCATGGATGGAAATGGGCTCCTCGAGAAAGGTGAGATCGAAAGCAGCGAGTTCATTGGACAGTTTCAGAACCTGCGCTACCGTGAAACCCTGGTTGGCATCCACCATGATGCCAAAATCGGGGCCTAAGGTGCTCCGTACCGCTTCCAGATTCTGGAGGTCTTGCTTCCGACCATAACCGATTTTCATCTTTATCCCTTTGAACCCTTGCTCGGCGTATCGCTTCGCTTCCTCTGCGCACTCCTTTGGCCTTAGGGGGCGTCCTTCCTTACCAAAAAACCCAGAGGCATAGGCCGGTATACGACTTAACACTCGTCCTCCTAAAAGCTGATAGACGGGCGTCTTCAGAATCTTACCTGTTAGATCCCAGAGAGCTATCTCAATCCCAGCGATAGCTGAAACGATAGCTCCCTTCTCTCCGAACGCATACGCCCCTGTACCCTGTCCCAGCATCTTATGGAACAGCCGTTCTCGGTCCATTGGGTCCTCTCCTAGGATCCGAGGCGCGATGCGGTAGTCCACGAGAGCTTTGAACGCCAGTACACCACCCCCATGAACCGGCCCGATCTCCCCATACCCTACAGTTCCATCCGAAGCAGTGATTCGAACGATCACCGTGTCCCAGCTATCCCAAACCCCCGTTGCATCCCGGGAAGGAACCTCTAGAGGAAACGAGAGGGGAAAAGTTTCCACGTTTACGATGTTCATAGGAAGTATCGTAACGATTCTGGATAAGAAGTGCAATCTAAGGGGTTAGCTCTTCTACCAACCGTTTTAAAAGATCCGGCCGATCCGTAGTGATGAAATCTACCCCTTGTTGGATAAAGAACCGCATCCGTACCTCGTCGTTCACCGTCCACACACCAACCCGAAGGCCTCGCGTCCTCAAAGCCTCTAAAAGACCAGAAGAAACTTTTCGTTCGTCTATCCCTACATACTCGACTCTAAGGTTCGTCAGTTCTTCAGCGATCGCAGGTACCCCGCGGGGAAGCATGGTGTTCAGGTACCGTGTACCTATAAGGGCGCAAGTCGTGAGATCAGGATCCAGTTCCTTTACCGCTCTCAACGTAGGAAAATCGAAGGAAAGAAGAACTGTATCCTTTACCATGGTATAGTTCCGCAAGGCTTCCAACACTTTCCTCTCGATACCCGGATATCGGGTACCATCCTGCCGGACCTTGATTTCCAATTGAAGATTTGCCTTACCTTTGATTCGTTGCAGCACTTCATCCAGGCTAGGGATTCTCTGGATCTCGATTCCTTGTTTCCTAGGACCCCGAGTACCCTTGAACCGGACTCCCGCATCAAGCTTTTTTAGTTCCAGCAGGGTATGATTCTCTACCAGACCAAATCCATCGGTAGTTTTATCCAACACAGGGTCGTGAATCACGACAGGAACCCCATCTTTACTTAAGTGCACATCCAGTTCCACTGCATCCGCACCGAGGGCAATACTGTTAGAAAAAGCCTCCAGGGTATTTTCGGGAGCCAACTTTGATCCCCCTCGATGAGCTACAACCAGGGGCCTTTTTTGCTTTTGGGTGTCAGAAGGGGTATCTGCAGCCAAGCAATGCAGAGTTAACAAGAAAATCAAGGTAAACATCAATACATTGCAACCTCCCTATTGATGGTTTTCAAGTTAAAAAAGTAGCGGTAAAACTGCTCGGCCCGTCTTGCGTATTCCCCTATCCTGGCTTGGGTCTCCCTACGCATCCTCGAAGCCAAAGGATCTTGCTGAAACCATTCCCGGATCATCGCTTCCGTTACCTCTACGTGAAACTGAAATGCATAAACCTTTCTCTCATACCGGAACGCCTGATTCGGGTAGAGATCCGAGCTTGCTAGATGCACCGATCCTTTAGGTAGCTCAAAGGTGTCCCCATGCCAGTGAAACACGGTGAAAGTCCTATCCCGGTTTTCGGTAAAAGGATTTCGTGCCAGGGCCTGCATGGCAGGATCCTCCATCCCCTCGTGGGTTAGTTTGATTTCTCGCCACCCTATTTCCTCTTCCTGTCCTTTATATACCTTAGCTCCCAAGGCATGTGCTAGGAGTTGGGAGCCCAGGCAAATGCCCAGAATAGGTACATTGGCTCGAAGGGCCCGTTCGATCACCCGAAGAGAAATCTGCAATTGGGGGTAATGTTCCCTCTCATACACCCCCATGGGGCCTCCCATCAAAACCACCGCTCTAATATCACTGTGGAAGTGTGGCTCCTCCAAATTGATGGTTTCGAAGATCCGGTATGGGAGGGAATGCTCGCTGAGGTACTGCTCGATGCTGCCCGGTCCTTCCTCGGGGACATGTTTCAGGATGATGATCATTGTACGATGGATTATACCACGAAATGAAGGCGAATAAAATTGATCATCCCTCGCGTTTTCACTACACTTATTCAACAAGGCGATACGGAACCGCCCCGTATTTAAATAGGAGGTCCCTTTGCAGATCGTAATTCCCATCAAGCAGGTTCCTGACACATCCAAAGTGAAATTGGATCCAGAGTCAGGGACAATCATACGGAATCCAGCGGACGCAGTGATGAATCCCCTTGACCTATACGCCTTGGAAACAGCCCTTAGATTTAAGGAAACCTATGGAGGCAAAATCACCATAGTTTCCATGGGTCCTAGTTCTGCTCTTCGGATGTTAAAAGAGGCTTTAGCTATGGGATGTGACGAAGCTTTTCTCCTTTCCGATAAAGCTTTTGCTGGAGCAGATACCTGGGCAACTTCTTATACCCTTTCCACAGCTATTCGACAGAGTCTTTCGTACGATCTGATCCTCACAGGCGAACGAGCTACAGACGGCGACACAGGGCAAGTCGGTCCAGGGATTGCCGCATGGTTAGACATCCCCATAGCGACGTACGTAGCACGCATAGTGTCCTTCGATGGAAAGAGATTGGAAGTGGCACGCCTCATAGAAGAAGGGTACCAGCGTGTGTCCATACCTCTCCCCTGCGTACTCACGGTTGTGAAAGAAATTGCCATTCCCCGGTTACCTACGTTGAAAGGTATTCTTAGGGCCCGGGCCTCCGAGATTCCCATCAGGACGAAAGAAAGTTTTTCTTTCCGGCCGGAGTACTTGGGGTTGAAAGGGTCCCCTACCCGGGTAGTAAAAATTGACACCCCTCAGATCACCCGTCATGGAAAAACGGTATGGGTAAAGAACCCAGAAGATCTGTCTAAGGCAGCAGTTGAGTTCCTGAACTTCCTTCAACAAAGAAATCTATACTGAGGAACTAGATATGAAAATAAACGTGAACCAGGTATGGACTGTAGCGGAACATTGGGAAGGGAACCTAAAACCTATTTCCTTCGAGTTGCTTCACTGGGGTAGAACCTTGGCAGATAAACTCCAAACATCCCTTGCATCCATCGTCATTGGGAATGCAATCAATAACGAAGAACTCCAGAAATTGATCGCTTATGGGGCGGATGAAGTGTATTCTGTCCAGGATCCTCGTCTGTCCTTTTTCGTCTGTGAGACCTATGCTCGTATTCTTACTTCCCTTATCCAATCCTTCCAGCCGGTCGTAGTGCTAGGAGGCGCTACTACCTTAGGCCGAACCCTATTACCCTACGTAGCGGTGAAAGTTCATACGGGATTGACTGCTGACTGCACAGGTCTGGATATCGAAGAGGGTACAGGGAACCTTCTTCAGATTCGGCCTGCCATTGGGGGTAATATCATGGCTACCATCAAAACTCCCTTTCATCGTCCCCAGATGGCCACTGTCCGTCCCCACTCCATAAAGCCTCTATGCCCTGATCCATTTAGAACCGGATGGATCCACCGAATTCCCATTCAGGATCAGATGATCGACTCACGGGTAGACGTGTTGGGATTGGACCCTCTGGATTCTGGTAGAAGCACCCTGGATTCTGCAGAAATCGTTGTGTCCGGAGGAAAAGGGCTACGGAGAGGGGATGCCTTTAGTCTGATCCAGAGCTTAGCTCAGGATCTTGGTGCAGCTGTCGGGGCTAGCCGCGAAGCAGTGGATCGCGGATGGATCTCGTACCCTCACCAGGTGGGATTGAGTGGTAAAGCCATTTCCCCAAAGGTTTACATTGCGGTAGGAATTTCCGGAGCCATCCAGCATCTAGCAGGAATTAAATCCAGCGAAGCGATCGTAGCCATCAATTCGGATCCTTCGGCCCCTATTTTCCAAGTGGCTGACTTTGGAATCGTGGGAGATTTGTTTCAGGTGATCCCGGAAATACGAAAACATATTCATGAACAGAAGAAAAAGAAAGGGATGGAATGCCATGAATAGAACCCAACTACAAAACATCCTGGAACAATTACGCATTCTTCTAGGTCCTTCTGGAGTTTGGGTAGACCCTGAAAAACTGGAAGCTTACAGCCACGATGAAACAGAGGCAAAAAGGTATGGACATATGCCTGATGCGGTAGTGTTTCCCCAAACCACCGATGAGGTATGTCGGATCGTGAAGCTTGCCAACCAGTACCGCGTACCCATTGTACCTCGAGGAGCGGGCTCCGGACTATCCGGTGGCGCCATTCCACACCAGGGTGGAATCGTCGTGTCCCTTGAGCGGATGAATAAACTTATCGAACTGGACACTGCCAACATGGTTGCTGTAGTGGAAGCGGGAATGGTTACCAACGACTTGGCTCGCATCGTTCTGGAACATGGGTTGTTCTACGCGGGGTACCCCATGAGCCTAGAAACCTGCACTATCGGAGGTAACATCGCAGAGAACGCAGGAGGAGGCAAAGCGATCAAATATGGAGTGACGGGTCGCTATATTCTGGGCATTGAACTGGTAACCCCTACAGGAGAGGCAGTATGGCTAGGAGGAAAACTTTCTAAGGATGTGACAGGGTATGATCTGAAGTCCCTCGTGATCGGTTCCGAAGGGACCCTGGGAATCGTGACCAAAGCGATCGTAAAGTTGATCGGTCTACCGACCGCTCGTGCGGATCTGTTAGTCCTGTATAAGAGCCCTCAGGATGCGATCGAAGTGGTTCCTAAGATCCTCACCCATGGGGTGGTTCCTACCAGTATCGAGTTCATGGACCGTCTCTCCATCCAGACCAGCTGCCGGTACCTGAACGAAACCCTCCCTTATGAGAACGCAGGGGCCTTGCTCTTGATTGAAGTGGATGGTACCAACCCCGAACAGGTGGAAACCGACTTGATCACCGTGGGAGACCTGTGCGAGACCCAAGGGGCCTTAGAGGTGTATGTGGCACAGGACAAGAACAATATGGAGCGGATTTGGAATGTACGACGCAACATCGCGGAAGCCTTCAAGGTGTACTGCCCCATACAGAGCTTAGAGGACATTGTGGTGCCTCCAAGTCGGATTCCTGAACTGATACCGGAACTGGAAACCCTTAGCCGCCAGTACGGAATCCAAATCCCCTGCTATGGGCACGCGGGAGACGGAAACCTACATGCAACCCTGGTGAAGGAACCATCCATGGATCTGGAAACCTGGAAGGAGGTGGAGGATTCTTGCCTCCGGAAACTGTACACCATTGTGGCCCGGATGGGAGGAAAAATCAGTGGGGAACATGGCATCGGAATCAAGCGAAAAAAATACTTCCAAGAAATCGTGAATCCCGTGGAACTGGAACTGATGAAAGCTCTAAAGAAAGCCTGGGATCCGAACAACATCATGAACCCAGGCAAAGTGATGGATGTATACTAAGCCATTCATTGAGAAAGGGTTCGATTAAGTAAAGGTGAAAGAGATTACCTTGCGACCGGGAGTGACCAAAGGGTTTTTTTACTGACCTTTCTATTTCTTCCACAATAACTTTTCATGAAAATTGTTGATAAAAATTGTATACTTTGGTTGAAAAACCTATTATTTTTGTAAGGAATTATATTCTTATTCTTGGAGGTATACCATGTTCACTCAAGAAGGGCGTGCTTTGCGAATTGCACTGTATGCGATATCTTTTCTCTTCCTATTCGCCTGTTCGCAAGCTGGCTCCGGTGGAAGTGGAGGCGATGGCGACGGAAGCATCCTAAATGGCACGCTCGACTCATTGTCGCAGATTTCGAAAAGAGATCTTGTATCCGTAGTGGGCGGTACGTACACGCAGACCGACGGTTCCGCAAGTTTCCAGCATACGGTATCCTCCTTCTCTATCGGAATGTTCGAAGTGACGTACGAACTCTGGTACACCGTACGCCTCTGGGCGACCGCAAACGGCTATTCTTTCCAAAATCAAGGAATGGAGGGTAATAACGGCATAGAAGGGGCTGCACCCACGGCAAACAAACTCCAGCCCGTAACCAATATCAGTTGGCGGGATGCCATTGTCTGGTGCAACGCCTACAGCCAAATGGAGGGCTTAACTCCCTGCTATACCTACAACTCCGTGGTGATCAAAGATTCCAAAGATTCTAACGCTATAGCCTGCGACAACGCGATCTGCGATTGGGCAGCCAATGGTTACCGCTTGCCCACGGAAGGGGAATGGCAGTTCGCCGCTTCCAACAAAGGCTCGACGCCCTGGAACCATGCTTCAGGGTCCCCTGAGCCTTATACCGATACGACTGAAACTCAGAAGTACGCCTGGTACAGTGCCAACTCCAACAACTCTTCCAAAGAGGTGGGAACCAAGCAAGCGAACCAGCTCGGGATCCACGACATGTCCGGAAACGTGTACGAATGGTGCTGGGATGGGTACTACTTCATGTATCCTGCGGGACCCGAGACCGATTACAGGGGCCACATTTCCAATAACTATCGGGTGTTCCGGGGTGGAAGTTGCAGCTGGAATGATATCAATTTGCAGATTGGAGAGAGGACCTATAGTTGGCCAGGTGATAAAGTTGGTTATAGAGGGTTTCGAGTGGCTAGAAGCGTACACTAGATGCCTGCAGGGCAGGCATTCCATTTCCTCGGGATTTAACACGAGGGTGGAGCACTCGCTCAATGACACCTCTGTTCCTTTCATTGACACCTAATCCGAGTCTTTATAAACTTAACGCATGACCGACTATCTCTGGCTGATCTTTGCATTGCTCTCTGCAGCGACGGCTTCCTTGGTAGCCATCTTCGGTAAGATTGGTCTACAGGGAATCGATTCTAACACCGCTACAGCAGTGCGGGCGGTGATCATGGCATTGTTTCTCATCGGTGTTGTGATCGCCCAGGGGAAACTTTCCCTTGTATCTACTATTTTTGGGAACAGCAAAGCGATTTTGTTCATCGTGCTGAGTGGAGTGGCGGGTGCGGTATCCTGGGTATTCTATTTCTTGGCACTAAAAGTAGGAAAAGTGTATCAGGTAGCGCCCATCGATCGCCTGAGCATGGTGTTCGCCATGGTTCTAGCGGTGATCTTTTTAGGGGAAAAGGTAAGCCTGAAAGCTGCCATAGGCGCAGCCATCATGGTGGTAGGAGCAATTCTCATTACCCTCGGGTAAGCCTCGTTGGCTACATTTGTGTATAGGATAAATACATACCGCATTTAGATGAAACGGATATTAGCCTAATAGCAGGGAAAATTAGTCGTGAGCGTTTGGATACACCAAACCGGGAGCAAATACTCAGTTACGGTCCATCGTGTCTCCTTCCAGCCGCTCGTTTCATGAAACTGAGGATTGTCTGAACTATCAGGTTTCCGGAAACGATATTGTTCTCCACCGTATTGTATCGGGCCACATTGGTAGGCATGAAAACCTACCTGGATAATCCTGATTTCCTGAGTTGTCTTAAACCTTTTGCACTAAAAGTTTCGTACCGTTTCTAAAATGTTATTTCCGAAGTAATTATAGTTCTTCATCCAACCTGATTTCTAGCTGTTGTGTCTTGGATGATAATATGCTAAAACAGATTGTTCATGCATTGATTCTCAAGTCCGCTCGAACCAAAACCACAGGAATATCCCACGTTTTATGCGAATATGTGGTTTCCAAAAATGCAATTGCCGGTTACCGTGGTGAATCAATTCGTAGCACTCAAGTTCACTGCGGTGTGTCCCAATTTTTTTGATTTGGTTTCCGCAAAACTGGAAAAAGTTCGCTTTTTTTTCAGCATGATACTGTCTTCCGGATAGACTCCCGATGCGGATCACAACCCCAGGTATCCTCCATCAGTCATACTACCCTAGCAAAGTGGTATCTACGGCCCTGCCAGTCTGGCCGGCATGTACTCTTGACCAAATTGCTATAAACGTTTCGGGGCATCTTTCACAGGCTCCCTCCAACGTTTTTCCAAGAATCAGAGCTGAAGAACCGGGTATCCGTTCCAACGCAGTAAGGGTTGATTATGCCCCAGTACCTTACACGCCAAAGGTAATCTGGAACCCCTTCGTTCCGTAAGATAGAACGATAAGATGCTCTCCCGTCTACACCTTACCTCGATTAAAGAGCACTCAAAAGCAGGGAGAAAAGTTCGTAGTAATTATTTTACTGATGGTTTTCCAGGCCAACTCAAAGTATCTTCCTGCATTCGCATCAGATCCTTTATAACTGCCCCCTCCAAAGTATTACATCGGTGAACTGGCTCAAGAGGATGTAAGAGCCAATGAGGAACAAACCCCATCCCGCAGCGTACATCATATCCCACGCTTTCGCTTGGACCTTACGCCGGAAGGTCCGTTTCTCCTCCGAAAGCCCCCGGCTTTCCATGGACATGGCCAGCCGATCTGCCTTACGAACCGCACCCGCCAGAAGGGGGATGGTGTACCGCTTGAACCGATCCCACTTTCCCCGGATTCCCTTCCTAGACCCTACACCCCGTAAACGATGGGCCAACTGGATCAACTCCCACTCCTCCTGGAGTAAGGGCAGAAACCGGTGCACCGCTAGAAGGGAATAAGCTTTTCGTGGAGAAACACGGAGGTGCTGCATGAGGGAAACGGCAAAATCCATGGGGTCTGTAGTTCCTGCAAAGAGAAAAGAAAAAAGCCCGAAGGTCACGGAACGGGCCACCATGGCTAGGCCAAACCAGAGGGAAGAACCGTAGACTGAGATTGGTCCTAGCACCAGCAAGGGAACCTCAGAGGGAACTCGGGCGCCTGGAAACAGGAGATTCGCCCAGAGAAACCCAAGGCCGAGGGTAAGGAACGGGATCGTAGCCCGGAGAATCAGAAGGGGAGAAAAACGTCCCAGTAGCACGAGTGCCAGGAACGCGCCTCCCGCCCACACTGCTAGGAGCCTCGGGTCGAACAGGAGGGTAGAAAGGAACATACTGAGAAGGGAAACCCCCAGTTTCATTAGGGGATGGAGCCGAGCGAGAAAAGAATCTTTTTCGTACTGTTGGAACACCGCGAAACCGCCTTCCCTCGAAGGTGCCGCTTGATGGTTGGAGGTAGTGCTACTCTTAATGGGATCAGGAGGAGGCGAGGAAGCGAGTTCCTCTATCCGCAGCATCCGGTCAGCTACTCCAGCGGCGAACTCTTCGTCGTGGGTCACCAGGAGGATGGAATGTCCTCTTTCCTTCAGTTGGCGGAACAACTGCTCCAAGCGCTTGGTTGTATGAGCGTCCTGTCCGAACGTTGGCTCGTCCAAGAGGATGAGCTGACTTCCAACAGCCAAGGCGCAAGCTACGGTGAGCCGACGCTTTTCCCCCATGGATAGCTCAAAGGGATTGTAGTTCTCCTTTCCCTCTAGATGCACCTGACTCAATAGAAAGCAAGCAGTATGTGGGGAATCCTGGAGGTTCATACCATCTATTCTGCTACCCGTAGAATCTGCATTCCTCTCTGTCTGCGGATCCATATCTTTTACTCGAGTTTCCACGGAATCAATATTCGTGGGTGCTCCCCTCCATCTCTCGTGGACGCGCTTTTTTGTACTCAGGTTTCCCTTCCATTCCGGAAGGCTTTGATGGATCTCCTCCAGTACCGTGTCACGCACGAATTGGTGTTCCGGGTTCTGAAACAGGTAACTGCAGCAAGCTGCTAACTCTCTTGCGGATAAAAGAGTGGGATCCTTCCCACAGACACGGATGACCCCTCTCTGAGGACGTAGAGCTCCTACCAACAATTTAAGGAGAGTCGTTTTCCCGCTCCCGTTCCTTCCCAACAGGGCCACAATCTCCCCTTTCCCAATCTGGAGGTTCACCCCCCGCAATACCGCTTTCTGGTGCGTTTCTAGCGAGCTTGCATAGGAAAACCAAACGTCCTCGCATGACGCAACCGTACGTTCAGAGCAATCGAAACAGGGCGAATTTAGGGGATGAGGGGAAATGAAAAAGTGTGGACGGATAGAATCCTCCTCGTGATCTACAGGGATAGCGATTCCCCAATCTCGCAACTTCTTTCCCTTTGTCTCGAATACCTCCTGGGGAGGCCCTTCGCAAAGAATCCTACCCGTGCCGTCCAAAGCCAACACCCGATCCATCCACCGGTATACCTTATCCGGTCGGTGCTCTACGCATACACAGGTGAGATTTCGGAAACGTTCGAACAAGGTCTCTAAAATGCGGTAGACCAGAGCGGTGTTTTCGGGATCCAAGTTGGAACTAACTTCATCGAGCAGCAGGAGGGTAGGCCGTAGGGCAAGGACTGAAGCGAGAGCCACCATCTGCTTTTCCCCTCCACTTAAACGAGAGAGTTTCCGCGATCGTAGGTGATCGAGGGATAGTAGATTCAGCACCTCGCCGATCCTCTCCTCTATTTCAACGGGAGGCACCCGAAGATTCTCAAGGCCGAAGGCGATTTCATCTTCCACAGTAAGGGTACAGAAC
>JAOABU010000008.1 GCA_026418195.1 Spirochaetota bacterium | reverse complement strand
CCACGGCGAAGGATCTCTTCCCGAATGTGTTCACCCGTTATATTGTCCACCAATTCGAACTGACCCTGGCTGAAATTCCGAGTAGGAAGGAGGCCTACTGAATTGGCTAGGGCAAGAATCGCAGGTGTACCGTACAGATGTCGGTTCTCGGTTTTGGGATCCGCCAGAAGCGCTTCGGTGAGCCATTTGCTTGCCTTTTGCAACAGGTCCCGGTCATAGTACGGCGGTTTATAGGTAGATCCAGAATCGTCCACCACCACCGCCTTGATTCCCTTAGACCCTGCGATGGCACCCAACCCTCCCCGAGCTGCATACCGAATCTGCACATCGTTGTCATCAGGAGAGGCGATTCCCGCTCCATACATCATCATCTCCCCCGCAGGACCGATGCAGAAAATGCCGATCTTTTTCCCGTACTTCTTTCGGAGGAATTGAATCGTTTCCGAAACGAGTTTCCCTTTGAGTTCCGGTGCAGGATCAAGGTACACCTTCTCCGCAGTCACTACCAACACATCCGTTGTCGGTTCTTTCGGTACGTCTTCAAAAATGATAGCTTTGATGCCTAGATTGGCGATCCGTTTTGCTGCGAACCCTCCCACGTTGCACTCTTTCACCCCACCGGTTAGGGGGCTTTTCCCTCCTACCGACATCTGCCCTGATGTGGTGATAGGAGTATCGGCCAGAAGCCCGGATGCGAAAATCAGCTTATTCTTTCTTCCTACCGGATGACAGGTGGGAGGCACTTCATTCAATAGAATGTGTGCAATCAGCCCCCTGCCTCCCCATCGCTCCATCTCCTTTGGAGCTGTTTCCCGTTTGATTTCACGGGTTCTTGTATTGACCCGAAGTATCGTATTCATTGTATCCCCCATACTGATTTATTGGAAAGAGAAAGAACTTCCCAATTCTTTACACATGGTATCTAGCTCCCGAATGACCTCGTCAGGTACTTCAATCCCTTCTTTGGCGCTCCTTTCTTCCCTGTTCAGTTCTAATTCTCCGGGTGCCAGAATCTCGGTAAACCCTTTCTGTTTTTTTAATCCCTTCATATCCTCTACATACTTACGTACAAGAGTAGAGAATTGTTCCATAGGCATGAATCGGTTGGGATCGATCCCGATGAAACAGGCCCCTACACCGGTAGGCCCTTCTAATGTGTGGAAGCTTTTAATGGCTTTGCTAAAGCTTGAACCGGATAACACTCCTGAAAGAATATCCACTATCATGGCAAGACCCGATCCCTTTGGCCCACCTAGGGGAAGCATGCATCCCTTAAGAGCTTTTTTGGGGTCAGTGGTGGGGTCTCCGTTTTCGTCCAGAGCCCATCCTTCTGGTATGGATTCTCCTCTCAAGGAAGCGAGGCGGATCTTGCCTCTCGCTACTACACTGGAGGACATGTCGAGAAACACAGGACGTTCCCCTTCAACGGGGATACCGATGGAAATAGGATTGGTACCGAAAAACGGCTCAGCAGCTCCGTAAGGTGCCATGGAGGGATTCCCATTCGTCATGAGTAATTGTATCAACCCTTTTCGCGCAGCTACGGATGTGTAGTATCCCAAGGCACCAATGTTGTTCGTTTTTCGAAGAAGAACCATGGAAAGGCCATACTTCTTTGCCTTTTCTGTGGTTAGTTCTAGACAATGAAATGCGGACACTTGCCCTATCCCATTGTTGCCGTCCATCACGGTAGTTCCGTTCCTGTCCTCCACAATGGTAGTTCGAGTTGGTAGTTGCAGCATCCCAGCCTTCACTCGGTTATGCATCATTCTAAGGAGGTTCACCCCATGGGTACTGATCCCACGCATATCGGCGTTCACGAGTATTCCTGATGCGATGCGAGCGTTTTGCTCTGTTTCCCCCATGCGGATGAGGATCTCGAAGGCCCCTGCTTCCAATTTTTTGCTATCGATTTTCATATGAACTTTATTCCTCTATCATTCCAAGGGATTCGAACACCGGCTGTAACTTGTTCAATTCCACACTGCTCATCCCTTTTCGTAACTGCTCGGATTTCTCTGTTTCCGCTGCTACCCGTTTTTTACTCTTCTCTAACACTTCTGCACATTCTTCCCTTCGTACCACCACCATACCATCGTCGTCTCCAAGGATTAGATCACCAGGGAAAACCGTCAGCTTTCCAAAATGAATAGGGTAATTGATGAGTCCCAACACGTTCTTTCCCGTACCTCGAATGGAAAATCCTCGGCAGAATATGGGGAACCCTAACCTCACGATTTCTGCGGAGTCTCGAATGCATCCATCGATTGCCAGTCCCCCTAGTTTCCGTGCCAGGGCTGATACAGCCATCATTCCTCCCCAATATCCATACTCCGGCTCCCCTCCAACCGTTGCTACCAGAACATCTCCGGGTTGAGCAATCTGTAATGCCTTATGCAGCATGAGATTATCTCCTGGAGCGCATTGAACTGTGAAGGCTGGACCGCAGATTCTTACTCCTCGAACAATCGGCTTGATGGCTGCCTCTACGTACCCTTTTCGCCCCGAAGCTTCATACACAGTGGCCACATCGAGATTCCGAAACGCTTCGATCAGATTCGGATCTGGCCGTTGAATGGATTTCCTTACATGCACCATGGTATCTTCTCCTTTCTCTTCCTCGATGGACTAAAAATAATTCCGGATGAACTGGAGAGCATTTTCTATGTGTCTCCGCATTGCCTGTTCGGCTTTACCTGGATCCCCCTGAACGATGGCCTGGACAATTTCTCGATGCTCTTCTTCACTGGCATTGACCCGTTCCGATAGGTATCGATTCAAAAAATAGATACGAATCCTAACAATATGATCCTGCAGGGTTCTGTAAACCTCCTGCAACCTCTGGTTCCCTACGGATTCCACAATGGCAGAATGAATCTGATATCCGGCCAATAGCCGTTCCTTAAGGGGAATCGAATCCTTGGAAGCTACCGTTTCATAATGATTCAGTTCTGTTACTAACTTTTCTTTATCTGGTTTCGAAGCCGCTATACGCGCGGCAGCGCATTCGTAGATTTCTCGGAGCTCGAAAATTTCTCGAATATCCTCCAAACTAATGTTTGAAACAAAACATCCTTTGTTCGGAATGATAATTACGAAGCGGTTCCTCCCGAGTTCCTGTAACGCTTCCCGAATAGGGGTCTTACTCGTACCGAGTTCGCGGGACAACTCTTTTTCGTTCAAGTAAGAGAGAGGTTTCAAATCGTTTCTTACGATGCGATTCTTAAGGGTTTCGTAGACTAAGTTCTTTTTCGAGCGTTGTAAAAGATCCGTCATGTCCGCCGTCTTAATGATTTCTTCCATTCCTTCATACTTTCAATAATCTATTGTGATTCTAATATGATATCTCCGATATATCGGAAATATTATGCATCCGCATCTAAGATCTGTCAAGCTTTTTCAATCCCGTTTCTACCCTTCTTCCAATCGGATATCAGATTAGCATATCGCCGATATACCACCATAATTCTAAAGCTAGTATTTCTAAGTTGTCAATCTTAATTTTGTACCGGGG
>JAOABU010000027.1 GCA_026418195.1 Spirochaetota bacterium | reverse complement strand
GTCCTGGATCCATCATAGAGCAGACCCCCAAAGCAGGAGAAGAGATAGAACCAGCAACGACTATAGAATTGACGGTTACCGAGCCAATGGAAGGTGACAAAAATTCCCGTTTTGGGTTATTCGATTATACCCTACCTGTTTATCCAGTGGTGGTGGATTTGAAGGTGGAATTGGTAAGTCCGGGAGGAGAACGGAAAGTACTGTTTTCTATGAAGCATCCGGGAGGACGAATTTCCTTCCCCTATCTGCAACCGGTGAACACTACTCTGGTCCTCTCTGTCTTCGATCGAGAAATCATCCGGCACCAGGTCCAAGCTCAAGGGAACTGATCAGCCGGGCACCCCAGGGACGTATCTGCAATGGAAGGACGGAGCCTTTTCCTAATAGTCGTTCCATATGGGATACGAAGGTGTCTCCCTGTTCGCAGAGAACGTATGCTTGGATGGTTCCTGCAAACCCTCCTCCATGAACCCGAACGGCTCCTCGTTCCCCTATGAATTCCTTTGCCCATTCCAGGGCTAAGGGAATCTGTTGTACTGTAGGATCCCGGTTGGAAACACAGTTTTGCAGCAACGTCCATGAGGAAAGACCAGATTCCTTTACCAAGGAGAGGAAAGATTCAGTTTTCCCTTCTTTTAGGGCTTTGGTCATTCCTACTACTCGTTCATTCTCCCGATAGAAATGGAGGGCGCGAAGGATGGCTCGGTCGCTAACTTTTCCCTTTATGGTAGGGATCTGGGAAAAAAACGTTTCCTTAGGAACATTCCTCAGAACTGTGCCTCCAAATAAGCGAGCGACTTGTTGCATCTCCAACGGAATGGAGGCGTATTCATCGGTGAGATCTGCATGGGAGCTTCCTGTATCTATTAGGAATAACTGATACCCTGGAAGGGAGAACGGAACATGTTCTACTTCGGGACTTTGGGAATTTTCAAAATCTATGCAACAAACTCCACCATAGGCACAGGTCAGTTGATCCATCAAACCACAGGGCTTCCCGAAGAAGCGATTTTCCGCCTCCTTTCCTAGGAGGGCTAACTCGATGGGAGTGAGGGTCCCTTTAGCAAACAGAGTATTGAAAAGAGTGCCTAGAAGGAGTTCGATCGCTGCAGAGGAGCTTAATCCTGATCCGGAAAGCACCCTGCTCTGGATCACTGCTTGAAAACCCCGTAGAGGTGGGAATCCTTTTCTTGCAAACCCGCTTAGAAGTCCACGAACCAACCCTTCGGTTCGCCCTTCTTCTTCCTTCTTTGGGGATAGGTCTTCTAGAGCGAGTCGGATCTCTGGGAATCCCTCCGAATAGAGTTCGACCCAAGGGGTATCTGTGTATGAATCATGATAATACGAACCTACCGCTATCGCATCGAGATGAACAGCAGCCGCAAGCACTTTCCCATGGTTGTGGTCTGTGTGGTTACCGCCAAGCTCGGTTCTTCCAGGACTGGAGACTAACCAAACCTCCTTGAGACCAAATCGCTTCCTATGCTGTTCCAGTAAGGATACGTATCGATTCTTACAGCTAATCAAGGCTTCATTGGGGTATAGGCTGGCAAAGAGAGAATCGAAGGCACCCCTTTCGATGGCATGGATGGTTTGTAGTTGATTCATCCTTCCTCCCTTTAGTAAGATGCGATAGAGTTAACGGATTATGCTAAAAATCGTTCCTAGAGTTCAAGACTACCCATGGGGATCTACCCAGTGGATCCCTGAGTTTCTGGGCATTCCCATGACAGAAGGGAAACCTTGGGCAGAACTTTGGTACGGAGCACACCCAAAGGCACCTTCCCTAGTGGAAGGTAAGAACATAGATCTGCTGCAGTGGATTACAAAGGATCCGGAGCATCTATTAGGGGCAAGGGTTGTGAAAACCTACGGACCAGAACTTCCGTTTCTCTTAAAACTGTTGGCTGCCTCAAAACCCCTTTCGATCCAATGTCACCCCTCCCGTATGCAAGCACGGGAAGGGTTTCAGAGGGAAAACCAATTGGGTATTCCTTTGGACTCACCTATTCGAAACTACAAGGATCCTAACCATAAACCGGAGCTACTCCTTGCCCTTTCTCCCGTTACAGCCCTCTGTGGGTTTAGATCCCCTACCATCATTCTCCAACAGTTTCAGCGGTTGGCTGTAGCGATTCCAAGTCTGACGGATTTTTTTCCCTTGCTAGAGGAAGGGAACTTGGAAGGATTCTATCGATCTTTCCTTTCTCTTTCAAAAGGGGTAGTAAGTACCTGGATTCGCTGGTATCAAACCTTTCTATCCCAGAGCTCAGAGAGGTTTCTTCCGGAAGATCGATGGTTTTCCCGACTGGCCGATCAATATCCCGAGGATCCCGGTTGCTTCGCTCCTTACTATCTGAACCTGATAGAACTTACACTAGGCGAGGCTCTATTCCTTGATGCAGGTGTACTCCATGCCTATCTTCAAGGATTTGGGATAGAACTGATGGCCAACTCGGACAATGTTCTTCGGGGAGGATTGACTTCCAAGCACGTAGATCTGGAAGAGCTTCTCAAGGTAGTTCGATTTAAGGAAGAAATCCCATGGGTGATTCTACCGGAGAGAAAGAGGATCCTTACTGAGAAAGGGGAATACTGGGAGGAAATGTATACTGTTCCTGTGTCGGAGTTCAGTCTTTCCATTCTTCGTTTCCATGGTGTACAGGAAGGGATACCTGTGCTGGCATGTGGACCTGAGATACTTCTTTGTGGAGAGGGAGAATGGGAGGTGTCAAAGGAACCTGGATCCGATCCAGTGGTATTGAAACGAGGGGAGGCTTGTTTTATAGATGCATCTGTTCCTAGATTCTTTCTCCATCAAAAGAACCATGGGAAGGGATGGTTATCTCGAGCTCGGGTAGGTAAGGATGAGTAGGCGCATGCGAGTCTTCATTGATGCGGACTCTTGCCCGGTACGGGTTCGGGAAATTGTGTGCAAGGCTGCGAAAAAGCGGAGTTTTCTCGCCATCTTTGCCGCGAATCGACCCATCCCCCTTCCTAAGAATCAAAACGTACAATTCATCCAGGTAGAAGAAGGGGAAGGAAAAGCGGATGCCTTCATCAAGGAACAGGTAGGTGTAGGAGATTTAGTGATCACCCGAGATATCCCATTGGCAGCCGAACTGGTAAAGCAAGGTCCCCTAGTAATTAACGATCGAGGGGAACTGTACACGAAGGAAAATGTTAGGGAGCGGTTGTCTATTCGGAATTTCATGAAGGAGCTTAGGGAAGTTGGTTTGTACGAGAGCCCTTTAGGAGGATACGGTAAGAAAGAGGTAAAAGCGTTTGCCGCTACCTTCGATCGTATTCTAACTCAATTGGAACGACAGTCTAACAAGGGGAGGGACTAGTGAGTACTTGGGAAGTGCTCAAGCAATTACTGGAAAAGCGAATTCTGTTCCTCGATGGAGCCATGGGTACTATGATCCAATCTCATCGCTTGAGTGAGGAGGATGTACGGGGGGAACAGTTCAAGGATGTGTATCCCGATATTCCGATGAAAGGCAATCACGACCTGTTGAATCTTACTCAACCAGGTTTGATTGAAGAGATTCACCTATCTTACTTGGAAGTTGGAGTCGACATTATCGAAACGAATACATTCAATTCCAACGCCATCAGTCAGAAGGATTATGGATTGCAGGGGCTGAGTTATCAGCTCTCCTTTGAGGGTGCTAGGATTGCTAGAAAAGCGGTAGAATCCTTCATGAAAAGGACGGGGAAGCTCGCTTTCGTAGCAGGAGTTCTGGGGCCCACCAATAAGACTCTCTCTATCTCTCCCAAGATGCAGGATCCTGGATATCGGGATCTTACCTTTCTAGAACTATCCTCTGTTTACAAGGAATCGGCAAAGGGCCTGTGGGATGGCGGGGTAGATCTCTTCCTGATCGAAACGATCTTCGATACCCTAAATGCTAAAGCAGCGATCTACGCCTTGCTCACTCTGTTCGAAGAACAGGGGAAAAGCCTTCCCATCATGATATCTGGCACAATTACCGATGCAGCAGGGCGAACCCTATCTGGACAGACTCCTACAGCTTTCTACTATTCCATCCGTCATGCAAATCCTTTCAGTGTGGGATTCAACTGTGCCATGGGGGCGGATCAGTTACGCCCCCATGTGGAGGAGTTGTCCCGGGTAGCTGAAACAGCCATAAGCGTGCATCCTAATGCGGGGCTCCCCAATGCCTTCGGTGCATATGATCATACTCCTGAGTTCATGGCTTCTACTCTTAAAGAGTATGCACAGGAAGGTCTTGTGAACATTGTAGGCGGATGTTGCGGTACTACTCCCCAACATATCGCTGCCATCGTAGAGGCTCTTTCCGGACTTTCCCCTAGGAAGCCCCGCTCTCCCCAGCACTTTACCTATCTGTCCGGGCTAGAACCACTAGTGATTGGTCCTGGAAGTCTCTTCGTAAACATTGGAGAGCGAACAAACGTCACAGGTTCGGCTCGCTTCCGCAGGCTTATTACCGAAGGAAAGTACGAAGAAGCGTTGGAAGTAGCCCGTACGCAGGTAGAAGGTGGGGCTCAGATGTTGGACGTGAACATGGACGAAGGGATGTTGGACTCGGTGGAGGCGATGAGGAAGTACCTGCTCCTTCTCGCTACAGAACCAGACATAGCCCGGTTACCGATCATGATCGATTCTTCCCGTTGGGAGGTGATCGAAGCTGGATTGCAGTGCATACAGGGAAAGAGTGTGGTGAATTCCTTGAGTCTCAAAGAGGGAGAGGAAGAGTTTCTCCGCAGAGCTCGGTTGGTGAGAAAGTATGGGGCGGCAACCGTGGTGATGGCTTTCGATGAGGAAGGACAGGCGGATACGTTCCAACGGAAGGTGAGCATCTGTAGCCGGGCGTACCGACTTCTCCGGGACCAATTAGATTTCCCTCCTGAAGACATCATTTTGGATCCCAACGTCTTTGCTTTAGCGACGGGGATGGAGGAGCACAGAAACTATGGGGTGGATTTTTTAGAGGCAGTTCGGTTTATTAAAAAGCATCTTCCTTACGCAAAAACCAGCGGAGGAATCAGTAATCTTTCCTTTTCCTTTCGAGGAAACGAACGAATCCGACGAGCCATGCATACTGCGTTCCTCTACCATGCCATTCAAGCAGGTCTAGATATGGGAATTGTAAATCCTGGTCAGTTAGATGTGTACGACGAGATTCCAAAAGAACTGTTGGAACGGGTAGAGGATGTGATCCTCAATCGACGTCCGGACGCGACAGAACGGTTACTGGAAATAGCTCCCTTGTATTCCAGTTCTGACAAGATGCAAGAACCCGAAGACCCTGCTTGGCGTAAGGGAAACTTGAGAGAGCGTATAGTCCATTCCCTAGTAAAGGGAATTACCACTTTCATCGAAGCCGATGTAGAGGAAGCTCGGAACGAGCTAGGTTCTGCTCTCAAAGTAATCGAGGGTCCCTTGATGGATGGGATGAACCAGGTGGGAGAGCTGTTTGGTTCGGGAAAAATGTTCCTACCTCAGGTAGTGAAGAGCGCCCGGGTAATGAAGCAGGCAGTATCCTACCTGGAACCCTACCTTCGAGAGGAAAAAACCGATCGGGAAGAATCCTCCAAGGGAAGGTTTCTTATTGCCACGGTGAAGGGGGATGTGCACGATATTGGAAAAAATATCGTCAAAGTAGTGCTCCAATGCAATGGGTGGGAAGTGATCGATCTAGGGGTGATGGTTCCCTCGGAGGTGATTCTTCGGGAAGCCAGGGACAAGAAAGTCGATATGATTGGGTTATCCGGACTCATCACCCCATCCCTGGATGAAATGGTCCATGTTGCCTCGGAGATGGAACGAATTGGCTTGAACCTTCCCCTTCTTATTGGGGGAGCTACCACTTCCGAGATTCACACAGCCGTAAAGATCGAGCCCGTGTATCGCGGGCCGGTAGTCTATGTGAAAGATGCTTCCCTAGCGGTAGGGGTAGCTGCATCCCTAAAGGATCTTACTAAGAAAAACCTCTTTGTTTCTAAGATTCGGGAACGGTACAGTACCCTCCGTACCCAACGACTTGCCAGGGCAGCCTACGATTTGTTGCCCTTGGAAGAGGCTCGTATGAAACGATTCGATCCAGGATGGGTAGGATACATTCCACCCAAACCGAACCAACTAGGATTCCATACGGTAGAGGTTCCCATTTCTCTGTTGGTTCCCTTCATTGACTTTCAGTTTTTCTTCCTGGCTTGGGACATGGATGGAAAGTATCCCCAGATTCTGGAAGACCCTTCCAAAGGAGAAGAGGCAAAAAAATTGTATAGGGATGCCCAGCGAATGCTGGAACTGATGGAGAAACAGTCACTCCTTCAAGCAAAGGGGGTATATGGGATTTTCCCAGCCAATACCACCGAGGATGATACAGTGGTGGTGTATACGGACGATACTCGAAAACAGGAACAGTTGCGTATTCCTTTTCTCCGCCAACAGTTGAGAAAGCGAGAAACACCCTACTACCTTTCTTTATCCGATTTCATTGCCCCTCTTACTACCTCCATCCCAGATTATATGGGTTTTTTTGCTGTAACCGCAGGGATAGGTTTGAATGAGGCGACCGAGAGGTTTGAACGGGAGGGGGATGATTATAGGGCGATTCTGTTGAAGATCCTGGCCGATCGGTTGGCGGAAGCTTTTGCCGAGTACCTGCACCTGCGGGTACGAAAAGAGTTTTGGGGGTATGCTCCCGAAGAATCCCTATCCATCGAAGAAATTCTCAAGGTGCGATACCAAGGGATTCGACCGGCTCCTGGATATCCTCCGTGCCCTGACCATCGGGAGAAGGCCCGCATCTGGGCTCTTCTACGACCGGATCGGTTGGGGATTACTCTTACGGAATCGTACATGATGGTTCCGCCTGCCTCGGTCTCCGGGTACTACTTTTCCCATCCCGCTTCTCGGTATTTCAGTGTGGATCGGATTGGGAAGGATCAGGTGGAAGATTATGCTAGACGAACCGGATCTACGGTGGAAGAAGCGGAGAAGTGGCTTGCTTCTCATCTAGGGTATTAACTTGGGATCTCTATTTTCTTATCCCCTCGAGGGTATACTGTAGACCTTCTTTGGAACCGGAGAACACTACCCGTCCTTTCGTTTTCCAGCGGTGATCCCCGGCCTCAGGGGATAGTTCATAGATTGTTTCGTCGATGGAAGAAGTGTATGGGTTTCCATCCTCAAAAGAACCGAAAAATCCCAGTTTTTCCATTATGGCAGCTCCAGAGGCTAAATCCCAAAGCTTTGCGTACGCAATATAGCTTACATACCCTCCCATAAAGAGATGGAGGAGGGCAAAGACACTACTCCCACTGGCATGGACAGTCCCGGCAAACTTATGACCCTTTCGGGTGTTCCCTTGGTCGATGGCGATCACTCCTGCTTCAAAGGGAGGTTTGGGTAGGATAGGTTTGTGAGGGGCGAGGTGAGGTTCGTCATCCATACAATCCCGCCTCCAGTCGGAAGCATACACCCGATCCTTTTCTGTTATGAGAAGTTTCCCTGCCACCGGTAGATAGATGGCTCCTTCTGTAATCTGTCCCTTCTCCGCAAAGGCGATGGAAATTCCCCACGAAAGTAGGTGGTTGGCATAGGAAGAAGTGCCATCGATGGGATCGATGATCCAAGTAGGGCCTTTCAACGCTTCCTTGAGGTAGTTCTCATCTTTCGTTTCTACGGTTTCCTCTCCGATGAGATACACTCCGTCTTCGGGTCTGTCGAACTCCCTTCCCAGCATCTCTTCTATTTCTTTGTCTGCTTGCGTTACGATGGATCGATCCTGTTTGAACTCTCGGGTAGGGGAGTCGAAGTAGTGGAGAGCAATACGGGCCGACTCGTCTAAAAGTCTCAGCACTTCCTTTAAGTTCCAGGTTGTCATGGATCGTTCCTCTGGTCAGTCTCTCAGGTCCTTCACTAGAATCCGGCTTCGCCTTCGCAAGTCATACGCTGCCCGCTTCTTTTCTGGTAGGGCCGAAAGATCTGCTTCTTCGAACCCTAGTTTCAGGAACCAGTCCACCGTGGCTACGGTCAGGACAAACACCCGTTTCAATCCTAGATCCTGAGCTTTTTCCAGTAAATACCCAATGAGTTTGGGACCTACTCCTAGATGGGTATACTGTTCGTCAACCGCTACGCCCGCAATCTCTCCTACTCCTTCGGGATACAGATGGAGGGCAGCGCACGCATGGATGGCGTCATCGATTTCGAACACAATATAGTCCTGATAGGTTTCCGCAAGAGTCTCCTCTGTGCGGGGAAGGAGGATCCCCCGTTCCACGAAGGGTTTCATCAGTCTAAGGACATCGATGATTTCCGTAGGCTTCATTGGACGAATCCCTGCATAGCGATTGGAGTAGACCATGGTACCCGAACCAAGGTTGGAGAAGATTTCGGACAGCAAGGCTCCTTCCATCTTTCCATCAAGGATATGGACTCGTTCAACCCCAGACTCACAAGCTCGTCTCGCCATGCGGAGTAGCTCTAGCTGTTCCTCCTTGTCCTGGTTCAACTGGAAAAATTTCTCCAGATCCGTCAGGCTGAAGTTGCTGATCCGGCCTCCGGGAGCGATGGGTATGCCTTCGGGAACCTGGAAATCCGATGCGCGAAACACTGTGCCTGCAGTGAGGAAGAACAATTTTTCCGCCCCTATACGGGCAGCGGTAACCACTGCTAGTTCGTTGGAAGAGATATTGTACGGTCTTCCAGTGGAGTTCCATCCGATACAGGGCAGGATGGGAATAAAACCATCCTCTAGAACCCGCCGAAGCTCCTCTGTTAATACCCGATCCACAGTGCCAGCGCTTTGGAAATCCGTTCCGTCCACAACCCCGATTGCCCGAGCTCGGACCCAGTTCCCAATTACCGCATTGATGGAAGAGGCGGCAAGACTCGTCATAACCCGGTTGGCTACATCGAAGGCGGCCATCTTGATGAAGGGCATCGCCTCATGGCTCGTTACCCGGATACCTCGGATGGTTTTCCCTTCAATGTGATAGTCCTTCAATATTTCGTCGATTCGTTCCTTAGCACCAGGGACAAGGATAATCCGAATTCCTACCTGATGGAGGAACGCAACATCCCGCATCAATACAGGGAATAGGATGTCCTGTATGATAGGGTACTCAACTTTAATGACAAAGGTAGTACCGGTAAACTGGCGAAGGTATTGAAACACTTCCCGGATCGTTTCGACTTGATCCATGGGATGTATCTTATAGTGCCTTCCTTTCCTTGACAACAGGGATGATCTGAGACATACAGTACGGTATGTTCTTCGTATTGGGATGGCTCCTCTTTTCCTTGTTCCCCCTGGAAGCACAGTCGGAATCTTACCGGTTTACCCATCTTTCGATGGAGGAAGGGCTCTCTAGTAATTCCGTGTTCTGTATGGCGCAAGACAGGTATGGATTTATGTGGTTCGGTACGTTCAGTGGATTGTGTCGCTACGATGGAAGGAGCATAACCGTTTATCGACCGGAACCGGAAAATCCTCATAGTCTTTCCGCCTCTGTAATTTTTTCTATCTGGGAAGATTCTTTTGGGGACTTATGGATTGGGACGGATGGAGGAGGGTTGAATCGGTTCGACCGGGAAACGGAGGAATTCCATACATACCGACATGATCCCAATGATTCGATGAGTCTCGCTAGTGATCAAGTGTTTGCACTTCTAGAAGATCGAATGGGCTGGTTGTGGGTTGGCACGGGGGGAAGTGGTCTAGATCGGTACGATCGGGTACGGGATCGATTCTATCACTATAAAAAGGGACCAGGATCCCTGCCTAGTGACACAGTTCGATGTCTTTTGGAGGATAGCCATGGAACTGTTTGGGTAGGAACTGCGGGCGGTGGGTTGGCTAAATATAACCGTGAAACGGATGGATTCGACGTAGTACTCGATGGAGTTACCGTTCGAGCACTTTTTGAAGATTCCAAAGGGAATCTATGGGTAGGCACTGAGCAACGGGGAGTGTTCGTCCGCGAAACTCATGCTGATTCCTTCAAGAATCCCCTCACCAACACGACTGTGCGGGCGATTCTTGAAGACGACAATGGGCGAATTTGGTTGGGAACCGATTCGGATGGAATTGCCGTATACGATCCGCCATCGAAAACCCTTTCCTGGATCAAGAAATCAGACGTTCCACGGGGATTATCAGGGAACTGGATTCGGTCCCTTTACAAGGACAGAGGGGGACTCATCTGGGTGGGAACTAGGGATGCAGGAATCAATCGCTACAATCCTCTTTCAGTGGATTTTCAATTCCTTCCTACCGAACACACTCCAAGGCAGATCTATACCGATTCCTCCGGAATCATCTGGTTTGGTACGGATGGTGGGGGACTCTTTCGATGGAACCCGGCTACTGGACAGCTATCCTCCTATACGTCAAAGGGAACAGATCCCCATTCCCTCAGTAGCAATCTGGTGTACAGCATCGTTGAGGATGGAGAAGGAAACCTATGGGTAGGTACAGATGGAGGCGGGTTGAATCTCCTATACCGGGGAAGTGAGAAGTTCGAACGGTTTGTACATGATCCTCAAAACCCTAGCACAATTGGAAGCAACAATGTGTGGGCCGTGTATGTGGATTCCAGAAAAACCCTTTGGATAGGAACCGAGTTAGGTGGATTATCTAGATGGGTGCAGGGAACGCGGTCGTTTGTGCGGTATCGGTCTATTCCAGGAAACCCCAACAGTTTAAATGGGAACTCTGTGCGGGCCATCCTGGAAGATTCGAAGGGAACCCTTTGGATCGGAACCTGGGACGGAGGTCTTTCCCGGTATAGGCCAGAATCGGATGATTTTGTGCAGTACAAGCGAATACCAGGAGACCCTTCAAGTTTGGGGGACAATAGTGTGAACTGCATATTCGAGGACTCTACAGGAACCCTCTGGGTTGGGACTTCAGGGGGAGGGTTGAACAGGATGTATGGAAATACAGGAGTGTTCTCCCATATCACGAAGAAACAGGGGCTTTCGGGTGATAATGTATTTGGAATCCAGGAGGATGAGGATGGATTCCTATGGATCAGTACCGAGGGAGGTCTTTCCCGATATGATCCGAGATCCGGATCGGTCCTCAACTTCAGTGAACCCGATGGTCTATTGAAGAACGAGTTCTCCCAGAAATCCTTTGGCAAGGGCAAAGATGGTACCCTATTTTTCGGAGGACCTCGGGGAATCAGTTACTTTTCACCTAAAAAGATACGGGTTCGATATGCACCCGCCCCTGTCCGAATCACTCATGTTCTTTTATTTGATGAGCCAGTTCCTGTGGGAAAGAAGATCCATGGGTATACGGCGCTTCAATCACCTGTTCCCTTAAGCAATCGGTTAGAACTTTCCTGGAAGGATTCAGTACTTTCATTCCAATTTGCTGTGCTGGATTATACGGATCCGGAGAGAAACCAATATGCAATGAAGATTGATGGACTCCACGAAGAATGGCTGTATCTAGGCTCAAGGAATAACGCTTTAATCACAGCGCTTAGACCCGGTAAATATACCTTACGAGTGAAAGGGGCCAACCATCAGGGTGTATGGAACACAGAGGAAACGTTCTTAGCGATTGTGGTTCACCCTCCCTTCTGGGAAACACCCCTGTTTCGTTTCTTGATGGTAGGAGCACTGATCGCTAGCGGATGGAGCCTTTACCGGTATAGAACCTTTAAACTGGAACAAAAAACTGCCCAGCTCAGACGTTTCTCCATGCACATACAGGATGTTCGGGAGGAGGAACGAAAACATGCTGCACGGGAAATCCACGATGGCTTGGGTCAGTACCTGGCAGTCCTAAAGATGGATACGTATTGGGTACGAAGTCATCTAGGGAAGGAGACGAAACTACTAGAGGAGAAACTGCAGGGAATGCTAGACGTATTGGAAGAAGCGATGAGGAGCGTTAAGGACATTACTACTCGTTTACGCCCTCAAGTGTTAGATCATTTCAATTTTTTGGAAGCCATCCGATGGCAGGTTCAAGATTTCCGAAAACATTGCGGAATAGAAGTCAACCTCTCCCTACCATCAGAACCGGTGGATGTACCGCCTGAGGTGGCCAGAAATCTTTTCCGGATCTTCCAGGAGATCCTGACCAACATTATGAAGCATGCTCAGGCTACCCGGGTAGAAGTATCCTTGCAGAAGGAGAACGGGAAACTGAGACTGCAGGTGATCGATAATGGTAGAGGAATCCGTCCTGAAGAGATAGAGAATGAGGAGTCCTTTGGGATCCTTGGGATTCGAGAGCGGTGCTCCTATTTAGGGGGTTCCGTAGAAATCAGTGGAACGAAAGGAACAAAGATCCTCCTCCTCATTCCACTGATCAATCAGGAAGTGTGAGGATTATCCTATCCCAGCTTTTAATTTGAAGTAATCTTTAATGTAATTCACGAAAGCTCTAACCGAAGGAAGCTCGATGGCGTAATTTGGATAACATACCCAGGTAGGCCGTATCACTGGAGTACCATCAGCCCAGAACAATTCTTTGATATAAAGACGATCGTTTTCATATAGAGTAATATGAGGAAGGATCGACCATCCCAGACCCTGTGACACCATGCGTTTGCATGTGTCCATGGAGTCCACGACCATGCTAATGAAGGAAGGCCGATTAAAGGTTTCCCGCCACCAGGTATCGATCACGTTTTGCAGGGTAGAATCCGTTTGATAGATGATTCTAGGTTTCTCCGGAAGCAGAGCAATCGGAATAGGGTCGTTCGAGACCAGGCAGATGGGGTCGTTGAATAGTAGATACTTCGATTCCGACCAGGATTGATCTCCCCGAATGATCGCTACCACTACCTCTTCTTTCTCTAACAGCCTATTGATTTCGAGACTCCGACCGGTTTTTAAAAAAATTTCTACATTTGGATAGAGTTCCAGGAATCCTCGTAATAGTTCTGGAAGAATATTGTTTGCAAAGACCGAGGAAGATCCTATTCTCAGAGGACCGTACACTTTGTCTCCAATACTTGTCAATCGTTCTTTGGTTTTCATCAACTGTAGCATCATATCGTTCGCATAGGATAGTAGAAATTCCCCTTGAGGAGTTAATGTTACTCCCTTGGGGGTTCGTATGAACAGTTGTGACCTAAACTCTACCTCTAACGCTTTCAGTCTATAAGAAAGAGCAGGCTGAGAAATATAGAGCTTTTCCGATGCCCGGGTTATGTTCTTTTCCTCTGCGATAGTCTTCAGGATCTTCCAATCTCGATCATCCATACTCTATTCACCTCTATACCTGTCTCTTATACACATCT
>JAOABU010000060.1 GCA_026418195.1 Spirochaetota bacterium | reverse complement strand
TTCCGGTGTGAAATAGAGGCCTATCTCATCACCTACCTTCAAACTTTTCGTACTGTGGATCATCCATTGATGGCCGTTTTCCCGGACGATCATTTCGTAGTGCACTCCCTTGAACACAACCGATTGCACTCTTCCCTTCAGGAGCCCGGACTGTGGATCTACCGTTTGTACATCCTCCGGTCGAATCAGTACATACACGGGTTCATCCCGCGAAAACCCTTTATCCACGCAGAGAAAGCGTTTCCCGCAGAAGATCACCTCTCCATCCTGCGGCATCACTCCTTCGAAGATGTTACTTTCGCCGATGAACCGGCTGATAAACACATTCTTCGGCTCATTGTAGATCTCTTCCGGTGTCCCCATCTGCAGGATTCTCCCTTGATTCATCACAACTACCGTGTCGGACATGGTGAGAGCTTCTTCCTGATCATGAGTGACGTAAATGAAAGTGATTCCAAGGCTCGTCTGCATGTTTTTCAGTTCCAGTTGCATTTCTTTCCGAAGGTATAGGTCGAGAGCGCCCAATGGCTCGTCCAATAGAAGCACTTTGGGTTCGTTTACCAAAGCACGAGCAATCGCTACCCGCTGCTGCTGCCCTCCGCTAAGGGAATTCACGCTTCGCTTCTCGAAACCCTTCAGGTTTACCAATTCCAGCATGCGGCCTACTTTTTCCTTTATTACTGTCTCTGGCTGTTTTCGTATCCTCAATCCAAACGCAATGTTTTCGAACACGTTGAGATGGGAGAAGAGGGAATACTTCTGAAATACCGTATTGATGGGACGTTTGTAAGGAGGTACCGAAGAAAAAGGTTGCCCTTCGAAGTAAATTTCACCAGAAGTGGGAGTCTCAAACCCGCCAAGGAGCCTGAGAATGGTGGTCTTCCCGCACCCGCTAGGACCTAGGATCGTCAGGAACTCCCGTTTCCCAACATCCATGGAAACATCGAACAAGACCTGATGACCCCCATAGGCCATACAAACCTTGTCCATCCGAATGATTAGGTCCTTTCCGTTTGCGGACATTTCGCCATGAGCCCTCCTTTCGATTGATGCGTCCCTTATAAATCGATTTATAAAAAGAATCAATAGAGAAAAGAGGCTCACTAGGTCTTACTCCTTGATTTTTTTTACGGTTTCAAGTACCTAATGAAGGTGTATTCATAGGTATTGGAGGAATATGGGTCGGTATGTGTTCATCCTGTTAGGAACAGTATCCTTAGGGTTAGGGATTTTAGGTATGTTTCTACCCCTTTTACCTACCACTCCTTTTTTACTGTGTACCGCTGCCTGTTACGCTCGAGGGTCCTGTCGGTTTTACAACTGGCTCATGAGAAACCGAATACTAGGAACCTACATTCGGAACTACAGGGAACAGAGGGGAATCACAGGATCCATGAAAGTATGGGTTCTCCTCTTTCTTTGGACTACTATCCTTTATTCAATACTAGTTGCTACCACCCACCTAGGGGTGCGTCTCTTTCTTTTAGGAATCGCCATTGCAGTTACCATTCATATCGTTTCCTTACGTACCTTGAAGGATTAAATTCGATAACAAGCATACTAGACCTGCTTTACTGCGCGGTTGCTGAACCGTTGTTCGGAGCTTCCCCCGGCATGGGCCAACGGGGATCTGAAGCAAGGCGGGTATCGGACTTGCGGATCCACCCTGTGGCGAAGCGAGCTCGAACGAACACTTCGTACCACTCTCCTTTCTCGTCTACGGGTAATAGGATTGTACCGGGTTCGAGACTCCAGAGAATAGAGGAATTAGGTTCAGGGGAGATTCGGATTAAGGCTCCTTCTATCAAATTAGGTGCTACTGATACCCACGGGAGACTCAAAGGGGTGAGAAACTCTTCGGTTCGACGATGATGGTCTTTAAAATATTGTCGAAGTCCCCGGAGCAGGATATCCGCATACCCTTCAGGGGATCGAGTGAGGCGGGCTCGGTCGGTAGGATTCGTAAGGTAGCCTAGTTCGAGCAATACCGCAGGGGTATAGGGACTCATCGTGTGTTCGAATCTCCTGTAGTTGAACCCAAAATACCCGCGCATGTTTACCGTAGGAGGGGTAGGACTTTTCGGTGGAGAGCCCAGACCATGCCAAGGGTCAGGGGAAAGGCCCTTTTCGATCAGAAAAGAGTCTTCTAGGGATTCTGCCAGTCGACGACTAGCGGGGGAAGCTCGAAAAGGAGGGGAAAGCTTATAGCCTTCTCGCTCTTCGCCATTGCCGTAATCTGCATGGATGGATAGGAAGGCATCTGCTTGTAGACCGGGTGGAACAGTAGCTGGCACTAGCAGGGAGGTCCAACCTTCCGCTTTCACCCGTTCTGCTAGGATTGATGCTATACGGAGGTTCACCTCCACTTCCCGTAAGCCGCCATACTCCGCTCCGGTACTATTCCGCAATCGGCGCAGTTCATCTGGAAGCTCTTCAACTTTCCAATGCCCAGGTTGAATGGCCACAATCCAAGGCCCTACTAAGGGCTCGAATCTCGCTTTAGAAGAAATAGCAGTAGAATTAGTATCGTTTCTTTCCCGGTTCAAACTGAAAATGTTCTGGGTGGCAGGGCGGGGGGTGGAAAAGTTTGCGATCAATCTTGGAACTAGTATCCTGGCTACCAGTATAAGTGCTCCTAGAAAAACGATCCGAATGATTAAAACAGCGTGTTTACTATTCGACATCTTGTTCACAGGTTTCGGATGCACCAGAGTGGTCCATTCTGCTTAGCTGTTCCATCCAACCTCCTAAGAGGGTTCCTATATAAAGGTACCTTTCTATTTAAGAGAAGACAAGTCAGAAATAAGGTTGGCTTTCATGGGGTTTCTTCCCAAAGCTCTGGTATACTGGAGGTCCGCACAAACCCTTCTATCGCTTCATACTCCGCAAGTCCCAATTTGTCATAGAGCCGGGCGGTTTCCCGGTTCCGGTGTTCTGCCCGTTGCCAAAACTCCCGCTGATCGTGCCCGGGGAATAGGGCCTTGTCCTTCTGGGATTGATGTTTGAAGATGGCGTACCGTTTCTTCAAAAGCTCCTGAGGAGAAAGGGGCACCGCCATTTCGATTTCCTCCGGGCCCCATTCCTGCCAGGCTCCGCGGTAGAGCCAAACTTCGCAGGAACTGTACCAGGGTTCCTCCTTTACCCTCCTTAAGGCTTGCAGAAGAGCGGTAAGACAGACCCGATGAGTGCCATGAGGGTCGGACAGATCCCCTGCGGCGTAAATCTGATGGGGTTTGACTTCTTGAAGGATTTCCAGGATCAGAGATATGTCTTTCTCTGAAAGAGGCTGTTTGGTCACGCGACCTGTTTCATAGAAGGGCATATTGAGAAAATGGACTCGATCCAAGGGGATGCCGCAGTACCGGCAAGCTGCGATGGCTTCGCTTTTTCGAATCAGTTGCTTGATCAGGATTATGTCGTTGGTATCCGGCTGACCAGGTTTTTTTTCTAGTAGAAATTTTTCGATTCTCCTGTGGATTGCGGATGATACAGCGCTGTCCATACCAAAAAGCAAGCTGAACTCCTCAACGAACTGTGCGAAACGGAGAGCATCCGAATCAAATACAGCGATGCTGCCCGAAGTCTGGTATACCGTGTGCACTTCATGGCCCTGTTGTCCCAGCCGAATTAAGGTTCCTCCCATGGAGATCACGTCGTCGTCCGGATGAGGAGAGAACACCAAGATTCGTTTAGGGAAGATCTCATCTGTGGTACGACGCCGATCGCCGGGTCGACGGGCAGGAGCAGGCTTTCCACCGGGCCAGCCGGTTATAGTTTCTTGGAGGGATCGAAAGACCTCGATATTGATATCGTATGCCGGACCCCGATCTGCCAATAACCCCTGTAAACCGTGCTCATTGTAGTCCTCATCGGTGAGTTTGAGGATCGGCTTGTCCACTTGGCGAGCCAACCAAATCACAGCCTTCCGAATGGTGGGGAAGTCCCATGGAATGTCACCCAGTAGCCAGGGGGATTGGACTCTCGTCAAGCGAGCGGAAGCAGATGGATCGAGGAGGATCAGAGTGTTGGGATGTTCCTGAAGAAAACTGGCAGGTACGTTTGGAGTAATGGGCCCTTCTATAGCTTTTGCGATGATTTCCGCTTTGTGTTCTCCAAAGGCAAGGAGAAAAATTTTACGAGCCTTGAGAATTGTATCGATCCCCATGGTCAATGCTCGCCGAGGTACGTACTCTTCGCCGAAAAAATCGCTGGACGCGTCGATGCGAGTAATCTTATCCAGGTGGATCAATCGGGTGCGACTAGTACGGGAGGACCCTGGTTCGTTGAACCCAATGTGACCTGAGCGACCGATTCCCAAGATCTGGATATCAATACCCCCTAATCCATCTATTTCCTGTTCGTACTCTTCACAGTGAGCCTGGACCTCAGGGACAGGGATCTCCCCATTCAAAAGGTGGATATGAGAAGCAGGGATGTCGACGTGTTGGAAAAAGTATTGGTGCATAAAGTGCCAGTAACTCTGCGGGTCGTCCCGCCGGATGGGATAGTACTCGTCTAGGTTAAAGGTATGAACATTGGAAAAGGAAAGATGTTCTTCCCGGTGGATACGGATCAATTCCTCGTAGATCCCTCGCGGTGTGGACCCCGTAGCGAGTCCCAAAACGCAGGGTTTTCTTTCCTGGCTACGTGTTCGGATCAACTGAGCGATCTCATATGCAACCCACTGGACGGCTTCTTTCGAAGTCTTGCAGATCCGTGTGGGAATTTTCTCCAGCCTCGTAAGCGCATCCACTCCCATACAGTACCCTCCTACCTGTCAGCATATTTGAAACAATTCTTCTTGACAAGGGGAAAAAACGGCATATAAACTGAGATTAGTGAAATTTTATTTCAATTATCCAAGGAGGTCTGTATGCTGAAACGATCGCATGGGATAGCGGCGCTAATTCTATTGTTTTCCTTGCCCCTCTTTGCGGGGGGAGCGAAGGAGCAGAAGTCAGAGGTCTCACCTAAAGGTTCTCCTGCCGTGAGTGCTGCTCCTGTGGTCATCCAGTTCTGGACCTGGAGGCCGGAAGATGTGGCTGTGTACAACAAGCTGATCGGGATCTTCCAACAACAGAATCCGGGTATTCAGGTGGTACAAACCGCCCATAAGAATACTGAATACAACACGATCCTTTCTGCGGCCCTCAGTGGAAAATCTGGACCCGATGTATTCCAGAGCCGGGCTTACGGCGGTTTGGAAACCTTTGCCCAATCGGGGTATATGGAACCGTTGGAGAATTGGGTTCCTGAGCTGAAGGACTTTTCAGAATCGGCCCGTAGGGGTGCTACCTCCATCAAGGATGGGAAGATTTACGGAGTCCCCTTTGCCAGTCAAACCCTGTTCGTCTACTACAACAAGAAGATGTATCAGAAATTAGGTTTGAGCGTTCCCGCCACCTGGGACAAGTTCCTGGCCAACCTGGAAGCAATGAAGAAGGCGGGAATACAACCCCTGGCTAATGGAGCGAAGGATGGGTGGACCTTGGAAGTGATGATGGGAGCGCTATCACCAAACTTCTATGGGGCTAACGATTTTTTCAATAAGGTGATCAAAGGAGAAACCAATTTCCTGGATCCAAAGTTCGTGCAGGCCATTGATAAGCTTCGGGACCTGATTCCCTATATGCCCTCCATGTACATGGGTGTGAGTTACACGGACATGCAGGCAGCCTTCATAAACGAGCAAGCAGGGCATTTTATTGGAGGATCCTTCGAAGCAGGGTACTTCTCTTCCCAGAATTCAGATCTGCAGTACGATTTCTTTCCGGGACCGGCAGCTAAGGAAGGGGATCCTAACTATGTGTCTACCTATGCGGATGGGAACTTCAGCATGAATGCCGCTTCCTCAAGGAAGGCAGAAGCAGCCAAACTCCTGCGCTTCTTTGCCAGTAAAACTACGGGTGAAGCTTTCATTAAAGAACTGAAACAGGTGTCCCAAGTGCCGGGTATCGATCCAACTGCGAATCCTTTCATTGCCAAAGTACTGTCGGTTCAAAAGTACAGCACTCCTTACATATTCCTAGTAGGGTTCCGCTACCAGCAACCTACAGGATCCTCCTTAGCACAGGCAGCTTTGCAGGGGATGTTTGCGGGCAAGCTCACCGCTGCCGAGGTGTGCAAGCAGATTCAGGAAGGGATCGCTACCTACTATAAGCCGTTCCAGAAATAAGAGGAACGCCTATCTGAAGGAAAGACTTCAGGAGATAGGCTCCATGAAAAATCCCGGGTACATGGAAGGGATAGATGGATTCTTTCGAAACCTGGGAGGGCTAGGTAGGAGGATAGGGGCATGCTTCTAAGGAGAGAGTTACAGAAAAGGCTATGGATTACTTTCTTCGTATTGCCTGGTCTTGTGATCGTGGCCGTGTTTATCCTCCTACCCTTGTTCCTTTCTCTCTTCAACAGCCTGTTCAGTTGGAACCAGTTAATCCGAGGGGAGTGGGTGGGGTTTGGGAACTTTCGGAGAATCTTTTTCACCTCTCCCTATCGAGAACGGTTTTTCAATGCCTTACAGAACAATGCTAAGTGGTTTCTGGTAACCATGGTAGTACAGAATACCCTGGGTCTAGTATTCGGGTACCTATTAAGTCGACGGATTCCCGGCTATGGATTCTTTCGACGGACCTTCTTCATCCCGGTGCTCTTCTCCATCGTGGCGGTTGGTTTCCTCTGGGGTCTGTACCTGAAACCCAATGGATGGGTGAATGCTTTTTTGAAACTCGTTGGGTTAGAGTCGTACAGCCGGGCTTGGTTAGGAGAGGAGTCGATGGCTACATTCTCCATTATTGCCGTGAATATTTGGAGATGGGTGGGATTCCCTTCTCTGGTTTTTCTCGCTGCCATCGATGCTATCCCTTTGGACTGTCTGGAAGCGGCTTACCTGGACGGAGCACGGGAAATCCATGTGTTTTCCCGTATTGTTCTGCCCCTCATTGTGCCGGCCCTAACAGTGATCACTGTGTTGACCCTCATCGGGAGCCTGAATGTGTTCGAGCAGATCTACACCATGACGGGGTTGGATGGATCCCCCAACTATTCCACCGATACTATCGGTACCCTGTTCTACCGTACTGCTTTTGGGTCGGTGGATTCGGGGAACCCGGAAATTGGAATCGGGAGCGCCATTGGCGTGGTGATCTACCTTCTCACCTTTCTCGCTTCCGCTGGCTTTATTGCGATCAGCCGTGGGCGGGAGGTAGAACTTTGAAGAGGGGAAGCGGATGAACACGGATCTACGGTACAGTACTACCCACTGGGGAAAGAATCTTATTCTATTCATCTTCCATCTTGTAATGGTGATGTACGTGGCGGTTATTTTCTATCCCCTCTTCAACATGGTGGTCTCTTCCCTCAAAACTACCCGAGAAATCTTTCAAAACCCCTTTGGATTTCCCAGAGTGCCCCAGTGGCAGAACTACTGGATCGTGTGGGTAGAGAAGGGGTTCTATCGATACTTTGGGAACAGCCTCTGGGTTACCGCAGTTTCCATGATGTTCGTTCTTCTCTTTGGGTCCATGGCTTCGTACGGGCTTTCCCGGTATACATTCCGCCTATCCCTCCTACTGTACCTCCTATTCCTCAGTGGGATTATGCTCCCCTTGAAAGCAGCCATCATCCCCCTATTCATCCTGGTTAAAAATCTCGGCCTGATGGATCGGCATCTGTCTATCATCCTGATCTTCATTGCCATGGCGCTTCCTTCGACCGTATTCATCCTCTCGGGATTCATGAAAACGGTGCCGAAAGAGTTAGAGTATGCGGCCCGAATGGACGGATGTAGCGACCTTGCCATCTATTCCCGAATCGTGATGCCTGTTTCGGCTCCTGCCATTGCCTTGGTAACCATCTACAACGCGGTACCTATATGGAATGACTTTTTCTTTCCCCTAGTGTTTATCCAGAGCGACCGGCTGAAGACCCTCCCTGTTGGACTATCCTCCTTCTTTGGACAGTACAGCACCAACTGGAGCCTTCTATTTAGCGGTCTTTCCATATCGATTCTTCCGATGCTGATCCTCTACCTCTTAATGTCCAACTACTTCATTCGAGGGATGACTGCAGGAGCGGTGAAATAGGTGACAGGAGTGGCGAACCATGGGCCAAGAAAAGGCAAAGAGTAGCGAAACACAAGTTTCGAACCAGGAATTACGGCAAGTCCGGGAACGGTATGAGATGGAACTGTTCCATCAAATCGTCCCTTTCTGGGAAAGATATTCACCTGATAGGGAGGCAGGAGGATACTTCACCTGTTTGGCTAGGGATGGTACGGTGTTTGACACGGATAAGTTCACCTGGATGCAGGCAAGAGAGGTGTGGACCTTCGCGGAACTAGCCTATCGGTATGGGGAACGGTTTCCCGAGAAGAAAAGTCGATGGATCGAATTAGCGCGCCTTGGAGCGGAGTTCCTCTATCGTCATGCCCGTACCGAGGAAGGGTACTACTTCGCTCTGGATCGTTGGGGTCGGCCTTTGGTGGTTCCGTATAACCTATTTTCCGATTATTTCGTGTTAGCTGCTTTTGCTGCCTACTACCGGATCACAGGAGAGGAATGGGCGAAGAAGGAAGGATTAGCTGTATTCGATGTAATCCAGAAACGGAAG
>JAOABU010000048.1 GCA_026418195.1 Spirochaetota bacterium | reverse complement strand
TGTAGAAGAGTTGGATGATCGGCAAAACGAAAATACGTCACTTTTTTCCCTACTTTCTGAGCCGCTTTCGCAAAGGGAAGGACAAACTTTTGATATTCCCCTATGTTTGAAATCGTCCATACTACATTGTCACCCGGAAGGATTCCCTGCAGGAGGGTATCCAACCTTCTCAGCCCCGTGGTGTACATACTCTTACTATAGCAATGAATCAGTAAAATGAATAAGGTATGTTTATGAACTTTTCGATTTTCTATTTCACGGGGACAGGTAACTCCCTTTGGGTCGCCCGAAAGCTAGGAGAAAATCTAAGGAGTCAATCTTCTGGTAGTTGGGTGAGCATTCTTCCTCTTTCGAGCCTGGAAACTACCTTAGGGTTGGATGACCAAATGACAGTAGGATTGGTGTTCCCTGTTCATGCATGGGGAGTGCCTTCGATGATCAAACGGTCTTTGGATTTGGTACGGGGCGCAGGTTCCTACTACGCTATAGCGGTGAATGCCGGGCAAGTAGCGAATACTTTGGTACAGCTTTTTCGGGAGATGAGGAAGAAAGGAATGATCCTCTCAGCGGGCTTTTCCATCCGAATGCCCTCGAACTATCTACCATTCGGAGGAGCAGAGTCAGTAGAAGATCAGCGCATCTGTTTTCGAGAAGCGGAGGAAAAATTGAATCGGGTTGCTCGTGTAATGATAGATCGGTCGAGCCTGCCAGTTGAAAAAGGGCCTCTATGGCAGAACCTTCTGTTGTCGGGGTTCAATGGCTTTTTTTCTTCCCATGCGTCTTCTATGGACAAATACTTCATTGTTCAGGACAGTTGTACTTCTTGTGGGTGGTGCGAGCGAATTTGTCCTGTAGGGAACATTCGATTAGAAAACGGTTCTCCCATCTGGCTTAACCATTGCGAGCAGTGTTACGCCTGCATTCAATGGTGCCCTGCTGAGGCAATCCAGTATGGAAAGCGAACGATGGGGAAGAAACGGTATCATCATCCGGAGATCACCCTTCAGGATATGGAGAGACCCCAAACATGATGCTGAACCCATCAACTTGTCCAGATGAATGGAACTTGCTATATTAGTTGCATATGCAACTAAAAGTACGGAATGAACCCTTAGAACGACATCATCGCATGACCACGGAACCGGTTACCAAACTGATTCCGTCATTAGCGATCCCGACGATCATCAGTATGCTCGTCACTGCTCTTTACAACATGGTAGATACCTACTTCGTGGGTAGGATCAATACGAGTGCTACGGGAGCAGTGGGTATCGTGTTCTCCCTCATGACCATCATACAGGTAATTGGCATGAGTCTCGGAGTCGGTTCTGGCAGTTATGTGGCTCGTTTATTGGGAGCAAAGGAGAACGAACGGGCAAGTCGAGTGATGAGCATTTCCTTCTTTACTGCTCTGCTCCTAGGATTAGGGTTGACCATCGTGGGAGAACTATTTCTCTCCCCACTGATGCGACTCATGGGGTCTACCGATACGATCCTTCCCTATGCAACAGCCTACGCTCAATACATTCTCCTTGGAGCTCCGTACATGGCCGCTTCCTTTGTAATGAATGTGAATCTCCGATCAGAGGGAAGCGCCTTCTTGGGAATGATGGGGATCGCCAGCGGAGCCATCTTGAATATCGCTCTGGATCCTCTTTTTATGTTCGTTTTTAAAATGGGGATTGCAGGAGCTGCCATTGCCACTATCTTTAGTCAGTTCGTGGGATTTCTGATCCTCCTTTCTCATTATGTACAGAAACGGAGTACTCTGCGGATACAGCCTTTTGCGATGAAACTCGATCGTGCTCTGTATCTGGAAATCGTTCGTTCAGGATTACCGACCCTGTTCCGACAAGGTGCGATGAGTCTCGCTACCATCGTTCTGAATAGCGCTGCCAGTTCCTATGGGGATGCAGCCGTAGCAGGAATGTCAGTGGTAACCAGGATCATCATGTTCATCAATTCCATCATGTTGGGGTTCGGGCAGGGGTTCCAACCAGTAGCGGCCTTCAACTTTACAGCGGGTAGAAAGGATCGTGTCTATGAAGCGTTCTGGTTCTCCGTACGAACGGGGGCTACTTTCCTTTCTGCATTCGCTTTGATCGCAGGAGTCTTCGCGCCAGAAATCATCCGTCTCTTTCGAAACGATCCTGAAGTCGTTCGAATCGGAACCTTTGCCTTACGAATGCAGAGCGTCTCCCTTCCACTATCCGCCTATATTATCATTTCCAATATGATGTTTCAGTACATTGGAAAACCGGAACGAGCGATGGTACTAGCCCTCTCCCGGCAGGGCTTGGTATTTATCCCATCCATCCTCCTTTTCTCTCGACTTTTTGGACTTACAGGAATCCAGATCAGTCAGGCATTTGCCGATCTCGTCACTTTCGGGCTCGCCCTTGGGCTTACCCGAAGCACCTTGCGATCCCTGGTAGAACAAGGAAGGGAACCTCAGGATAGGAGCTTGAAATGAAGAGACGGGAGCCTACCATTTTACGATTTGTGTCCATTCTGTACCGGTACAGTCACATGTACATTGCTAGAAAGTTGCAGCCTTTTGGATTAGCTGTTGGCCATCACCCTTTCTTGCTGGCCGTCTCCCGTCATCCAGGGAACAGTCAGGATGCCATTGCCGAACACCTGGTGATCGACAAGGGTACCACGGCAAAAGCAATAAAAGCGTTAGAAGCGTCTGGGTTTATCCATCGGATGGTAGATTTGAAAGACCGGCGAGCATACAAACTATTTGTCACGGACAAAGGGAAAAAGATGGGAGCCATCCTCGACAAGGTTCTCCTGGAATGGCAGGAAACCCTATTCCGGGGATTCACCCCGTCGGAAAAACAGTTAACGATGGATCTGGTAAAACGCATGGCTGAGAACGCCAAGCAAATGATACATATATCCGAGGATGTTTCATCGTAATTTGAACCGAATGGGGTACCGGTACCGCACCGCTACAGGTACCCCGTTCGCTTCTGCGGGTTGGCACCGCACTCCTTCGAATGCTTTTACCGCAGCTTCCGCGAACCCATACCCCGGATCCTTTAAAACTTCGATCTTTCGGATCACCCCTTCCCGGTCTATGTAAAGTTCTAAATACACTACCCCTTCGATTCTCTGTAGGTTCGCTTGAGGGGGATACACGATTTTCCGTAGCACCTGATCCACCGGAATTCTAGGGGGAATGGAGATCTTATGCTGGGGAAGGTATTCAATCTCCGGCGCTGGGGAAGGAACGGCAATTGGGCTAGAAACCGTTGGCGGAGGAGAAAGCGGCGAAGGGGGAGCGGGGAGTTCTACCCCTTGCTTCTCCGTTTCCTCTACCCGTTCCGTCACTGTATCCTGCGGGGGAACCTGAACTTGCTCTTGGGAGGGGAGGGACGACGGCGGTGGAGGCTGAGTGGGTAGGGGTTGGGGGGGGGGAGTGTAGAGTTCTACATCCACCAGCTTGAATACGGCAGGGTCTTCCTTTGTCTCCCCTTCTCCCGCAGGGATTTGGAAATATAAGAGCAGGCAGAGGTGCAGGAGCAGGGCGATAGCTAGGGAAATCCAGGACAGGGCGGATGTCTTCATTCTGCCCTCCTGTCCCGTACTACTAAGGATACTACCCGGTGCTGCAGGGTTTGCAGGATTTCCATCACCGTATGCACGTTTTTATAGGGAGTGTCTCGATCCGCCAGGATGTGAATCCGGAGTGAAGGGTTGCGCATGATTCCCTCGGCTACAATTCCCTCAATCCCGCTACGGTCATACCGGACCCCCTGCACGTAGAGTCCTCCTGACCGATCAACCCAAATTTCCAGGTTTTTCTCGCTTTGGGTGGTTTCCAGTTTCTCCGCCTCTGGGTACTGGATAGGGATCTCCCGACGATAGTTGATCAGGCTAATCAGCATGATGAAGATGAGAAGGAGGAAGGCGATGTCCGACATGGCGCTGATGGGTACAATCGGACGCCTGCGCTTCTTTCGCTGGACCCTCATTCCTTATCCCCCAAAGCTGAAAGGTTTCCCATGCTGAAGGAAAAGTTGTCGATGTCCAGCCTGCGCACCAGATCGATCATATCCACAACGCGTTGGTAGGGGGTGTCTGGATCGATCCGCAAAGCGAAGGTCATGTTAGGCCTGAGTCTACGGGTCTCGCGGAGTCGGGTAGAAAGTTCGGAAAGGCTCATCACGCGCCCTTCCACCCGGATAGAGCCATCCCGTGCCAGATCTGCCTGGAGGAGGTCCTGCCTCTGTACCACTCGCTTGGAATCGGGGCGAGGTAACCCTAGCAGGAATCCTCGATTCACGTTAAATACTGCAATTACGATGAAGAAAATGATTAGTAGGAATGCCAGATCGCTCAAGGTCCCTGATTCTCCGATATCAGCCCCTGTTCGCCTAGGAATCCTGATCCTCATGTGAGGTTTCCTTTCTGGGAGGATGGATCTTCGCCGCCTTCAGGTGCATTTACAAGATGGGAAGGGTAAAGAAGTGTCTGGGGCATCGAAGGGTTTTCTGCTAGGCGGATATCCTCCGCCTTTGGTAGGGAAGGACCATGTTTCAGTCGAAGCAATGAAGTGATGATTTCATTTCCCGCATCCTCTAAAGCAGCAGCGAACCGGTCTACGATATGAACAAAGATGTTGTATGCTGCTATAGCAGCTATAGCAATTGTCAACCCGTATGCGGTGGTAATGAGGGCTTCGAAGATGCCCCCTGCCACTAATTGAGCGTTCACATCCGCTGCTTGTGAAATGTTTCGAAAAGCGGTGATCATACCCGACACGGTCCCTAAGAAACCAGTGATTGGTGCAAGGGATCCGATGGCAATAAGTAGGTCAAACCCTTTTTCTAGCCCTTGAATCTGCCGACTCGCCGCTGCTTCCATTGCTCGTTCGATCCGATGTTCTCCCAGATCCACCGACTCCAGTGCTGCAAGGAAGATCGGAGCGACTACTGTTCGTTTGGGAGCTTTTTTGCAGAGGAGGATTGCCTTTTGCACATCCCCTTCGTTGAGAGCATAGAGAATCCCTTCCTCTAGATTCCGAACGTTCAACCGGTGTACTAAAAGATAAATTGTCCGTTCCAGAATTAACGCTACCGCAACGATGGAAAAGGCAAGTAAGGGCCACATAGCCCATCCACCCAGAAGGAACAAGTCTTTCATGCTCAATTGCATACAATTCATCTCCTTTCAATTTTCAGAAGGAAGAAACAAAAGGTCTTTTGTTTCAAGTTGTTGATTGATCCGGGTTAAACTCACCAAGGAAAGGTAGAGACCAGGAGTTTCCTCCATATCACAATCGATCCTTTCAATCGAAGGTTTTTCCATGCCCTGTGTGATGTTCGTCAAGAGTCTCTGGATACGAGCTTGAACTCGCCGGGTCCCTTCTTCACCCCGATAGTAATGATCGAAGTACCGTACCTCGCCAGATCTTACTTTTCCGATTCCCAGCCGGTCCCGAAGAGTGCCCCACCATCGAAGATACTCTCGCCTGAAAAGGATCGTTCCAAACCCTTCTGCCTCTCCTTCTGTCCAGCCATTGTTCCAGTTATCAAAGATCCGAACTGAGTGGATCTGTAAAAGGAGTTCTGCAGGTCCGTAAAGGGACAGGGTTCCACGAAACTGAAGGGCAGGCAGGAGGGGCGAGGTAAGTTCTACTTCCCCTAACAGGGCCTCGAGGCCTCTTGTGGAAACGTTCAGGGACAGGGCAGGCCCCCGACCATTAGAGGTTAGCCCTAAGAACCAATGGGAATACCTGTTCTGGGCTTCAGGAGCTTTCTGGATCTGAATCCAATTTTCCGAATCTCGGAACACGATACTAGTAGAGAATAAGGTTGTACAAGAAAGAAGGAGTACAACGGTACACAGTAGGCCCCCGAACCCTAACGCCATTCTCGATTTTCTTGTTCTGCCCATGTGCAATGCCCTTTTTACTCCCCGGATACCCTCTAATAGGACGCTCGGTAGCCGATGCTCACCACGGGGAAACTGAATTGTGCTTCGGGTGAATCCGTATCTTCCCCTGTGTACCGATCGGTAGTGACGGCTCCCCTCCTATTCATCAGTTTCGTATATAGGGGCGAAAGGATATCCTCTGCTCCCAAATACAGTTCATGGTACACTTTGGACCCTGATCGGTAAAAATGGAAGGTTGCCTTTACATCTAGCGGAAGGATCCAAGAATGTCTGTTTAAATCGTCATAGTAGGACTTACGGGTGTACAGTTCGGCCAGCGTGGAGGATCCATCCTTATTCTCGAAACGAGCAAAAAACATCTCCTTATCTCCAAACCGAGGTAGAGGGGTGCCTGAAGCAAAGGAAAGTCGGGTAGTGAGGGTAAACCAGGTGCTAGGTTTGTAGTTCACCAGGATGTTTAGACTATGGAACCGATGGAACGTAGGGTAGTACCATCTTCCTCGCGGTTCGGTTGGGTTTTCTTCCTCGATGCCATCGGTTGTGGGATTTTTATATCGGGCCACGATAAAAGAGTAGCTCACCATCCCATCCATGTGCCGAGACGTTCGTTGATCCAACAGGATATCGAATCCTCCTGCATGACCGATACCATCGTTGTGGGCTCGAACCTTCAATTCCCGGCTACTGCCAATCGTGGTTGAAGGTACCATGTTGAAGTAGAATCGGTCATACAGGTACTTGTAGTAAGTTTCGATTTTGAATCGGAACCCTTGTTCCCATTGGATTTCTCCTCCTAAAACAGAAATAAAGCTTTTAGGTATTTTTACATCGTAATCGGAAAGCCCCATGTCCCGTGTAAGCAGAAGGCTTTCGAAGGGAACTTTGGAAAAAATGCCACTGCCTGCGCTTAGTGTCAGGGGAATCGCCTCCGAGGGAGTAAAAAAAGCCAGGAGGCGGGGACCAAGAACCGGTGCAGTGTTGAGGGTGAAGGATTCTTCCCCCTGGAAGTATCCATGATCGATCCGTAACCCTCCTTCGATAGTAAGACGGCTTGGTATCCATGCCCAAGTACCTCCAAGGTAGGCGAAACTTACCCAAATATTGTTGTCCTCTGCACGGGAGGAATACGAATCCTTTCGATACACGGGGGTTCCATCCGAGAGATAGGAAATCCCCCAGAGGTCCCCCAATGAGTCGTACCGGAACAGGGAAAGGTAGGCGCCGCCACCTGCTTTAAGGGTGAGCCTATCGTTCCAGAGGTAGTTCGCATCCAGTCTGAGCTGTATGTGGTGGAGGGTGGTCGAGGTGGTGAAATCACTCTCTGCATCGACGGAAAAGAAATCTCCCTTTTGAACACCCAGAACAGACCCGAAACGATCGATAAAAGCATCGGAGTAGAACCGACTGCCCTTTTCCAGGAACCTTCCTTCCACTTGGGATACCCAATTTTCGTATCCCAATAACATTCGCATAGCGACTCGATCTCCTGGAAGCCATTGGATGGTCCCATGGAGAAAAGCGTCCCAATTGGTCCATTCGAAGTCGAAGGTATTCTGGATCTCTCTGGATAGATCTATGTCTGGTTCCAGAGCTTTGACCCCGATTCCATCCTGACCTACAAATCCGTTGAATTGGAAAGAAAGTTCTTTGTTAGGTTGGTAAAAACCTTTCAAGTAAAAATCGTAGATGTAAGGCACTCGGGAAAAAGTGAGTCCTTGATCCTCAAGAAAATTACCAGTAAGGGCGAAGACCAGATCGTAATGAGTAATCCGGCTACCGACCAGTAACCCCGCTCGGTTGTTCTTCATCAGAGGTATCTGGCCGTACCCCTCCAAGGTCGAGATAGAAGTCCCTACTTCCCATTTGAGGCCATCGTTTGGGGTGACCAGATTGATGTCCAGCAGACCACTGGTGGCCTGTCCATACTCTACGGGAAAAATCCCTGCCGATAATTTTACGGAATCCACAATCCTTGGGTTGAAGATCGATACCATCCCTCCCCAATGGTACGGGTATTTTATAAGAGCTCCATCCAACACATGAGTCAGTCCACCGGGTTCTCCTCCCCGGACAGAAAGACTAGGGGTATACCTACCCGCATAGATTACTCCAGGGAGGATACGGACCGTATTCAGTACGTCTTCCATGATGCCGATCTGAGCAGTATGTTTCACCATCTCCTTGTCCACAACGATTGAAACACCAACCTGTTCATCCGATTTCCCTAACGAGGGAGCCTCTATGACGAGTTCTTCCCCTTCGAGGACGCTCGACACTCGTAAAGAGACCTCGATTTCCCTCTCGATGGGTCTTTCTCGCAGGGAAAGCCGTTTTTCTTCATAGCCAGGCAGGGAGAACACGAGAAGTGGGGGCTGCACTTGAAATGTCACGCTCCCTTTTAAGTCAGTGGTTAGAGTGATCCCAGAGGCTGGATCGTATACCCGGACCCCCACAAGAGGCTCTTTCAGTTCTGAGTCCACCACGCGAATGACAATGTTCTGCGATGAAGTCGATGGAATGTTGGATTCCTGAGCATTGCTTTCTTCTTGTCCCATACAACCCAAACAGAGGGACAGAAGATAGATATATACTACCGGACCTTTCGAATGACGGGTCACAGAGCGTTTCATGTCAGGTTCTCAAAGTCGGTCCTTTTCCCAGTTGGATCTACCGGAATGACCGTTAGCCTCCTCACTCCACTTCGAGAGTTGCAAGGGAATCTTCCAGTGCTTTTCGTTTGAGGGCCTCCTGCTTTCTTGCATCAGAAAGTTTCTGCTGTGCCTCGGCTAGGGTGTCTTCCTGTTCGCCTAAGGTTTTTAGGTACCGCTGGTACAAGCTGGAAGTTCGGTCCAACACCCCCATGTTACTGCGAATCCGTTCCTGGTCTCGAGTAATCTGGGCTATCTGGTTTTCTAATTCTCCACGAGTCCTGGAAGCCTGGGATAGCTCATTTCGCAGGGAAAGAACCTTGGAAAGGGCTTCCCGCACCTTCTCGTTCAGGGATCGCTGATTGAGGTAGAACAGGATACCCTCCGACTGTAGGGTAGATAGCGCTACGGTGCTTTCCAGAGGTTTTTCTTCGATTACCCGAAACTCCAGGCCGCTTCGAGCTTGAGCTGGGACTTCTTTACGGAATCGGTAATACGCTTCGGTGCGTTCCTCGAACGAAGCAGGTTCGATCAGTGTATAACCAGCAGATGTAGGATGCTCAATCAACAACGTTCGAGGGGTATTTCCTCGGTTCACTAATGTATAAGTTCGTTCCTTCCGCTGGATTTTGGAAACCAGAAGATTCCCTTTATTGATCCTGATTCTAGTGATCGTTTCTGGAAGGCTATTGTCGAGAAACAGGACCTCCATGTCCAGGTCAACCGCGTAACTCAGGAGCCTTCGATCCCCCGCACTGACAGTATCGATCCGTGCGTCCCCGGCGTACTGACCAGCCTCGAACACGGTCATGGGCCCTCCCATTAAAGCGAGCCCTGTGGTGTTCCGAATCCAGATGCCTCGTAAGGGGCGTTTCCGGTTAGTCCCTTCGTTATAGATGGAAACTCTCTCCCCTTCGATGGATGCATTCAAGATGGGTAGAAGAGCTGCCTGTCGACGAGGGATCGTCACGGGATCCTGAAGGGTGTACCGAATGAACTGACCCACGGAAGAAGCTTCTGCCATCGAAGAGGTTCCCAATACTTCGGGACTGAGGAATCCTTCGGCTTCCGAAGCGGGTTTCCCTTCTTCCCGGAGGGATGAGGCGAGGGATTTGTCTGCCATGGCTTCACTCGCTAGATTCGCTTTAGATCGTTTGAGGGAAGGGGAAGAGGTTTCCGGAGAAGCTGCAGGGGCGGGGGCAACCCCTGATGAGTACACGGGCGGGGGTAGTTGGCGCTCCACAGTGTAAGGGACTTTCGGCCTTGGATTGTAGATGGGCTCGTACAAGTTCATGGTGAAACTGATGGGTTGTCCAGACACAAGATCCATCCGTACCTCTTTCCAGTCTTCATCGGTAGAGTTCTCCACAATTCCCCATCCCTGTAGCAGGTGTTTCTGTCCCTCCCCCAGTACCAAGCGAAAAGCGGTTTTCCACACGGGACTTTCCAGAATGTACCCTACTCGAAGGACCCGGTTGCCGGAACCAGAGTAGGATAGAGTAACCCGTTTCTTGTCCGTATTCCGGTTCTCCCGAATATAGCGCAGGGCCTGAGCAAGTTCCTCCATCAGGTTCGGGTTTAGAAAGCGAAAGGTAGTAATGCGTTCATAGGGGATACTTTTCATCCCCTGATCGGAGAGGATCTGGACATAGAGGGTTGGAGGATACGAGGTGTCCCCTGCAGCTTCCTCTGAGCCTTCCCCCAACGGGGCTCCTCCTCCGGCACGGGTTTCGGTTCCCATGAGGGTTCCCTGGATTCGTTCTCCAGCCCACAACTCAACCCCTTCTCCTCGAGCTTGCAACAAAAGGGACGCCAGGGTGGGATTCCTGGAAAGGTCAATGGAAAAGCTTTTAAGGATCCTATCCAGAGGGTCCCGAGAACCGTAGGAAACGGAAGGAGGAATGTCGCGACCAGGATCCAGGATCACGAGGCTTTTTAGAAGGTCATCGATATCGGATGACCGAAAGTACAGATCCACCCCGCCCGATCCCGATACCTGAACTTCTCGTTCGAAATAGGTTGTACCGTTGGAATAGAGGACCACTCGCCGAAGGGGTAGGGAATCTGAAAAAGGTCCTGAGGGATATCTGGAGGCCTCAGGTTTTGAGGGCTGAGCAAAAAGGGAAAAGGAAACCGTACATAGAACAACCAGAAAAGAAACACAGTTTTTTACACAATTCATGTTCAGATCCTTTTACAGAAAGAATTGATTTTCCTTTCATTATATAGCATTTTTATAGATAGAACAGGATGGAAACCGGGATGAAAGAAAGTTTCCAGAATAAGGTAGATAGAATACTCTCGAGGGTTCGGGACCCGGAAAGTCTATTGAGTGTAAAGGATCTAGGATGGGTCACCCATGTGCGGTACTTGGAACCCTTCAACAAACTGGAAGTGGAAACCGATATCAACCCCCCCCGGTTCACCTGCGCCATGTGCGGAATCATCACTGCAGGTCTGAGAGAAACCGTACATCGTCTTCTGGAAGAGGAGTTCCGGAAAGAGTTTCCAGGAATGAACGTGGTGGTGTTCCAGCGGGGAATAGAAGTATAGAGGGGATATCGGATGATGAATCAATACCTGCGAAAGTCTCCAATCGTCTTTTTCGTTTTATGGATCCTGATCATGCCCATGATTTCTCTCATGGCTCAGGATGGAGCGAGCAAAAAACCCATATCAGTTCTATTTCCTGCGTTATCGGAGGAAGAACGAACCGATCTTCGTACCAAAGGAGAGGTAACCCGGTACTACTTTGAATCCATCCCCCCTCGTTGGATGCCGAAGGATCGTCTCGGAGTTGATCTGCTAAAAGAGATCGAGAAGGTTGAGACGGTGATCGGGGTAGAGTCCATGCACCTACTCTCCTATACCGCAGCAGGGTCGCTTGTTCCGTCTAGCTCGGAACAGCGAGGGGATCGCGATTCCCTCCTTACCGTATACAACCTCCTCCTATCGGTCAGCACGATGAAAGGACTTCAGTACTATTCGGCGAGTCGGGGAAGGATGCGTACTCTCTTTGCGGAATCCTACGTGATCCGAAGTCCTGAAGATCCTACTCCGATACCAGATCCCAAAGTGAACCTTTTACCGACCGAACAAGTACTTTTCGTGTTTCAAGAGGATCTTACCTTTGGGAAGAATATTACCCAATGGAAGTACCGGTCCAAGGGAGAAGAACTCTCCATATCGATTACGAACCTTACTCCGATGAAGTATTCCTTTTTTACCGTAGCGGATCCAGGGAATATGCAGATCCACCTTCTCGTCGTTCCCGCAGAGGAGGGGATCGTGTTCTACGGGTGTATGGTCGCCAAGAGCCCCCGCTTTCTCGGGTTGGAGAAGACCCGTACCGAGTCCTTCTACAACCGCATCAAGGCCTTGTTCACCTGGTTCGAGAAAGGGTTAGGAACGCGATCTCGAGGATAAGAACTTTTATAATCCTTGCTCTGGTGATGGAATTTAAGAATAGTATGCGCTATATTTAATTAACACCATCGTTTTACTCCAGAGGGTGGGGTGCCCCTCAATGGAGTGAATAATCCATGAAATCTACTATTTTCCTCGTGACCCTTGGCT